>JAFQEL010000035.1 GCA_017399065.1 Clostridia bacterium | reverse complement strand
TATACGTGGACAACAACGGAATTTACAGTGTCAACATAATTACAATTCGCAATTCGTAATGCGCAATTCGCAATTATTTTAAAATGAACTTAAATGTCATTCTGAGTGTTAGCGAAGAATCTTAACGTGTTTTAAGATCCTTCGTTTCACTCAGGATGACGTTTTTTTATCGCTGTAGATTTGTTTGTCAAAAGGATGTTTTGTAAAAGCATTTTACGTTTTATAAAGGGTCATTGTGGGCAACGACCCCTACGGCACAGATAAAAATTGTTGTAGATTTTGCAATCCTCCGTCACGGCTCACGCCGTGCCACAGCCTTTGAAAAGGAGGTTGTTTAACGGCATATCTCTTTTACGGCGGGCGATTCGTGAATCGCCGCTACAGCAAACAATCAACTTTATATTTTTGAGCCCGGGTCGTCGAGGACGCCGACCCCTACAATTATTCTTCAACAGGAACAATCACAGAGGGTGCCCTGCCGTTAAGTCATATGTAACCTTAGGGAATGGTCAAGACCGTTCCGTACACATTGTCATTCTTCGCTTGGTTCAGAATGACTTTTTTATATCGTTCTACATATAGAAAAAGTATGAACAAAATTGTAAAATATTAACAAAGTTTTAATAAATTGAATATAATTATTGAATAATTGATATTTTATTGGTATAATATGGCTGTATTGGTATAAAAGTTAAAGAAAGGTAACAAAGAGGGGATAAAAAATGGGACTTGGAAGTAAGATTGAAAATCTTAAAGTAATGAGCGGTGCAGGTCTGCCGGTGCCGCAGTTTGAAACTTTTTCGTTTGATGAATTAGTTCCTGACCGAAGTAAAATCAAGCATACTCTTGCGTGGTCTGCCGGCAAAAACTCAGCCGAAAAAAGCGCTCTTCTCAAAGCTGCCGTGAAGGAGAGTATTTGTGATATACGTGACCTTAAGCTTGAGGGTGAGCTTTTTTCTGTCCGTTCATCGTCTTGCGTTGAGGATTCGTCCGACAACAGCTTTGCAGGTCAGTTTGATACGTTTCTCAACGTGCCCCGTAATGAAGTTGCCGACAGAATTGTTGACTGCGTCTGCTCACTCTATAATGAAAACGTGCTCGATTATATGAGCAAAGCAGGTCTTGATATCAATAACCTTGAGATGAATGTCATCGTACAGCGCATGGTCAACTCCGAAGTTTCGGGCATTGTTTTTACGGCTAATCCGCAGGGCATACTCAATGAGTGTGTAATAGTAGCAGGCAGGGGACTCGGCGAAAACGTTGTATCCGACAGAATAGACACAACCTCTTATTACTATTCGCTTACCGACGATATTTACTATTATGACGGTAAAGAGGATTTGCTCAGCGACTATATGGTGCACCGTATTGTTGATACAGCAAAGTTGATTTGCAAACGATTCGGCGACTATATGGATATTGAGTATGCTATAGAGAATGAAGAGCTGTATATTCTCCAGGCACGACCGATAACAACACTCAGTGACAAGAATCGGCTTCTTTTTGACAACAGCAATATTGTTGAGAGCTATCCGGGTCTTAGTTCACCGCTTACGGTTTCATTTGTTGAGATGGTTTTTGCAGGTGTATTCAAGGATGCAGGCCGCCGTCTGCTTCACAATGAGCGTGAGCTTAAGAAACACTACGATATACTTGAAAATACTGTCGGCACAGTTAACGGCAGAATTTACTATAACCTCAACAGCTGGTACGGTGCTATGAAATTCCTGCCCTTCAGCAAGAAAATAACTGCAGTCTGGCAGGAGCTTGTCGGCGTTAAATATAAGGAATACGACGACAGTGCAAATAAAATCAACCCGTTTGTAAAGGCTTCGGTTTACTTTAATACGGTTGCGGAGCTGCTCTGTACACCGAGGAATATGAAGAAGCTCAACGAGCGTTTTATTGAAATAAAAAACTATGTTTATTCACGCTTTGAAGAGGAAATGACGGCAAAAGAAATTCTCGAGCTGTTTGATAAGATTCAGGATAAGCTTCTTTCTTGTTGGGGTATAACACTTCTCAACGATACATACGCGTTTATCTTTACGGGTCTGCTCAAAAGTCACCTCAAGTCAAAGTATGAGAACCACGAGGAGATTGCAAACAGCTATATTTCCGGTATCTCAAATATTGAGAGTATGAAGCCTGTAAAAGAGATGATAAGAATTGCACTCGAGCGTGCAAATATGACCGAGGAGGAATACATAAAACGCAGGAAGGCGTATATCGACGTATATGGCGACAGATGCCTTGAAGAGCTTAAGCTTGAGACAGAGACCTTCCGTACTAAATCTAAGCTGTTTGACGACAAAATCAGCGAATTTGAGCAGGATAAAGAAAAGCTTGCCGCTTTGCTTGAAAGTCAGGGCGATGAAAAGCCTCTGCTCAAGCGTGACCCGATTACAAACTTCCTGAGTAAACGCTGTATGCTCGGTATAGGTAACAGAGAAATACAGCGTCTTAACCGCAGCCGTATCTTCGGTATGGTGCGTGAGGCTGTGTTAAGGCTTGGTGATATATATGCAAAAGCAGGATACATAAACGAAACGAGAGACGTTTTCTATCTCACACTTGATGAATTGTATTCTCTTGCTGAAAAGCCCTATGATATGAAAGAAACAGTGCAAAGAAGAAAAGAAAAATACGAGATGTTTGCACTTCTTCCTGCTTATTCACGTATTGTCTTTGCTTCAAAGCCTTTTGATAAAAACCACCGCAGTATCAATATGACCTCTATGTATTCCTCAAAGGATGAAATGGTCGGCGTACCTTGCTCAAACGGTGTGGTTGAGGGCGAAGCCTGTGTTGTAACCGACGTCAAGCAGGTGAGAAGCGTAAAGGATAAAATTCTTATCACAAAAATGACTGACCCCGGTTGGGTTTTCCTGCTTGCAGAGGCAAAGGGTGTAGTCAGCGAAAAAGGCTCGCTTCTTTCGCATACGGCTATTATCTCGCGTGAGCTCGGTATACCTGCAGTCGTCGGCATAGAGGGGCTTATGTCAACTGTCAAAAACGGCGATATCGTCCGCCTTGACGGTGCAACGGGTGTAGTTAAAATTATAAGAAGAGTGTAAATTTAATTCGGGCAACCACACAGGGTTGCCCCTACGCGAACTTATTGAACGGCATCGTAGGGTACGGCGTTTACGACGTACCGAACGACAAAATAAGAGAGATAGTAAAGCAAAAACGGAACGGTCTTGACCGTTTCGAATAAACAAAAGGAATGGATTTATATAAAAATAAAGGAGGAAAAAAACAATGAACAAAAAAATTATGAAAATTCTTTCGATGATTCTCTGTATGTCTTTGTTGGTTGCAATGTTTTCTGTCGGTGCACAGGCTAAGTATTCGAGTGACGAGATAGAAAGACCCTCTGTTAAGATTTATACCAAGTTTGGTCAGAAAACAAAGCTTGACCCGGGTGAAACAACCGAAGTTACAATTGAATACTATCCGGAGTTAGGAGTGCCTTTTGAAATAGAGTATTATGCAAACGACCCTTGTTGCGATGTTGAGTTTATACAGGACGATTATCCGGTTATATTCACTGCGAAAGTTAAGGCTGTTTCTCCGGGTACTTGTACAATTGGTTTCAGAATCGTTGATTTAGAAGGTAAAACACTTGCTTTTGACTATATCGATATTGTTGTAAAAGACAATCCTACTGAAGGTATGACACTCGGCGAAAAGCTTGATTATTATAAGGATAAAGTATTAGCTTTTTTTAATTCTATTCCCGATATGATCGAAATGTATAACTATATGTTCAATCTTATTGCTTATCTTATGTCGATGTCACTGGCTTCAGATCTGGCGATTATAAGAGAGTGGTTTACACAGTTATTCAGTTGGTAACCATATATACACTTCGTATAGAAGGATAACGTAGGGAACGGTCTTTGACCGTTCCGCCCCCCAAAGAGATATTATTTTTATAACAAAAGGAGAAGAAAATAATGAACAAAAAGTTTAAGAAAATTATGTCCGTAGTTCTTTGTGCTGTTCTTCTTTTCACCACTTCCAGTGTAGCCTTTGCGGCTGAGGAGTTCGAAAAAAGTTATAGATGTCATTATTATTATTCAATGGATTTTATTGTTGTTACGTTTGACAGTAAGTATTCTCAGATAGGCGAAAAACCCGAGGTGAAAATTTATAACGGTTCATACGCTTTTGCTGTAACAGAAGATAAATTTGTATTGGAAATTTTTGAGTATGAGGGTGAGAGATATCCTCAGCTGCTTATAAATACAGAAATAGATATATACGATATAACGGATATTGAAATCGGTGAAGGTGCCTTTGTTACTGAATCGGGTGAAATAAGCGATAAGGTTAAAATACCGCATAACAAAATAGACAAAACCTATGGTTTTGGCGTTTCGTGTGAAATTGAGGCATTTGAAGTAGAAGAGAACGTAGGTTTAATATCCGGTAAAATGTGCCAATATGCAACAGTCGGAAAGCCTGTAGAAATAGTTGGAAGCGACGAATACGGCAATATGTGGCTCAGCGGAATAACGGCTGCGTATACCGTAAACGGAAAAACTGTCGAAATAAGTTCCAACGAATTTGTACCGCAGGAGCCCGGCAGATACGTTGTTGAGTTGAAGCTTGGCGATGTTGTCGCAAGGACATTGGAGTTTGAGGTTCTGAGCGAAACTGACTCTTATTTTAAGAGCCTTGGTGATGCAGCCGAATGGTTGCTTCTTACACCGTTATATCTCGTGCTTGGTGTTGGTTTGCTTTTAATACCGGGTTTCGGAACCTGGATAGGATCGACGACATTGATGGCTTCTTTTGCTATGATACCTCGCTTTTTCACAACCCTTTTCGGCGGACCTGCTTACGAAGATTATGTTCTTGAATAAACCGTAAACGTGAATTCTACGTTGTAAATTTAAAGCTTTATTATTATATCAATGTACAATAGCTTAACGGAACGGTCGAGACCGTTCCCTACAAAGGCTAAAAAAGGAGGTAAAACAATGAACAAAAGTTTAAAGAAAATTCTATCCGTAATTCTTTGTGCGGTGATGATTTTCACTACTGCAAGCGTAGCCTTTGCGGCGGATGAAACAAGAACGGTTGTAGACAGCGGCTACTGCGGTGCACAGGGTGAAAATCTCACGTGGACTCTCTATGATGACGGCGAGCTCGTCGTCAGCGGCGAGGGTGAAATGGATTGGTATTATGCGTGGTCAGATAATAAAAAAGCCCCTTGGAACGATTATTTTGAAGACATATATATTATTACAGTTGAAGAAGGCGTCACAAGCATAGGATATTATGCTTTCGTAAGTGATTATCTGACAGAGTATTGTAAAATCAATTTGCCTAAAAGCTTGCAGTTTATTGAGGGAAGTTTATACAATATAGAAATGACCAGAGTTCCGGGACAGCACCTCGCTTACTGTTATGCAGGCAGTAAAGAAGATTGGAAGAATGTAAAACAAAAAGATTGTAATATCAGACTTAAGGATACCGGAAGCGGTATGGAATGCAGAATCGAATATGCCGGCGAAAGGTCTCCTGCTTTCCCTGAGTCTAAGTATTCAAAGCTTTATTATAACGGTGAAGAGCCCGAAGCTTTTTGTGAGCTTGTTGAAGATAAAGAGTTAGGATTTGATTACGTAGCACATTATTATTCTCCTGATGTAAGGGCAGAAAAAATACTGTGGTACCGTGTACTTAACGGCAAGGATAAAAAGGTTGCTCAGATGAAAGTTGGCGAATATGACGTAAAAGAGTTTTTGGTAACTACTACCAAATCGGGTCAGCATTTTTTAAGAGCTGATGTTGTTGACGGTGACGGTAACGTTATTATTTCTTCTGAGGAGATTTTAATTGCTGACGTACCGTCTCTTTCAACAAGGATAAAGACATACTTTACAATATTGTTTAATGAGTTGTATTTTGCGTTTTTCCTTTTTGTCAAAGTGCCTGTAATGGCAATCCCGGAACTTATAAAAGAGTTTTTTGCAGGTGAACTTTTTAAATAACAGCAATAAAGTGGAATAATAAAACGAGCGATGAAACTGCCGGTTCCTTCTTGAAGAAAAAATATTTTCATGATATAGTTGAGGTAGAATAGGGATGAATATAGCTTTACTCTATTTATTTCATCAAAATAAGTGGGGTAAGGCAGGAAAAACAGTCATACCTTGAGGAATGACTGTCAGGAGAGATAGGTAATGAAAAAAAGACTAATTATTACCCTGTGCTTAATAAATGTTCTTATTGTGATTTTGTCTGGTTGTGATGGCAATTATGATATAAACCAATTATATGAAATTACTGATAACGGCAATTTTACCTATGATTATGTCATCAAAGACAGGCATGATAATATTCTCATAAGTGATAAGGATGTATCAAGGAAACCTAAGGTGAATGTTATAAATGAGGATTTATTGAGCATTTCAGTTCAAACAGGTACGGGTATTTCTACTCGTTGGACAATTTATTGTGATGTTAACAGTGGGAATGTATCTGACACATATTATTCTGTTTTAGGTGAATACGAAGAGAATGTTGTATTTGTAAATTATGATAATGGAAGGCATAGTGTTATAATACAGGATATTTTTAACAAAGGAGAGTATTTAAAAGAAGTAGAGCTTGAGGATGCGTCTGAAACGGTAGACCCTATTGTTGACTATGTTAATTTTGATAATAAGATAGAGATAATGTATTTAAAAGGTAACAACTTTTTAGAGACCGAACTAATAATAGAAATGTAATCTATGTATTCATCAAAGGATGAAATGGTCGGTGTGCCTTGCTCAAACGGTGTGGTCGAGGTTGAAGCCTGCGTTGTAACCGACGTAAAGCAGGTGAGAAGCGTCAAAGATAAAATACTTATCACAAAAATGACAGACCCCGGTTGGGTATTTCTGCTTGCAGAGGCAAAGGGTGTAGTCAGCGAAAAAGGCTCGCTTCTTTCGCATACAGCCATTATCTCGCGTGAGCTAGGTATTCCTGCAGTTGTCGGCATAGAGGGGCTTATGTCAACCGTCAAAAACGGCGATATAGTCCGCCTTGACGGTGCAACAGGTGTAGTCAAAATCATAAAAAGAGTGTAAATACGTATAAAACAAAAGGAGGTAAAAAAATATGAAAAAAACAATGAGGAAAATTATGTCCGTAATCCTTTGTGCGGTGCTTCTTTTCACTACTGCAAGCGTAGCCTTTGCGGCGGAGGAAAATTCAGAAGAAGTGCTTGAAAAAAGCTTTACATGCGATTATTATCTGCGCCTTGATAAGGTTGTTGTTACCTTTAACAGTGAGTATACCGAAATCGGAGAAACACCAAAGGTTACAGTTTATTCAAGGGAACAGAATTCCGAAACGGTTAATGTAACTGTGGTTGACAAGGATAAAGTTTATATGGAAATATTTGAATACAACGGTGTCAGATATCCGCAGTTGTTTGTTGACGTTAGCTTTTGTTGGACAGTGTTAGCTGTTGAAGTAGGCGAAGGGGCTTTTGTAAGAGCTAATGGTGAGAAAAGCGCAAAGGTTGAAATTTCAAATTCAAGAATTAAAGACAGATATAAAGACGGCTTTGATGTTGAGTGTGAAGGTGAAGTATATTGGCTTTATGAAAATCTTTTGGATATTTCTAATATGGAATCTTATTGCTATGCAACGGTAGGTAAGCCTATAAAGGTGAACGTTTCGATTGAAGGTAATCACGCAGATGCCTGGCGTGAAAAAGCGGTGGTTACATATACCGTTAACGGAAAAACCGTTGAGATTAATTCTGATGAATTTACACCTGAGGAAGCAGGCGAGTATATCATACAGATACAGCTTAATGATATGATAAGAAAGTTTTCTTTTGAAGTAAAAGACGAAAAAACATCATATTTTGAAGGTGTGGGTATGGCAGGAAAAGTATTGCTTGTTTCGCCGCTTGAGTTTTTCTTCGGTTTGTTTGCTTTCTTTTTTGCTCCTGGTTTCGGTACGATTGGTGGACCCGGTTTTATGCTCGATGCTTTCAGAAATATCGGCAGATTTGTAATGGCAATATTTACGGGTCCGGAATACTTTGACCATACTTTTGGCTTGAAATATTAAACAGCAGCGATTCGAATTCCGTTCCATTCTTGAAATGTAAAAATTTTATGATATAATAATAACAGAACGGAGGGATAATATGTGGATTATATACCTGTTTTTTTTCGGCAGCGGCGCTGTTTTTATCGCCATGGCTTTGGTGAGAATTATTCAAATGAAGCGTTGTACAGAAATTGTAGACGGCTGGTTTCTTGATACTGTAAGAGTATTGAATGTCAGATACCATACAACAAAGGCAAAGTTTTTTTACGTGTATGACGGTAAGGAATACTATGGGCTGACAGACCTCGGTATCAGTACGAAGCGTATGAATGAGTTTTCAAAAAGCTGTAAATACACGCTGTTTGTAAACCCGAAAAATCCGCATAAATTTGCCTATGATAAGAAGCTTACATTAGGCAATGAAATAATTCCTTTAATATCCGGTGCGTTATTTATTATTGCTCCTATTGCGTTTGATATTTGGACGGGATTCTTTTGGTTAAGGTGGTTTTAAAATTAAAACGAGCGATGAAACTTTACGGTTTCATCGCTCGTTTAATATTTATCTATTCTGTTTTGTCATTCTGAGCGGAAGCGAAGAATCTTATGTGAGTGTTGTTAAGATTCTTCGTCGTTTTACTCCTCAGAATGACATTGTAATTTGATGTGATATAAACTTATCTCGTTACCTCAATGTACCTGGAATATCCGTTTTATTGAGGCGTTGGGTGCCGTGGCTCTCGGCTTGTTGGTGTGATATAACTTATCTCGTTTTATCACTTTTACTCGCAATATCTATTTTATTGAGGCATTGCGTCTGAGGCACTCAGTGTTTGAAGTGGCGCATACCGCAGAATACCATTGCGATACCTGCTTCGTTGCAAGCCTTGATCGAGTCTTCGTCACGGATCGAGCCGCCCGGCTGAATGATAGCTGTGATACCTGCTGCCTGAGCTGCCTTTACACAGTCATCAAACGGGAAGAATGCATCACTGCCCATAACGCTGCCTGCAGCCTTGTCACCTGCGTATTTGATAGCAAGCTCAAGTGCTGTGATACGGTTTGTCTGGCCGGGGCCGATACCTGTTGTAGCGTTATCCTTTGCAAGTGCAATGCCGTTGGACTTGGTGTGCTTTACAACCTTCCATACGAACATAAGCTGCTTCATTTCTTCCTCAGTGGGTTTTCTGTCTGTAACGCAAACGATATCCTCTTCGTTGAGAAGCTCTGTGTCAAGCTCCTGAACAAGCAGACCGCCTGCAACCTTCTTCATATCAACAAGACCCTTCTTGTTGGAATCTGCAAGGTTGGGAAGCTCAAGAAGACGGATGTTCTTCTTAGCTGTGAGAATCTCGAGAGCCTTCTCGGAGAACTTGGGAGCAATGATAATCTCGAGGAAAATCTTTGCAAGCTCGTTAGCAGTTTCCTCATCAACCTCACGGTTGAGTGCAACAATACCGCCGAAGATTGAAACGGGGTCAGCGTTGTATGCGTTGAGATATGCCTCGTGAATTGTCTTGCCAATACCGACACCGCAGGGGTTAGCGTGCTTAACACCGACGGCAACGGGCTCGTCAAAGCCGAATTCCTTGATGATGTCAAGTGCACCGTTAGCATCGTTGATGTTGTTGTAGCTGAGCTCCTTGCCGTGAAGCTGCTTTGCAGCGGAAAGAACGTTGTCAGCTGCACCGACCTCTGTGTAGAATGCTGCCTTCTGGTGCGGATTCTCGCCGTAGCGCATATCCTGAACTTTCTCGAAGGTCATTGTGAAGCAGTTTGCAAACGGGTCTTCACCGCGCTGCTTTCTGAGGTATGTATTGATCATTGAATCATAGTTTGCTGTGTGCTCAAATACCTTGCCTGCAAGCTTGAACTTTGTCTCCTTGCTCGGTGCACCGTTGGCCTTGTACTCTTCAATAACTGTTGCGTAGTCTGCAGGATCAACGATAACAGCAACGTCCTGCCAGTTTTTAGCAGCTGCACGAATCATTGTCGGGCCGCCGATGTCGATATTCTCGATAGCGTCCTCAAGTGTAACGTCGGGCTTGAGAATTGTCTGCTTGAAGGGATAGAGGTTGATTGCAACAACGTCAATAGGTGTAACCTCAAGCTTTTCAAGCTGCTCCATGTGCTCGGGGTTTGAGCGCATTGCAAGGATACCTGCGTGTACCATCGGGTGAAGAGTCTTTACTCTGCCGTCAAGGCACTCGGGGAAGCCTGTGATGTCGGAAACCTGTGTGCAGGGGATGCCTGCATCTGCAACAGCCTTTGCTGTGCCGCCTGTGGAAACTATTTCAAATCCGAGCTCGTAAAGCTCTTTTGCAAACTCGACAATGCCTGTCTTGTCTGATACACTGAGAAGTGCTCTTTTTTTCATTTTTGTTACCTCCTGATTTTACTTTCTTTCTTCGCACAGCTTTGCAACTGCTGCGGGGAGTATTTTCCATTCTGCCTGCTCCATAACTCTGCGTTGGAGAATTTCAGGTGTGTCACCGTCGAGTACGTCAACCGCCTTCTGTGCGATAATTCTGCCTCCGTCGGGGATTTCGTTTACAAAGTGCACTGTAGCACCCGTAACCTTAACACCTTTCTCAAGCGCCGCCTCGTGCACCTTAAGGCCGTAGAAGCCTTTGCCGCAGAAAGAGGGAATGAGAGCAGGGTGAACGTTTATAATCTTTTCCGGGTATTTCTCAATTATTTTTTCGCTGAGAATTGTCATAAAGCCTGCAAGGACAATAAGGTCAGCCTTTGCTGCCTCAAGCTCAGCTAAAAGTGCGGTTTCAAATTCCTCGGCTGTCTTGCCTTTGCGCTCAACAACAACGCTCTGTACACCTGCATTCTTCGCACGCTCGAGTGCGTAAGCACCTGCGGCACTTGAAATAACGCGTACGAAGTTACCGTTCGGAATCTGACCTGCTGCCTTGGCATCGAGCAAAGCCTGCAGATTAGTACCGCCGCCCGATACAAGAACAACTATGTTTAACATATGTCAACACCCTTGTCGCCCTTGACAACTTCACCGATGATGTGAGCCTTTTCGCCTATTGCGTTTACTGCTCTTACTGCTTCGTCAGCCTTGTCAGCAGAAACTGCAACGCAAAGACCTACACCCATATTGAAGGTGTTGAACATATCTCTCTCGGGAATACCCTCGGAAGCAAGGAGATTGAAGATGGGCTTTACGGGAACAGCCTTACGCTCAATCTTTGCGCGAAGGTCGTTTCCACTGAACATTCTCGGAATGTTCTCATAGAAGCCGCCGCCTGTGATGTGAGATATACCGTGAATCTTACATACATCCTTGATAGCGGAGATTGTTTTAACATAAATCTTTGTGGGAGTGATAAGCTCTTCACCGAGTGTCTTGCCGAGCTCGTCAACATATATTGAAAGTCTTTCGGGAGAAACATTGAAAGCCTTTCTTACAAGTGAGAAGCCGTTGGAGTGAACACCCGAGGACTCAACACCGATAAGTACGTCACCTGCGGCAATATTTTTACCGTCGATGATATCTTTTCTGTCTGCAAGACCTACGCAGAAGCCTGCAAGGTCGTATTCATCGTTTGTGTAGATGCCGGGCATCTCTGCTGTTTCACCGCCTACAAGTGCACAGCCTGCCTGTACACAGCCGTCAGCAACGCCGCTGACTATTGCAGCAACCTTTTCGGGGATGTTCTTTGCAACGGAAATATAGTCGAGGAAGAAGAGGGGCTTTGCGCCGGAGCAAGCAACGTCGTTTGCGCACATAGCAACGCAGTCAATACCGACTGTGTTGTGAATATCCATCATAAATGCAATCTTGAGCTTTGTGCCGACACCGTCTGTACCGGAAACAAGTACGGGCTCGCTGATGCCTGTGAGGTTGGGGATGAACATACCGCCGAAGCCGCCGATTTCGTCAGCAACACCGGGTACTCTTGTACGTTCAACGTGCTTTTTCATAAGCTTTACGGCCTCGTAACCTTTTGTTACGTCAACGCCTGCTTCTTTGTAGCTGTTTGAATAACTTTCCATCTTTAAAGCTCTCCTTTATATTAGTTGATTTTCTTACTGTATTTATCGACAAAGTTTTCGCCTGTAACGTCTACGGGATATTCGCCCGTGAAGCAGGCATTGCAGAATTCTACGTTGGAGCTTTCTGCAACCTTCATCATTGATTCGAGGCTGAGGTAACCGAGTGAGTCAGCACCGATGAATCGGCAAATCTCGTCAATGTCGAGCTTGCAGGCAATCAGCTTGTCCTTCGAGCTGATGTCTGTGCCGAAATAGCAGGGATTTATAAACGGGGGGGAGGAGATTCGCATATGAATTTCTTTTGCACCCGCATCCCTGAGCTTTTTGATGAGCTTCGCACAGGTTGTACCTCTGACGATTGAGTCATCAACAAGTACTATTCTCTTACCTTCAATTTCGTTGCCGAGGGGATTGAGCTTGATCTGTACAGAGCGTTCACGCTGTCTCTGTGTAGTCTGTATGAATGTTCTGCCGATATAGCGGTTTTTGATAAGTCCGAGTCCGAAAGGTATACCGGATTCGTTTGCATAGCCGATTGCGGCATCAATTCCCGAGTCGGGCACACCAACTACAACGTCAGCCTCAACGGGATGCTCGATTGCAAGAAATTTACCTGCATTGAGTCTTGAGCGGTGTACGCTTGCACCGTCGATAACAGAGTCGGGTCTTGCAAGATAAACGTGCTCGAATATGCACATTGAGGTTTTCTGACCGCAGTTGTCTTTATTACTGTATACTGCGTCTTCTGTTATTACAAGTATTTCTCCGGGCTCAATATCTCTTATTACTTCGCCGCCGATGCTCTGTATAGCACAGGATTCGGAAGCGACGACATATGAATTGCCGAGCTTACCGTAGCATAAGGGTCGGAAGCCCTTGGGGTCGCGTACAGCGATAAGCTTGTGAGGTGACATGATGATGAATGAATATGCACCCTCAAGCTCACCCATTGCACGGGAGATAGCCTTCTCTATGTTTTCGGTCTGCAGTCTGTGACGTACGATGAGGTGTACTATCATTTCGGCGTTGCTGTTTGTCTGGAAGACAGAGCCGTCTGCTTCGAGATCTTTTCTGAGCTTTGCTGTGCTTACCAGACTGCCGTTGTTGACAATTGAGATAGAGCCTTTTGCATAGCTCATAACCATAGGTTGTGAGTTTATTTCGTCCTCCTCACCCTGAGCGGAGTAGCGAACGTGGCCGATTGCCACGTTGCCGTTGCCCAAGGCGGTGAGTGAAGCGAGCTTGTCTTTGTTGAATACTTCGGGAACTGTGCCGAGCTCTGTAATACAGTCGACATTGTCGCCGTTACGGGCGGCAATACCGCAGCTTACCTGACCGCGGTGCTGTAATGCGTAAAGAGCAAGGTAGGTTTCCTGTACGGCGTTGTGTTCGAGGTTTCGGTTGAATATACCGAATACACCGCATTCTTCATGGATTGACATAACGGTTTCCCTCCCTTATTAAAGTGAAGCAACCTGAGCGGCAAGAGCGGCATCTTTTTCGAGTACTTTCTCTGCCATATCTTTCTTCATCTTTTCAAGAGCTTCTGCGAGTGAGGGCTCGCTGAGTGCGAGCATCTGTACAGCGAGGATTGCAGCGTTTTCTGCACCGTCAATAGCAACTGTTGCAACGGGGATACCTGCAGGCATCTGTACTGTTGCGAGAAGTGCATCGAGACCGTCGAGTGTAGAGGACTTAACGGGGATACCGATGACGGGTAATGTTGTGTGAGCGGCAAGTACACCGCCAAGGTGAGCGGCTTTGCCTGCTGCGGCGATGATTACACCGAAACCGTTTGCGGCAGCGTTCTTTGAAAAATCTGCTGCTGCATCGGGAGTTCTGTGAGCGGACATAACGTGTGCCTCACACTCTACACCGAACTCTCTGAGCTTTTTGATTGCCTTACCTACTACCGGCAGGTCGCTGTCGCTGCCCATAACGATTGCTACTTTTTTCATAATCGTGCACCTCATAATTCAAAAGATTAAGGCTGTCGCACTTGTTTAAGAGCAACAGCCGTTTTTTATTTATTGCAGAATTCGGCAATGCGGCAGGGGATAATGCTGTATCCTGTGTGAAAAAGAAACATAGTTGCCACATCCTTCATTCAAGATAAATATATTTTAATTTATTTATTAAAGGATTTCAAGCCCTAAAATAATATATTTTATAAATTGTACATATATATGTATATATTGTCGACCAGACACTGTATTTTGGTGATTATAACGATATTGTTCAGGAGGAATAATTGTGAAAAAAACACTTGTAATACTGATGATTCTGCCGCTTTTTCTGCTGTGTTCGTGTGTGCGGACAGGTCAGAAAGACAGCATTGATTTTATATCTTCAATGTTAAAATCGGGTTATGATTGCCGCATTGAAGAGACTGTCAGCGGCGACAAGCTGAAAGAAAGCTGTTATATAAACGGCTGTAAGCTGTCGATGTATTCGGATGCTCAGGGACGGCTCGTAAACGTGACAGTTACGTATCAGGGTGAAAAATCACAGGGGTTTGAAAAAATTGCACGCGATACCGTAAAAGCTTTCTGCGGATTTGAAAATGAAATGGTAAATGAAATTTTCGGTATTCTGGGTGTTCAAGACCCGTTGACTTTTGACACAAAGGGTGTAAGAAGATGCGATACCGAGTGGTACGGCTTCGGATTTACAAGTGATAAAACAGGGGGTACGCTTGCAGTTGTCAGCTACAGGCTTGAACCTGCAAGCGTACCGGATGTTACTCTTAATACGACCGTACCTTTTTTATCTGAAAAATCCTCTTCTTGAGCAGCCTCTCGGCGGCCCTACAGGCGGGGTAAAACATACGAGAATTATGTCGTCACCTATAACGTCTACGTCACACCACGGCACACGCAGGTCGCTTTCGCAGGCGTACGGTGAAAACATTCTGCCGCCGCGGCATATTACGAGATTTACAACCTGCCCGTTGCACGCATCTATTTCCACGTCGCATACTCTGCCGAGTCTGCAGCCGTCCTTTTTATTGATTACTTCCTTTGTCCTGAGGTTGGCAATACAGTGCTGCATAAAATCGCCTCCTTTTATGTTAAAACAGCACAAAAATATATATGAAAATTTTCACTCAAAGTTGTTAACATATACTTTAATTTTACAATATATTGTGTTAAACTGTGCGTAACATCAAAAATCAGGAGGTTTACAAATTGAATTTCTTGCTTGATAAGCTCCGTGTATTTTTACCGGAGATTCAGAAACTTGTTTTTTCCGATTCGCTCGAGCTTACCGATTTTAAGTATCTTCCTTGCGGATACAAGGGCGTAGCAGAGATGCCGCCTGCGGTTACAGATGAATGGATCGATTTTGGCAAGTATGACCGTTGGGGCGAAGAAAAGGATGCTCACGGTTGGTTCTATAAAAAAGTCACTCTGCCCGATAATATGAAGGGTAAAAAAGTCGAGTTTTATTTTGAAACAGATGCTTTTAACAGAGATGTTGAGCGTGATCCGCAGTTCACCGTTTATGTCAACGGTAAGCTGATGAACGGCTGCGATTCCAACCACCGTTATACTATGCTTGAGCCTGCCGATGAGTACGAGATTTACGTGTATGCTTACACGGGTATGAATACCTGCAGACACAGCATAGTCAGCAATATTTTTGTAGTGGACGAGCTTTATAAGAAGCTTTACTACGATCTGAAGGTGCCTTACGATGCTCTCTGCGTGCTCCACGAAAACAGCAAGGAGTATGCCGATATACTTATGCATATCAATACTGCACTTAATATGATTGATATGTGCGTGCCCGGCTCAGAACAGTGCAGAGCAACCTCACAAAAGGCTCTTGATTACCTTCGTAATGAGTTTTACGGCAAGTACTGCAGTGAGCAGGACGTAAAGTGTATATGCATCGGTCACACTCATATCGATGTTGCGTGGCTCTGGACTCTTGACCAGACAAGGGAGAAGGTTGTTCGCTCTTTCTCAACTGTTGTCGCACTTATGAAACAGTACCCCGAGTACAAGTTTATGTCCTCTCAGGCCCAGCTTTACAAGTACCTCAAGGAAGAAGCTCCCGATGTTTATGAGGATGTAAAGCAGCTTGTCAAAGAGGGACGCTGGGAAGTTGAAGGCGCGATGTGGGTTGAGGCTGACTGTAACCTTACAAGTGGCGAGAGCCTTGTCCGTCAGGTGCTTTTCGGCAAGCGTTTCTTCAATAAAGAGTTTGGTGTTGACAGTAAAGTTCTCTGGCTGCCCGACGTTTTCGGCTACTCTGCAGCACTTCCGCAGATTCTGCGTAAAAGCGGTGTTGATAAGTTTGTAACTTCAAAAATCAGCTGGAACGAAACAAATATGATGCCTTACGATACATTTATGTGGAAAGGTATCGACTCAACCGAGATTTTCACCCACTTTCTTACCGCACAGCGTTGCGATAAGAATAATACCGTAAACTGCAATACTACATATAATGCTATGCTTGAGCCTGCTCTTGTTAAGGGCACATGGAACAGATATCAGCAAAAGCACATAAACAATGAGGTTATCATAACCTTTGGTCACGGCGATGGTGGCGGCGGTCCCACACAGGGTCATCTTGAAACTCACGACAGACTCAAATACGGCTTCCCGTCAATGCCTCAGACTAAAATGGAGTTTGCGGGTGATTATCTCGAGCGCGTAAAGCAGCGTACCGAGAATAATCCTAAGCTGCCTCACTGGGCAGGTGAGCTTTACCTTGAGTTCCACAGAGGTACATATACTTCAAATGCCTGCAACAAGCGTTACAACAGAAAGTGCGAAATTCTCTACCAGAATACTGAGCTTTTCAGCGAGATCAACCGCCTTTATAATAAGAAGGCATATCCGCAGGAGAAGATAAACGAGGGCTGGGAGTGCATACTTCTCAACCAATTCCACGATATTATTCCCGGCTCTTCCATCTACCAGGTTTATGAGGAAAGCACAAGGCAGTATGAGGCGATCAGCAAGGCAGGCAGAGATATGCTTTCTTCCGCACAAGCTGATATTGCCGCAAATATTGCTACCGATGGCGGTATAGCCGTGTTTAATCCGCTTTCATTTACAAACAGCGGTGTTGTCGATGTTGACGGCGAAAAGATTTATGTAACCGATATCCCTGCAAAGGGCTGGAAGGTTGTAAAGGGTAACGAGAGCAACGGCGAGGTTGCTGTCAGCGATAAGAAGCTTGAAAATACTTACTTCATTGTTGAGTTTGCCGATGATTATGCAATCAGCCGTATCTATGACAAGCGTGTCGGCAGAGAGGTGCTCAAGGCAGGCGAGCGCGCAAATGTTATCGAGGCTTATGAGGACTTCCCCAGACAGTATGACGCATGGGAAATCTCTGTCTATTACAAAGAGAAGAAATACGAAATCAACGATGTCAGTGCTGTTGAAACGCTTGACGAGGGCGTACGCAAGGGCTTTAAGATTACAAGAAAGTTCTATGATTCCGTAATTGAGCAGAAGGTATGGCTATATGCCGATATCGATAAAATCGATTTTGATACAACTGCAGAGTGGTATCAGGAGCATATCCTTGTCAAGGCTGCATTTCCTGTTGATATCAACGCCGACAAGGCTACATACGAAATCCAGTTCGGCAGTGTTGAGCGCCCGACACATACCAACACAAGCTGGGATGCCGCAAAGTTTGAGGTATGTGCCCATAAGTTTGCTGACCTTTCCGAATGCGATTACGGCGTAAGTATCCTCAACGACTGTAAGTACGGTCACGATATACACGACGGTATAATCAAGCTCACACTTCTCAAGTGTGCAACACATCCCAGCCCGAAGGCCGATAAGGGTCATCACGAGTTTATTTACTCACTGCGTCCGCATTCGGGTACATATACTCAGGCAGGTACGGTACAGCTTGCTTACGACCTCAACAACCCGATGTCTGCCGTCAAACTCGGCAAGCAAGAGGGTGCTCTGCCCGAAAGCTACAGCTTTGTAAGCGTATCAGACGAGAATATCGTTATTGATACCGTCAAGAAGGCTGAGGACAGCGACGAAACGGTTGTACGTATGTACGAAAGCTGGAATAAGCGCGTAAACGGTGCAAAACTTGCATTTGGCTTCAATGTCAGCAGTGCAGTGCTCTGCGACCTTATGGAAAACGAAATTGAGCCTCTTGCAGTTGAGAATAACTCCGTAACTCTCAACGTAAAACCGTTTGAAATCGTAACTGTTAAAGTTAAATAAAATGAAAGATGCTGTATCGTGATTGATACAGCATTTTTTTGTGTCGCTTGAAAAATAATAGCGTTCAGAATTGTGTATTAGGTGAAAGGAGGAAAGTGATGAACAGTTCATTTGGTACCGATGAATATATTGAAAAAATCGTTCGAACACACAGTAAAAGACTTCTTTCAGCTTCATATGCAATTTTAAAATCAGTGCCGAGTGCCGAAGATGCAGTGCAGGAAGTATTTATAAAGCTGATAACCAAACAGCCGCGTTTTAACGATGCTGAACACGAAAAAGCCTGGTTGTTACGAGTTACTGTGAACATATCGCTTAATATGCTTAAAAAAGCTGAAAAAACTGATTTGCTTGGTGAAAGTGAGTTGATTTACATCGGCAGTTCAGACTCTTTGCTTTTGGAATCTGTTCTTGCTTTACCTGTGCAATACCGCACAGTTATACATCTGTATTATTATGAAGGATATTCGATAAAGGAGATTTCATCTATTCTCAGGATTCCTTCTGCTACAGTAGGCACGCGGCTTGCAAGGGCACGAAAAATATTGAAAAAAGAGTTGGAAGAGGAGGGAGATTTATGGCTGTAAATAAGAGATATCAAGAGCAAATGAATAGTGTTGAGTTCAGCAGTGATTTTGAAAATGAAACGGTAAATATGTTATTGCAAACTCAGCGTAAAAAGAAAGGAAGAAATATAAATATGAAAAAACCGATCAGAATTGCAATTGTTGCCGCTGTTATATCATTGTTTGCTGTCAGCGCGCTTGCACTTTCGGGTTTGCTTACTCCGTCACAGTTGGCGGCATATTTTAAGCAGGAAGAAGCTCAAAGTGCTTTTGATAATCAGACTGAAGAGAATATAAATCAGACTGTTGAAAATAGCGGATATGTATTCAGTCTTGAGGGCATTGCCGCAGGTAAAGAGCTTGAATACTTAGGTAATAACGCCGTTGAAGCAGAAAAGAGATATGTGGTAATTACAACCCGTAAAGCAGATTCAAGCGAAATAACTTTCGATGACAGTATTACCTTTGTACCGCTTTTTGAAGGCTATGAGCCTTGGCGTGTAAACGGTCTAAAACTTGACGGAGCTTCAGTTCATAAGACAATTCGCAACAATGTTCTTTATTATCTTTGGGAGTTTAGCGGATTTGAGGCTTTTGCCGATAAGAAAATTTATATCGCTGGCTTTGAAGGTATTGCCCCGAGTGCTGATGAGTTCATAATGAATGGTGATGGCAGTATAGATTTCAGCGACAAATATGAAGGCACAAAGGTTATGTTTGAAATCAAACTTGATTCATCAAAGGCAGATTCCGCAAAGGCTGAAGAATTAATCAATGCGTTAGGTTAAAAGCGAAGAAGTCGTATTGCGATAAACAATACGACTTCTTTTCATTTTATCTCTTGTTCAAGGTTGTTAAATTCTTCTGTACCGAAAAACTCACCGAGCGTTATATCGAGCCCGTCGCAGAGCTTTTTTATAACTACTATCGATACATCTCTTCGTCTTTCATCCATCATACTGTAAACAGTAGACGGCGTAACGCCTGACAGATTTGCAAGCTCGTTAGTCTTGATATTTCGCTCTTTACATATATCCCGAAATCTTTTTGCAACCATATCCTTGACAGCCATTTTATCTTCACCTCAAGAATATTTTAAAAAAATATTCGCAAATGCGTATACGCACTTGCGTAATTTTTAAAAATGTTTTATAATTGAGTAAAAATTTCGGAGGTGTGTTTTATGGATAAAGAAAAGTTGTTTGTTTTTATTGTGATTCTCAGCGTTGCTTTTATGCTTGGCGGTTCAGCTTTAAGCATATTCGGCGGTATTAATGAAAACACCGTCGTCAAGATAGCTTGTATCTTATGCGGCGGTGTGTTATCGGTATTATCTGTGTTTTGTGCTGTGTTGGTAATAAATATATGGGATGAAAAATAGATATTAAACTTTTATACATCACAGATGTGAAAGCTGACAAAACCTCCTTTTGAAAGGGCGAAGCACCGAAACGCCGCCTGTGGCGGATACAGTGAGGTGTTGAGGGGGAGAAACAAGGAGCAGTGCCGACGCTCCAAGGAAGGCAATGCGACTATGTTTCTGAAGGATATGGCACGGCGTATGCCGTGACGGAGGATTGCAAATAGTATGTTAATGTATTAGCAACAGCAACCCTCAGTCACTTCGTGACAGCTCCCTTCAAAGGGAGCTTTTGATAAACAAATTTACAGCGATATAAAAATGGTGTCATCCTGAACGAAGTGAAGAATCTTAATAATTACGAATTGAATAAGCCTTCACAACATCACCCTCAAGAGTTTTCCATGTGAACACGCCGTTTTCGAGTATCATATATCCGTGGTGGCTGTTTTCTTTGGGTATTGAAACCGAGCCAGGGTTGATATATGTGTATGTTTCGTGCTCGTTACACGCAGGTACGTGTGTATGACCGTGAAGCAGTATGTCACCCTTGCCGAGCGGAGGTAATTTGCTCTCGTTATATACGTGTCCGTGTGTTGCGTAAACTGTTGTGTTGCCGTCAAATATGACTGCATAATCGGCAAGTACGGGGAAGTCCAGCACCATCTGGTCAACCTCAGTGTCGCAGTTGCCGCGCACGCACAGTATCTCGTCCTTGAGTGCGTTGAGCAGTTCAATTACCGCCTTGGGAGCGTAGCCCTCAGGTAAATCATTTCTCGGTCCGTGATAGAGAATATCGCCGAGGAGCAGCATTTTGTCTGCTTCCTCACGCTTGTATGCACCAATCATTTTACGGCAGTAAAACTCCGAGCCGTGAATATCGGACGCTATAAATATCTTCATTTATTTAACCTCACTCAATACATTTTTTCATAAACATTATAACCGCATTCATAATTGACGGGTCTTCTCTTGTAATAAGCTCGTAGTCAATATCGTAGCAAGCGTTGATTTCTTCTTCGCTTGCGTTTTTGTTTTTCTTGGTTGCATTGATTTTGGCAAAGGTTTCGTTCATATAAATTTCAGAGTCAATCGTCTGGTAAACATTATGGTATCTCGACTCGAAAATAACTGATTTTACGTGCGGCAAATCCTTTGCATTTTCTGCTGCTGAAACAGCAGGTGGTACAAGGTGGTCTTCCTTGCCGTGAAGAAGGAGAACAGGTGTCGGCTCAGCGTTTACAAGTGCCTGCGATGAGTGTACCATGGCACGCTCACCCTCTAATATTCTGAACGCAAGCTTGAATACCGGCATTAAAAACGCAAGCTTTTCGCCCATAGCCGCACCTATTACCTGGTAGCCGCTGTCAGGTGCACCGAATGTAACCGCACCGTCAACCTTTACCTCTTCGTTGCCGAGTGCCTGACATACGGAGTAGCCGCCCCATGAGTGACCTGCAAGCAGTATTTTCATATTGCCCAGTGCCTTATGTGAGCGTGCAAACTTAATAGCGGATAAGAGGTCGCTTGGTCCCTGGCTGAAACTGCCGAGCTTATCACCGTCGGAAGCGAATGTGCCCGTGTTGTCGTATGCGAGAACTGCAAAGCCGTTTTGTGCAAAGGTGTTGATTTCGGTCATATAGCTGCGGTGACCGCCGCCCATACCGTGTGAAAAAATTATCAATGCTTCAGGTATCTGCAGACCTGTTTTTGCATAAATCGCACCGCGGAGCGTTACACCTTTGTCATTCTGAAACTCTACGGGTGCTGCCTTCAGCCCTTCAAAGTCTTCGTGTGAAAAATATTTAAGTCTTTCGTCGCCGTCGCAACGCTTACCGAATACTGCGTTGTAGGCAAGATATGCTAAGACTGCCGCAACTGAGAGCAAAACAAAAATAACTAATAAAATTATAATAACTGCTTTCATACTCTTTCCTTCTTTACACTTTATTTATCGTAATTATATCATACTTATTTTATTATCTCAATAATATTAATCGGTTTCTTGACAAAATGTTTTGACAGGTCTAAAATCATAATGTTATTCATTTTTTATCAAGAGGCAGGAAAAATGAAAAAGTATAAACCCTATGCAAAAAAATACTGGTACAGCTTTCTGCTCGGCCCGTTTTTTATGGTGCTTGAGGCGTGCGGAGAGTTTATATTGCCGTACATAAATGCAAATATTATCGATGTCGGTGCCGCTAACGGTGACGTGCCGTATATTATTAAAAACGGTGTGTTTATGGCTTTGCTTGCACTGTTTATGATGATTACGGGCGTGCTCGGTGCCAACTTTGCCGTGCGTGGCTCGGTGCGACTCGGTGCAGGTGTCAGGGCAGATGTGTTCAGGCAGATACAGAAGTTTTCGTTTAATAATATCGATGAATTTACAACAGGTTCGCTTATTACCCGTATCACAAACGATATCACTCAGGTGCAGAATTTCTCGCAGACTCTGCTTCGCGGTATGTTCCGCAGCCCGATAATGCTTGTCGGTGCGCTCATAATGTCGTTTATGCTTAACGCTAAGCTCGCACTTGTAATTTTTATCGTGATGCCCGTGCTGGCGGTAACAATTTTTGCTATTATCAAGCTCGCTTCGCCGAGATATACTGCGATGCAGAAGGCACTCGATACGCTTAACAATAACGTCGGTGAAACAGTAATCAATCAGCGTGTTATCAAGTCGTTTGTCCGTGAAGAGTTTGAAAAGCTGAAGTTTGCGGCAGTTAACTCCGACCTTGTTGAAAAGAGCACATCCGCACTCAAGGTTATGCTGTTTATGCAGCCTGTGTCGGCATTTGCCATAAATGCCGCAACACTCGGTGTTGTCTGGGTTGCAGGCAAGCAGATAATGGTAGGCGATATGGAGCTTGGCACGCTTACAGCCTTTATTACATACCTTTCTCAGGTGCTTACAGCCCTCAATTTTCTTGCGAATATTATACTTCAAGGTACAAGAGCTGCGGCAAGTGACCGACGTATTTCTGAGGTGCTTAACGCTGAAATCGACCTTGCCGATGACAAATCAAATGAAAAAGAAAAGACGGTCAACAGCGGCAGTGTTGAGTTCAGAGATGTTTCTTTCCGTTATTTCAAAAACAACGAAGAAAAGGTGCTCGACAGCATAAGTATTAAAATTGAGTCGGGTGAGCTTATCGGTGTTATAGGCTCAACGGGCAGCGGCAAATCCACTCTTGTTTCGCTTGTTCCGAGACTTTATGATGCCGATGACGGCTCTGTACTTGTTGACGGTACAGATGTGCGTGATTATTCGCTCAAAAACATTCGTAATGCCGTTGCCGTAGTGTTGCAGAAAAATACACTTTTCTCCGGCACTGTTGCTGAAAATCTTCGTTGGGGTAACGAAAGCGCAACGGACGAAGAGATATACCATGCCGCACGTATAGCGCAGGCAGACGGATTTATCCGCTCATTCCCCGACGGATACGATACATTCCTCGGCAGGGGCGGTGCCAACCTTTCGGGTGGTCAGAAGCAGCGACTCTGTATAGCGCGTGCACTGCTAAAGAGCCCGAAGATAATCATTCTCGATGACTCTACAAGCGCTGTCGATACTGCAACTGATGCTTCTATCCGTAAAGCATTCCGTGAAGAACTGACAGGCGTTACAAAAATTATAATAGCCCAGCGTATCAACTCCGTTATTGATGCGGATAAAATAATCGTGCTCGACGGCGGCAGGGTAGTGGGCTTCGGCACTCATAAACAGCTTCTTGCCGATTGTAAGGAGTACGGTGAGATTTACTATTCGCAGAAGGATAAGGAGGATGAGTGCAATGGATAAACTCAGAGCTCAGAGCCTTATCAGGCGTTATTCCTCTTCTTCCTCAGCAAAGTCAGGCGGCAAAGAGATGGATGTTGCAGGCAGAGGCGGAAGAGAAAACGCAATGCGTGCAGGCGGTAAGCCGAAAAATCTGCGTAAGACAGTGTCGCGTCTGCTCAGGTTTCTTTCAAAGCAGAGATTTTTACTGTTTACAGCACTTTTTTGCTCTGTTGTGCAGACTGTAGCTTCTCTTGCGGCATCATATCTGCTTCGTCCCATAATGAATGAATTCCTTTATTACGATGCCGCAAAGCCGGATATAACTGACAGACTGGCAGGTCTTGCAAAGGGTGTTGCGGTTATGGCTGCTGTCTATGCTGTTGCCGTGCTGACTCAGTGGCTTCAGCAGAGACTTATGCTCAGCGTTTCACAGCGTACTCTCAAATTAATGCGAAATGAGCTGTATTCCAAGCTTCAGACCTTACCCGTGCGTTATTTTGATACTCACCCTGCAGGCGACGTTATGAGCCGATTTACAAACGATATCGACACCGTCGGCGAAATGCTCAATACAACGCTTATTCAGATTGTTTCGGGTGCAATTACCATTGTCGGCACTATAGTGCTGATGCTTTACACAAACCCGATACTCGGCGGTATTACGATTGTTATGACTCCGCTTCTCACTCTTGCAAGTAAGCGGATTATAAAATCAAGCCGCGGTGCCTTTGTTCGTCAGCAGAAAACACTCGGTATGCTCAACGGATATGCGGAAGAGATGATTTCGGGTCAGAAGGTTGTCAAGGTTTTTGAACACGAAGATACTGCCGTTGAGGAGTTTGAATATCTCAACAGTGAGCTTTGTGAAGCGCAGATCAAAGCACAGTTTAACGCAGGCATTATGGGCCCCGTTACCCATCAGCTTTGTAATGTCTGCTACGGTATAACGGCTTGTATAGGTGCTCTGCTTGTTGTTTACAGAGGCTTTGATATAGGTGGCCTTGCCATATCACTCAACTATACACGAAGCTTCAACCGACCGATAAATGAGATTTCAATGCAGATGAATACCGTTTTCTCTGCCCTTGCAGGTGCTGAGCGTGTGTTTGAGGTGCTCGATGAAGAGCCCGAAAAGCAAACCTGCGAGCTTGCAGATATCAGTGAAATCAAAGGCCACGTCAAGCTTAAAAACGTCAGTTTCGGCTATGTGCCCAAAGTCACGGTGCTTCACGATATTTCGCTTTATGCAAAGCCCGGTCAGAAGATTGCTTTTGTCGGCTCAACCGGTGCAGGAAAAACAACCGTTACAAACCTGCTTTCGCGTTTTTATGATATAAGTGATGGTACAATTACTGTTGACGGAGTGCCGATCGAGCAGATAGACCGTAGGCTTCTTCGCAGTAATATTGCCATGGTCCTGCAGGATACGCACCTGTTTACGGGCACAGTGCGTGAAAACATCCGCTACGGCAGGCTTGATGCAACCGATGAAGAGGTTATAGAGGCGGCAAAAATCTCCTCTGCCCATTCGTTTATAATGCACCTTAAAAACGGCTACGATACGGTGCTTGAGGGTGACGGTGCCAACCTTTCGCAAGGCCAGCGTCAGCTTCTCAATATTGCACGTGCGGCAATCAGCCGTGCACCTATTCTTATTCTCGACGAGGCTACAAGCTCGGTTGATACCCGTACAGAGCGGCATATAGACGAGGGTATGGACGCGATTATGGAGAACAGAACGACGTTTGTAATTGCCCACAGACTTTCAACCGTGCGCACCGCAAACGCAATTATGGTGCTTGAGAACGGCAGAATCGTCGAGCGCGGCACACACGAAGAGCTTCTTGCAATGGGCGGCAGATATGCCGACCTTTATCACGAAATCGCACAGCTGGATTAATTATATAGACAGGTGATGAAATGGCAGAAGAAAATGCTTTACCTAAAAGAAAACGTCTGCGATTACAAAATTATGATTACAGTACACCGGGTGCATATTTTTTAACGATATGTACGTATAACAGAAAATGTACGTTATCACATGTTGTAGGGGCGATTCGTGAATCGCCCCTACACGGCAGGTCTGTAATTTCACAGCTTTTCGGATATATAAAAATGAATGTATCAAAAAAGATACATAATGAATACGGATTTGTAAATATCTGGCAAAGAGGATATCATGACCATATTATCCGTGATGACAGTGATTATGAGAAAATAGCTCAGTATATTTCAGAGAATCCGATAAAATGGCAATTCGATTGCTTTTATACAGAAGAACAGTAACAACAAAAACAACCTGCTTCGGTAATTTTCGAAGCAGGTTGTTTTAAGTTTATTGTTCTACTGATTTATGTCCTTTTTAATGTAGCGTACTGTTTGAAATAAAAGACTTGTAAATTTTTAACTTTAGACTACTCTGTAGTCAATGTTGTTGGCTTTTGCAT
Source organism: Clostridia bacterium (assembly GCA_017399065.1). Lineage (GTDB taxonomy): Bacteria > Bacillota > Clostridia > Oscillospirales > Acutalibacteraceae > UBA8612. The sequence goes on along the minus strand of JAFQEL010000035.1, from coordinate 5,575 downwards.
ACTCGATAACATAGTCTGACGATGTAACAATCGTCAGGTTATTACAGCCACTAAAAGCCCTGTTGCCTATTTTTGTGACGCTGTTGGGGATATAGAGTTCTTCGAGATTTTTACAGTTTTGGAAAGCAAAATCGTCGATCTTTTTAAGGTTATCGGGTAAACTGTCAATTTTAAGATTCTTACAATCCAGGAAAGCAGCAAACCCGATAATTTCGAGGGAGTTAGGCAGATTTATGGTTTTCAAACTCACACAGTCATCAAAAGCCTGAGTCTGGATTTCTTTTACAGTTTCGGGTAAAACAATATTCTCCAAAGATTTGCACCATGCAAATGCGAAACCTTCGATTGTTTTAACGTTACTTCCCATTTTTACTGTTTTCAAGTTGTAACATTCGCCACATAAAGTTGCAGGAATAAAATCAATTGATTCAGGAACTGTCAATTCCTTAAGTTGTCTGCAACGGTCAAATGCTCCGTAGGTTATGAACTTGAGCATTGATGGTAGCGATACATTTTTCAGGTTTACGAATTTGCCGAATTCACAGGTTATAAACTCTATTTCATCGGGGAAGACAACATCTTCTACAAAAAAGCTGTAGCCTATATAGTTTACACCTATAACCTTATATCCGCCCAGGTGACTGGGAAATGTCAGCTTTTGTGAATGAACATTGGTGTATTCAATAGTTGCGAACGAATCTTTGTAGATGCTGTATGTATAACCGTCTTCCTCATTTCCTTCGCTTATAAGGTTGCTTGCATCATCGATATAATCATAATAGTCTCGTTCATTTTCAAAAGTTACGGTCATTTCTTTGATGGGCTTTTCAACATGTATATCGCCGATATTGCCTAAATTTCCTATGATTCCAAAAATTGATACGGCTAAAGCTGTGATAGCTCTTACAAAAATGTCTAATGCAATTACCATATTTTTCACCTCTTAATAAAATTTGTTAACTGATTCATTTACTTGACCTAAAATGTGAATTGTTTTATCGCTTATTTCATATCAATCATCTCCTCTGCTTTTATAAACAGTACTGTTTTTTGTGATGATTCTGTTGCTAAAATTAATATCAGGTGTTGTAGTATAATAATATTATAGGTCAATTTCACCCTAATGTCAATAGGTCAATATGCCATAATTATTTTGGTGATTATTGTGAACAGATTAAAAGAATTGAGAAAAGAAAAAGGTTTGACTCAAATACAAATGCAGTTTTTAACCGGAATAGATCAGAGTGATTATTCAAAAATCGAAAACGGCAAAAGATACTATACTTTTGAGCAGTGTAAACGTATAGCGTTAGCGCTTGATACAAGTATGGATTATCTTGCCGGCATAACAGACGAAAAAAAGCCGTATAAAAGAAAATAATAAATGACCTGCTTCACACTCTGGTGAAGCAGGTCGTTTTTATAGTATATCAAATCTTCTGTTAACTATCTTATAACCGTAATCGGTAGATTGAAAATTGCCGTGAGATTTTGCGTAATCGCCGTACTGTATATCGTCAAAAGGCAAGGCACCTTTTGAAAGAATATCATTGGTGACAAATTTAAAAATTACTTGATACAGTTTATTATTCTCTTTACCGTCGGCAAATCGTATTGAGCAGCAATTATTCAGTCTTATTCCGTGAACTTCATCAATACCGCACCCTGCAACGGCAATAAGACTATCTTTATCAAAAACACCGTATTCAAGGTTGTTTTTGTCAAGATAATCCTGCTCGTTAAGCAAATGCTTTACATACCCGTCTTTTCTGCCGTTTGCCCATTTTGTTATAGCTTTTTTATCTTTTGGGGTGAGCAGTCTTATGTTTATATTTTCAGGAGGCGTAACTTCATAAGGCTCACCTAAATATAATGCCTGAGGTGTAGTTTTCAGCTCTTCTGTTATACCGTAAAAATGTAAAAATTCTTTGATTTCAGCTTCGCTTTTGTCTGAATAAAAAGTTTTTCTCTGCGGAAAACGTTTTATCCAATCAGTCAACAGCATAAAATCATCTGTCTGCATTTCAAGATAACAGCCGCCTTTGCAATCGTCACCTATGCCGATAAATCCTTTTTCATACTTGCCCTTAGGTGCAACGGTTGTAAGACCGCAATATTTGATTGTTGTGCAGAAATATCCATAACGCTTTGCGTCCTTTTCGAGAAGAAAATCAATAACTTCGTCTGAATCAACAATCTTAAAATCAGGGTTATTATGTACAAAACGATTGGCAAAGGTTTTGTCTGTTATCTCACCTAAGCACATAATTCTGTTTTGGTTCTCGGTACGGTATTCGCTTGGGGTAATGTTATAGTATTTCTTGAATGCTTTTGTGAATCCCTCGTGTGAGTCATAGCCGACTTCAAGTGCAATATCAAGTATCGATTTATCCGTTGTGCGAAGCAGAAATGCACCTTGTTTCAAACGTATATAACCGATATACGCATTAACCGTAAAGCCTGTGTGAGCAAGAAAAATGCGGCTGAAATAGTCGATCGAAAAGCCAGCGTTTTTTGCAACCGTCTCAACGGTTATTCCGTTATCGGTCGCGTTTTGTTTTGCATAATTTACAGCATTTAAAATAAGCTCAGTGTTTTCCATAGTAACATCTCCTTATATTACAATAGTGTTGCAAAAAACTTCATTTGCAACACTATTGTATCTTTATTCGAAAATGTTTTCTTGAACAAAACCGCTGTGTTTTGTTTTAAAATTTTCCGCCACCGCCGCCGTGTCTTACGCCGCCGGAGGATACTCTTACTCCTCCTCCGACACCGCCGCCCGGTCGGGAGCCGGTATGGTTATTGTTTTTTGGTATGGGTCTTTTAACTATATTACTGCTGACGAGCACGTCGCGGCTGTTGCTCAGATTAAAGCTGCCGTTTACCATATAGTTATCGGCGTTACGCTGTTTTACGGCAGTGTTCATCTTTTTCTTGAGTACGGTGACTATAATGAATGCGACCGCAACAGAAATGATAATTACAACTATTTCTGCTTTAAAAAAGTCAGACAATGAAAAAGAAGCTGAATCTTCGTAACCATAATCGTATTCGTATTCGTCATATTCGCCGTATATTTCGTCATAATGTACGTCGGGCGGAATGTAGCCGTCTTGAGTATAGGCGAAATAAGAGTTGAGTCCGTTCAGGTAATTATTGAATGCTGTGAAATAATCACCGCTTGACAGATACGGAGTTACGCTCGTGCATATATCTTCAATTTGATAATAAGGCAGTAAATCTACAAGAGTGCCGCAGGTGCTTGTGAAGTAATCCCGTTCACCCATATTTATTACGAATATCAGACCGTCTTCAGCATAGCCGCCGTTGTCGTAGTAATCGTCGCAGTAGCCGGCGATGTCTTTGCCGTACGTGCTGTAGGTGGTGTGGATTACTATATCGTATCCGTATTCGTTCTGAAGATTTTCAATGCTTGTTAGCAGATACTGTTCATCATAGTCACTGAGCAGGTCAGCATCGTCAATAATATACGGTGAATCAACCTGAGCAAAGCAGGGCAGGGCAAGGGTTGATAAAAGCAACAGGGTTAATGTGAAGATAATAAATTTTTTCATATACTCACCCTCCCATAAACACGAAGAGCTGACTTATTGCCGCCAGACCTGCGGCAATACCTGCAAACATACCCCAGTATTTTTTCTTGTCTACGGGCAGACTGCCGACTAACTTACCGGTCTGACCGTTCATTGCAAAGGTATAAGTCTTGTCTTTGTATTTTGTGTTCAGAATCCATACGGGCAGAAGTGCGTATTTTGCTTTGCCGTTGTATAAACCGATATTTTTGGTGTCGGGTGTTACGCCTGTATATCCGCTTATTGTCTGTCTGAATGCGTCAAGCGTTGTGGCTTCGATACGGCTGTTGATGCGTGGGGTATTCTGCTCAAGAGTTACATCGTATCTGTCAGCCATATAACCGGAAAGATATGCTGCATCAAAATCAATCAGCTCCGCATAGTTGAACGGCTCAATCGCATCCATATATGCATCGTCCATTTTAGAAGATGCGTCAGCGGGAATCTTTTCAAAGCTGAGACTTCCCGAGCGCCATATTTTGTATCTGTCAGTCTTGGTGTATTCGTAGTTCGAATCGCGCCAATGCGTTACCCTTGTTGCATTGTAGGTTAAGTTTGCGCCGACACTGCAGTCGAACAGCCAGAAGGGAATATAAACACCCTTGATCTCTTTGATTCTGTTGCCATTTTTGAATTCCTTTGGCAAAAACAGCTTGCCTTTATAAAAATCCTGCAGCGCTTTTTCAGCCTGCTCTTTTTGTATTTTAAACGGAATTACAACGTCGGGTCGAAGTCCGCCCGAAAGCTGCGGAGCAATGATTATCGGGCTGTTGCAGTACGGGCATTCGGTAGCGGCAGTTGTTTTATCGGTGATTACCTGTGCACCGCAGTACTGACAGATATACGTGTTGACATTTTCAAGTGTTGAGTCATTAGCGGTTGTGTTCCAATCAAATTCTTCGATAGTCTGAGTGTTTTCGGGCTGAGCGCTGCTGCGAAGTAATTCGTCATATTCGCTGAGCTGTTCTTTGGTAAAAACGCTGTCGCAGTATTCACATTTAAACTCCTGCTCATCGCTTTCAAAGGTGATCGCACCGCCGCAATTAGGACACTTATATGTCATAAGCTCCATTTCGGTTTCCTCCTTATTAGGAAGCTTTTATTTTATATCGTTTTCGTCGAATCTGTCGCCGCATTCGGGGCAGAACTTCGGGGGATTGTGGGGGTCTTCGGGCTTAAAGCCGCATTTGTCACACTGGTAAAGCGGTGCACCCTCGGGCTTCTTCTGTCCGCAGTTGGGACAGAACTTATCTTTGTTTACTGCTCCGCAAGCACAGGTCCAACCCTCTGCTTCTGGCTTCTTTGCTCCGCATTCCGTGCAGAATTTACCGCTGACTGTTGCTCCGCAGGTGCATTTCCAACTTCCCTGTGCAGGTGCTGCCGGTGCAGGTGCTGCCTGCTGCTGTTGAGCAAACTGCTGTTGCTGCTGTACACCTGTCTGATACATCTGTGCAGCATTGAAGCCGCCGTTTGCACCCATAGCCATATTGAAGCCCATAAAGCCGTTCATTGCACCGTTGGGGTTGCTTGCCGCTGCTTCCATTGCATTTGCTTGTGCATCGGTCATTCTGCCTGCCATCATAAACGGGTTAGAGCCCATTGTTGCGGCATCTTCCATCTGCGTAATCTTTTTCATATCCTCATCTGTGAGGGTAATGGGATTGAGCGCGATGGACTCGACAGAAATACCTCTGCGGTCTGTCCATTCTGTTTTGAGTGCCGCATTCATGGCGTCTTTAAGCTCAGCTGTGTGTGCAGGAATCTGTGCAGGGCGAAGCTCAAGCTCTGTAAGTCTTGCAAATGCAGGCTGAAGCGCAGAGATAAACTCTGTCTTGAGCTGCATATCAATTTCTTCGCGTCTGTATTCGTCATCAACGTTGCCTGCAATCTTTGTATAGAAAAGAAGCGGGTCTGTGATTTTGTAGGAATAAACACCGTTGCATCTTACCTGAACGGTTCTTGCCATACCTATTCTCTTG
>JAFQEL010000034.1 GCA_017399065.1 Clostridia bacterium | reverse complement strand
CCTCTCACGCCGGCAACAGCGGTTCGAATCCGCTACGGGTCACCATTTCAAATGCTACGGCTTTGAATTTTAGGTTATGTGCTATATGTGCATAACGAGTTGGTGTTTATGACATTGAGGGTCCACCCGTTCCCATTCCGAACACGGTAGTTAAGCTCAATCGTGCCGAAAATACTTGGTGGGTCACCGCCCGGGAAGATAGGTCGACGCCAACACAAAAGCCGGACTCCATAGTCCGGCTGGTTTGCTAACATCAGCTTTTGCTGATTATATATAGTTTAGCTTAGGCTAAACGCTTAAATGCCCTAATAGCTCAGTCGGTAGAGCACGCGGCTGTTAACCGCGGTGTCACAGGTTCGAGTCCTGTTTGGGGCGCCAAAAAGAAAACGACCACCAATAAGTGGTCGTTTTCTTTTTGTTCTTTAATCGGATTCAAATTGTGTAACCGTGTTTCGGCAGACGCGTCGGCTGTTAATTGCTTCGCAGGCTCACGCCGCCGGTGGCGGATGAAGTGAGCCGAGAAGAGGAAGAAATACAGAGCGATGCGAGCGCTTCAAGCGAAGCAGCGCGACAATATTTCTGACCGATATTGTCACAGGTTCGAGTCCTGTTTGGGGCGCCAAAAAAGAACGAAGCGATTGCTTCGTTCTTTTTTTATCCATTGCGAAAGCAATGGCATATCATCAACACGGCATTGCCGTGTTGTATCTCATCAGTCCGTCAGGACTGTATATCATCACGCGTTAGCGTGTATCAAAAAGCTTTCGCAATGATGATATACAACTTCTAACGAAGTTGATGATATGCAATTCCTGTGTAATTGATGAGATACAATGCTACGCATTGATTTACTGCCGCTTTTATGCTATAATATACCCAAGGCGGTGATGAAATGAAGAAAAGATTTTTTCAACCAATATGGAAATTTGAAGAAATAGAAAAACAACTTACTGCTTTAGAGAAAAGTGGTTGGCGATTAAATAAAATTAAAGGTTTGCGTTGTTTTGAGTTTGTTAAATCGAAGCCAAAAACGGTGCAGTATTTTTTAACATATTCTATTACAAGAGAAAAACTGAATATGAATATAATTGAAAATTCATTAGTTCAAAACTTTGGTGCCAATCAAATAAAAGGAACTCTTTTAGAGAGTTTGAGCGGAACAAGTGTATTCAGAATTACAAAACAAGAAGAACTTACTGAGCAATCTGACAACAGAGATATTATTATACAACATTATCTTTTCAAAAAAGTTGTTTTTGGAATCATTCTTTTCTTTCTTTTGTTCGCACCATTAGCTATTAGTGCTGTAATTAATATAGAAAAGTTTTTAGAAGAATTAAATATTTTCTATATGGTACTTTTAAGTTTTTGTTTTTTATCTATCATTTGCTATGTGGCTTATAATTTAGTTGGATTGGTATATCAAAATAAAAAACTCAAAAATAAATAATCATATTAAAATAATCAAGTTTTCAGGCACATTTCATTCGTGTCATTAAGTTCAAAATACCCAAAAAAGAACGAAGCGATTGCTTCGTTCTTTTTTTATCCATTGCGAAAGCAATGGCATATCATCAACACGGCATTGCCGTGTTGTATCTCATCAGTCCGTCAGGACTGTATATCATCACGCTTTAGCGTGTATCAAAACCTTTCGCAATGATGATATACAATGCTTCGCATTGATTTATCGCCGCTTTTATGCTAAAATATACTTAAAGGCGGTGATTATATGGAAAAATATATCTATATTTTTGTTATAATATTTGTTTTAGTTGTTATTCCTATCGCTCTTTATATTATTTTCAAGCCTATGTTTCGACAGAATAAATTATTGAATGGTATTGTTAACTACGATACTTTTATGAGAAAATTTGTGTTTCGTATTGAGATTACAAAGGAAGTATTTTATTCACAGCTGAAAATACGCAATATCAATGATGTATTAGAATATTCTTTAAATGACGATTGTTCAGTTATTACATTTACTATGTATAATATGAAATATTCATATAAAATAATAGTAGATGATTTCAATGAATCAATTATTCTGCGAGTTGAGCAGATACAAGTAACTAGCAAACCGGCTTTTTATATAAACGAGTTTTTTATTAAGAAATTTAATGCAACACCATTGGAGTTTGAAAAATATTCATTTTAATATAAAATATTAAAGAAAATCAGGTTTTTGACCAGTTCTTTTTCGGACACGAATGACAAGAGAAGAAACCACTCAACCGAGTGGTTTCTTCTCTTATGTGCTTTGAATGGCTCTCACCGATGACACCACATTTGTTTTCAATTATTTATGTCAGCGGTTTTCTTTTTGTTTATTGTATTTTCTGTATTTCAATGTTATAATTACTTATCATAATTAAGGAGGTATTGTTATGAAAAAGATAATATCTGCAATTCTTTCTGTTTTAATTATCCTGAGCGTAACACCATTTGTGTTTGCTGCAGGAACAACTTACTATATTGACAGTATGTCAGGTGATGATGAAAACAACGGCTTGTCCGAAGCTAATGCATGGAAAACTGTTGACAATATCAAATCATTAACTCTTGGAGCAGGCGATAAAGTTCTCTTTAAATCAGGAGGAAAATATGATTGCACTCTTACGCTTGCGTGTTCGGGTACTCAGGATAGTCCCATTATTATCTCATCTTACGGCGAGGGAGAAAAGCCACATCTCAACACCGATGCCAGAGATGCGGTCATGAAGCTTTTTGATTGCTCCTATGTAACTGTTTCGGGCTTTGAAATTACAGCTCACAATGGCGGAGGTATCTGGGTTGACGGAGTTACAAAAGAATCAAAGGGTGTCAAAATAGAAAACTGCGAATTCCACGATATGCAGAATTACACAGTGACCACTCGTGACAATTATACAGAAGGTCCGATTTCGGGCAGAGCGGCGATTGTTATCAAACGCTACGGCGGCTCAGCTTATCCTGTTAATGATTTTCAGGCTGTAAACTGTAAAATATATGATGTTGGCAACGGTATTTTTTTCACAGGCTCTCAGGACCTGAACAAGAATGCACTTGTTAAAAACTGTGAATTTTATAATATGGACGGCGAAGCCGTTGTTCTCGAAGGTTGTGACGGAGCACTTGTAACACATTGCCGTGCTATTGACTGTTGTCAGGGAGTCGGTCTTGATGAAAATGGAAAAATTCTGTATTTTACTGCTGCAATGTGGACTCATTATTCATCAAACTGCACTTTCAGCTACTGTGAAATAGCAGGACAGAAAAACTATGGTGACGGAATGACGGTTGATTTTGACCACGGCTCATACAACTGTACATACGAATATATTTACTCGCACGATAATATGCGTTTTATGTGCAACAACCCTGCCAGTGGAGGCAACAGAGGCAACACGGTAAGATACTGTCTGTCCGTCAATGACAATCAGGGCAGAAACAAAATCGGTGTGTCTGACGGTGAATGGAATTTTAGTTTTTACAATAACACGATAATCAATTGTCCTGAGTTTCAGATGACTCAGATTTATGATTCATTGTTTGCGAACAATATTATTGTTTTTAAAGATGGACATAAGTTTTATTACGTTAACAGCGAAATGAAGGATTCAAACAATGTTTTTGCCAACAACTGTTATTACAACACATTTAACCCGTCATTTGATAGAGATGCATTAAACACTCTTCCGGGCTTTGCGGACGGTGACGACCCGATAAAAGCATATCAGCTTGCAGAGGGCTCACCGTTAATCGGTGCAGGCTTTAAGGTTAAGGATGACTGTATGACAGATTTTTACGGCAACAAAATAACGAGCAACAACATTGGTTGTTATTCTGCCGAGGGTGAGAACGGTGAGCTTGAAACGGAAAACTTCTTTGAAAAAATCGCAAGAGTTATCCGACAGGTATTTAATATCGCAGTCGTTGAAATCCGCAAGCTGATTATTGATATTTTTGAATGATGAGTTTATTGATAATCTGAAATCAGCACAAGAAGATTACCGTATATTCTCGAACCGTATTATTTTTTAAAGGCATCAGGATATAATGGGGTTCAAAATCGTGGTGAGAACACATAATTGACAGACACACTTCAAGCCTAAAATGAAGTGTGTTTGTGTTATTCAAAGTTGGCTGAGAGATAAAAACACAATTGAATTATTATCTTTGTGGGAGAAAGATAATAATTCTGAATTTAATATTAATGATTATGGTACAATTATATTATAATCGGTTAAAAGGAGATTGTCATATGAATAAATCACCGGAAATCAAAGCAGAAGAATTGCTAAAAAAGCTTTCGCTTGAAGAAAAAATTTGTCAGCTTTCATGTCAGATGCTCTATCCTATACGTGATGATTATGAAGAGCGTCGTATGTACAAATTCGGCAATTTTCGCAATCCCGGTCATTTTTTGCACGAGCATAGGGGTGAACCGGTCTCGCCTGCAGAGGTAACAGACGAAATTAACAGAGATATACGCCGCAGTATGGAGTGCAATTCGCAGGCTGTTCCTCCTATTGAACACGCTGAGGCACTTCACGGAGCACAGTGGGGAATGGCTACCTGTTTCCCTCAGCCTATAGGTATGGCTTCGATGTTTGACGATGAGTTGGTTGAGCAAATAGGAGATGTCATCGGTAAGGAATGTGCAGTAGTCGGTGTAAGACAGGCTCTCACTCCGGTTGTAAATGTAGTTCGTGATTGCCGTTGGGGCAGAACTATCGAAAGCTTCGGCGAAGACGTGCTTATTAATTCCGATATGGGTGCAGCAATCTGCAGAGGTCTGCAGAAGAATGGCGTTATTGCGACACCAAAGCATTATGCAGATAACTATTCCTATGGCGGAAGAGATTCTAACGTTTCCGAAACCTGTGAGCGAACAATGCGTGAGGTGTATCTAAAGCCGTTTGAGAAATGCATCAAGCAGGGCGGTGCTATGTCCATTATGGCTGCATACAACAGTTGGGACGGTGTTCCGTGTACCTGCAACGAAAAGCTACTTACAGATATTCTGCGTAATGAGTGGGGCTTTGAGGGCTTTGTTGTTTCCGATTATAATTCAGTTGAGGGTGTCTGGGAAGCTCATAGACTTTATGACACAGAGTGGAAAGCTCAGGCGGCAAGCTTAAAAGCAGGTATGGATGTTGATCTGCCTCAGAATTCTTATGATGATCTTATGACTGCATACAAAGAAGGCTGGATTGATGAAGCTGATATAGACCGTGCACTTATGCGTGTGCTGACTGCAAAATACAGCATCGGTCTTATGGATAAGCCCTTTGCTGACAGAGACGAGGCTCAAAGGCTTGTGCGCTGTGAGGAGCACAAGAAGCTGGCTCTCGAGACGGCACGAAGATCTATGGTTCTTTTGAAAAACGACGGTGTTTTACCCTTAAATAAAAATAAGATCAAAAAGCTTGCCGTGTTCGGTATGGGTGCAGACGTTTTCCCGGTCGGCGAAAATTATTCAGGTCCGTTTGAGGTTAAGTGGACGGCTGAGGATGCAAAAACTCCGTTGCAATATCTCAGAGAATACCTTGACGGTGTTGCTGAGGTCATTTTTGCAGATGATGAATGTATTGAGCAGGTTGCGGCTGAGTGTGATGCGGCAATATATATGACGGCACTTGTAGAAGGTGAGGGCCTTGACCGCTCCGATATCCGATTGCCGGGAGTGACACGTACGGTGCAGAAGGATGACAATGCGGTTATCGTAGGCAAAATTGAATTTACCGTCACAACAGATCAGGAGGAGAGTATACGCAGGATGACGGCGGTCAATTCTAATTCTGCGGTAGTTCTTCTCAACGGTTCGCCTGTAGATATGAGCAGCTGGCTTGACGGCTGCGGTGCTGTTCTGGAGGCTTGGTTTCCGGGGGAGCAGGGTGCGCAGGCTATATGCGAAATACTTTTCGGTGATGTTTGTCCGAGCGGTAAGCTTCCCATAACCTTCCCGAGATCTGTCGGACAGCTTCCTCTTTTCTATTCAATGAAGCCTTCGGGAAGAGGCTACGGATATATTGAAAATGACGGTTCTCCGCTCTATCCGTTCGGCTACGGTCTGAGCTATACAAGCTTTAAGCTTGACGGTATTGAATGTGCAACTTCAGAGGAAGGCGTAGTTATAAATCTTACCGTAGAAAACACAGGCGATTTTGACGGTGCAGAGGTCGTTCAGGTTTATCTGTCGGGTATAAATTGCGACGTTGTAATGCCTTTAAAGGAGCTTAAAGCATATAAGCGCGTTGAGCTTAAAAAAGGCGAAAAGGTACAGGTTAGCATACCGGTTACAAATGAAGCGTTCTGCTACTATGACCGCCGTATGGTTTGGGGTATGCACAACGGCGATTATAATCTTTGCGTTGCAACGTCCTGCACAGACGTGAAAAAGACTTTTGAAATGAAGGTTCGCGATAAAGAAATAATCTTGATTTCCGATTGCTAATAAGAATAAAAAGAAGAATCATCCTGAAAGTCAGGGTGGTTCTTCTTTTGCTTTTTAAGAGTGCTTGACAAAATATGTATTAAATTTTCCTTGATTATTTTGATTTGCAGATATGAAAATCTCGTAATTATTGAATTGCTAAAAATTTTATGATAAGATTTTTAACAGAAAGACGGGTGATGTTATGCAATCTCTGACATCGAGAATATTTATGTCAACATTGCGTTTGATTTTTCATTCGCCGTTATCCGACAGTTCAAAGCTGTCCGACAGTGCGGCAAAGCTGACGAAGGATAAAAAATCAAAATACAAGCCCTCAAAAAACTTTATCCATTCAAAACATACAACCGACGGTGTGAAATATGAAAAGCTAATAAACCGTAATTGCAAAACAGAAAAAGTTATACTTATGATTCACGGCGGAGGATTCAAAATCAAACTTAATGATTTTTACCGCAGACTCGCCGAAAAATACAGCAATATTTTCTGCGGTGCATCGATAATAAATGTTGACTACGGCAGATTTCCCGAGCATCAGCTTCCGTCGCAGATGCACGATGTTGTAAAAGTATATCTTCATCTGCTCGATGATGGTATCAATAATTCCGATATTGTTATCATTGGTGACAGCGCAGGTGCAACCCTTGCAATGACATCATCCTTGTGGCTTCGTGATAACGGTTATCCCATGCCGAATCACATTGTCTGTTTTTCGCTGTGGGCAGATGCAACATCAAGCGGTGATTCAAGAATTACTAACGCATATAAAGATCCGTTTTACGGAATCGCAAAGCATAAAAAGATTGAAGATAACCTTTACCTGCTCAGAAGGATATCAAAGTACGTTTTGAATGTTGACAGAACAGACCCCTATATTTCACCCTTGTTCGGCAGTTTTGAAAATTTTCCCAAGGTTACTCTTATTTGCGGAACTGCGGAGCTTGATGAAAGCGATAACGACAGAGTTTATGAAAAACTGAAATCCATTTGCGTTGATGCCGAGCTTCATAAATTTGAAGGTATGTGCCATTGCTTCCAATTGTTTTCGTTTTTACCCGAAAGCAAAACCGCATACCAAATTGTTAAAAGAAGAATAACGGAGGAACAGCGATGAAAATTCTCGATAACGGCAACAAACATATATTACCGATAATACCTGAACTTGTTTTAAAAAATCTCAATGAAAAAGTTAAGGATATTAAATTTATCGGTGGTGGCAGTTACGGAAGAGTTTACAAAACATCTCTTTCTAACGGTGAAACAATCGCCGTCAAAGCATACAGAATTCAGGGTTCACAGTACGACGAAGCTCAGCAGCTCAATATTCTCTCTGCAAACACAAGTGTAGAAATGCCGAAAGTTCTTTTTACATATGAAGATGAAGAAACGGCGATTTTAGCTATGAGCTTTGTTTATGGACAAAATGTATTAAATCCGTTGTTCTTGTTAAAAAACAAGAGTCAGAAACAAAAATTTGCTGATGATGTTGTTTCGGGTATGCTTGAATGGCACTGTGTTACAAACGATAAATTCGGTGAATTATCAAATCCCAAATATGATACCTGGCTCGAATATTACAAAAAAGAAAAGCAGGAGCCTTGGCTTGCCGGTCTGAAAGAATTGAGCGAAAAAGGAAAGTTCAGCAAGAAGAATTTAAAACTTCTCTGTGAAGCAACTGAAATTTTTAATAATCTTCCCGAAGAAAACTCATCTCCTGTTCTCATTCACAGCGACCTCAATATAATGAACATAATGGCTGAATCCAAAACAATAAAACTCACAGCTTTTATTGACCCTTGTGCCTGTATGTGGGCAGAGAGAGAATATGACTTGTTCCAGCTTCGTAATATGTGGGGCGATGCCTACGGTTTATATGATACATACAACCAAAAATATAAACTATCCGAATATGCGGATTTCAGAGTTGCATATTACGGTGCGATGAATGAAGCACATTGCCGACTGAGCGGTGGTCTGATTATGCCGCTTTGGGAAGTCTTATGTAATAATCGTTTAAGAAAAGAAATGAAAAAGCTGAAAGAAAAGATGTGATTCAATGAATATCGGCGAACTTGTAACCGTTAAGACAATAGAGAAAAACACTCTTGAGAAGCACACGCCGTACAGTGCAGAAATCCGTTTGTTTTCCTGTGTTCAGCAAGGCGATATTGATTCATTGATGATGCAGATTAAAAATCTTGATTCCCTTATTGTTATGGGCAAAATGTCTGACAATGAGTTGATGCAGCATAAATATATGGCAGTCAGCACAATTACTCTTGCAACCCGATATGCTATTCAGGGTGGACTTAATGAAGCAAAAGCCTATGAATTTTCAGACAGAGTAATTAAAACGATTGATTCGTTCACTGACAAAAATGAAATACTTATGTGTCTCGGTATTGAAATATTAAAGTTGACACAGGCTGTGAAAAAGAACAAGAAACAGCCTGAGTTTTCACCGCATATAAGAAACTGCATCAAATATATAAACGAAAATCTCTGTCGAAAAATCAGTGTGTCTTCAGCTGCAGATTATTGCGGAATTTCAGCGGATTATTTATCGCAGATATTTAAAAAAGAAATGGATGAAAATCTGAGCACATACATTTTAGGGCAGAAGCTTGAGAAAGCAAAAATATTATTGCTCAATGGTGTTAATGAAAAAGAAATATGCAACGAAATTGGTTTCTCATCTCAGACTTATTTTATAACGGTGTTTAAAAGATTCTATAAAATGACACCGTCTGAATACTTGAAAATTGCGAAAATCAATTTTTAATTTTTTATGCTGTGCTCTTTTATGAGAGCAGTTCGAAATATTGAAAAGGGGATGTAAAAAAGTGAAGACTGCATAAAAATATATAACAAAGGGTTCTGTGGGCATATAAAGCCGAACCCATAAAAATTTAAATAAGACTCAAAAAATCGTAAAATTCTATGTTTTATGCTACGAATAAACCTTGCCGCTCGACGTACCTTTGTACGCCTTCGGGTGAGCAAAACCAAGTTAAAGCCTTGATTTTGATAGGCTTATCCGTTTTTCATCAATTTTTCTATTCCATTAAAAGAAGCTGTAAAAACGAAAGTTTTTACAGCTTCTTTCTTCGGGTTAATTATGCAGTCTCAACGCTGTTTGCTTTCTGGAGACCGTATTTTTCAATAGCGTTTTCACGCATTTTGTATTTGAGTATCTTACCTGCGGCATTCATCGGGAAAGCGTCAACAAAGTCAATATACTTCGGAACCTTATGGCGAGCCATATTATCCATAATATACTGCTTCATTTCTTCTATTGTCATTTCAACTCCGTCTTTAAGAATAATGCAGGCACAGATTTCTTCGCCGTACTGTTCGTCGGGCACACCGATAACCTGAACGTCATTTACCTTCGGATGAGTGTAGATAAACTCTTCAATTTCCTTGGGATAAATGTTTTCACCGCCACGGATAATCATATCCTTAAGTCTGCCCGTGATACGGTAGTTGCCGTCAGGAGTTCTGCAGGCAAGGTCGCCTGTGTGAAGCCAACCGTCTTTATCTATGGTTGAAGCGGTAGCCTTCGGCATTTTGTAGTAGCCCTTCATAATGTTGTATCCGCGTGCAACGAATTCGCCCGTAACCTCATCGGGACAGTCTTCGCCTGTTTCGGGGTTGACAATCTTACACTCGATTTCAGGCAGTGCACGACCGACAGTTGCAACGCGAACCTCCAACGGGTCATCAGTTGAGCTCATTGTACAGCCCGGTGAAGCTTCGGTCTGTCCGTAAACAATGGTGATTTCTTTCATATGCATTTTGTCAACAACGTCCTGCATAACAGAAATCGGACAAGGGCTGCCTGCCATAATACCTGTTCTCATATATGAGAAATCAGTCTTTGGGAAGTCAGGATGCTCAAGCAGAGCAATAAACATTGTAGGAACACCGTGGAATGCGGTGATTCTTTCGTTGTTGATGCAGGCAAGAGACGGCTTGGGTGAAAAGTAGGGGAGAGGGAATATTGTGCCGCCGTGTGTCATTGTTGCGGTCATTGCGAGAACCATACCGAAGCAGTGGAACATAGGTACCTGAATCATCATTCTGTCAGCGGTTGAAAGATCCATTCTGTCGCCGATATTCTTACCGTTATTAACGATATTGTAGTGAGTGAGCATAACGCCCTTGGGGAAGCCTGTTGTACCTGAGGTGTACTGCATATTACATACGTCGTTTACGTCAACGTTAGCTGCAATTCTGTAAACCTCTTCAACAGGAACTTCGGATGCTCTTGCAATAGCCTCATCCCAGGTAAGGCAGCCTTTTTTCTTGAAACCGACTGTAATAACGTTTCTGAGGAACGGAAGTCTCTTTGAATGAAGAGGTTCGCCGGGTACAGTGTTTTCAAGCTCAGGACAAAGCTGACCGATTATTTCGTTGTAGTTGGAATCTCTCCAGCCGTCAATAAGAATAAGTGTATGTGTGTCAGACTGCTTGAGAAGATACTCTGCTTCAGCAATTTTGTACGCTGTGTTCATTGTAACAAGAACAGCACCGATTTTTGTTGCTGCCCAGAAAGCAATATACCACTGAGGAACATTAGTTGCCCATACGGCAACGTGACTGCCGGGCTTTACGCCGAGAGCAAGGAATGCACGGCAGCACTCGTCAACGTCATCGCGGAACTGAGAATATGTTCTTGTGTAATCGAGAGTTGTGTATTTGAAAGCGTATTGGTCAGGGAATTCCTCAACCATTTTATCAAGCACCTGTGAGAAGGTCTTTTCGATAAGAGTTTCCTTTTTCCAGACGTAGTTACCTGTATGTGTTTTGTTCCAGAAAAGGTTTTTCTTACCTCTTGAGGTGTTACCGAAACGAGCCATAAAGCTCACGTAGTGAGAGAAGATGATCTCCATATCATCAAGCTCAGGCATCCATTTGGGATCCCATTCTATTGATGCATAACCGTTGTAGTTAACAGATGTGAGTGACAGTACAACCTCGTTAATCGGAAGCTCACCTTCGCCGATAAGACAGTAGGTGAGGGCACCGTCTTCACTGACAGCATCCTTTATGTGTACGTGCTTAACGTATGCACCAAGGTTTTTGATTGTGATTTCAGGCTCTTCTTTTGCTATAAAGTAAGTTGAATAAACGTCCCACAGAGCAGCAAGGCTGTCACAGGCAAAGGTGTTGAGCACCTCAAGAAGCTTTGATGTGTCAGCAAAAATACCTGCTGTTTCAATGATGATTGTAACACCTAATTTTTCAGCCTTGGGAATGATTGCTGAAAGTACGCTTATAACCTCATTTTTCTGTGTGTCGTAATCTGCACCTGTGTCAGTTGCCTTAATACGTACGTAGGGGATATGAAGAGTGCAGGCAATCTCAAGGCATTTATCAAGCTCTTTTGTAAAAGCTTCTCTGTCCTCTACACAGGCAGAGTTTGCGAGGGTGTCAATACAAGGAATTCTGAGATTCTTCTCGTACATATTTCTGACTGTTGCCTGAGCGGAGGTTGAATAAAATGCACCGTTTTTTTCGTTGAATGAAGAGTTGTTGATATTATGGAGCTCAATACCGTTGAAACCTTGTTTTTCTGCTATGTTGCAGAGTTCATCCCATGAATATCCGTGCCAACCCTTAGTTGAAAAAGAAAGCTTCATAGTTATCAGTTCTCCTCAAAAATAATCTTGTTGATTGCATTGATATATGCTTTGATGCTTGCACCGATAATGTCTGTTGAAATACCCTTACCGGCATAGAGCTTGCCGTTGGAACGAAGTCTTACAATAGCTGAGCCAACGGCTTCTCTGCCTTCGGTAACAGACTGAATCTGGAAATCGTCAAGCTCGTAGTGATGACCGAGAATCTGCTCAATGGCATTGAAAGCAGCATCAATAGGACCGTCACCGATAGCAATGGCATTTTTCTCCTGCTCATCTTTTTCAAGAGTAATCTGAGCGGATGAATTTATTATGTTACCCGAGTTGATAACGTAGTTAATGAGCTTGTATGCAGGTGTAACCTGAAGTGCACTTGTGGCCACTATAGCGTCGAGCTCTTTGTTTGAAACAGGCTTTTTCTTTGCAAGGGCTTTGAATGCTTCGTAAACCTTTGCGTTATCATCCTCTGAGAGGTCATAGCCGAGCTTCTTGACAGCATCTGCAACGGTCTGAGCATCATCGTTCTCCGTAAGGTTGAACTCAGAATATGGAACTGCAGAGCCTACGGCATCTGCGTTGGGCTTACCGTCTGTTAGGTTTGAAACCTGAGAGATTATTCTTGCAAACTCTGTGTAGTTAAGATCAGCATTGATTCCCAGTCTGTCACCGCTGTTTCTTACAATGTTGGAAACAGTAAGCAGTGATGCTATGCCAAGATCCTTGCCGCTGGCGGCCTTGATTTCGTCTGCGCCTGCAGCAAGAGCCATCATTGAAGCTGCTGCAGAGCAACCGTTCTTATTGTCGCACATAACACCGAGCTTAACGCTGTTTATTGCGGGAACATCTTCTTTTATTTTTTTAATAAAGCTTACAAAAGTATCGGGGAGCATTGCTGCTTCGTCATCGCAGATTGTGACGGTTTTTGCGCCTGCATTGATTGCTGTGTTGATTGCTTCGTAAAGGAAATCTTTTTCTGCTCTTGTAGCATCAAGTGCAACAAACTCGACGTCATTGCAAAGAGAAGCTGATTTCTCAATAAGTGAAGTGATAAGCTCAAGCATTTTCGGTGCCTTTTTGTGGCAGACATATTCCATCTGAACAGGTGAGAGGGGGAGCGCAACGGAAAGGCGGGGGTTTGATGCAGAAGAAATAGCATTCCATGCGTTTGTTACACCCTCCTCGGTCATTCCTGTGCATACACTCATTGTGCTGTTTTTCAGAAATGCACAGATTGTTTTGAGTAGCAGAGTATCAATTTTAACGTTTTCAATCGCAGGAAATTCTACAACCTGAACCTTTGCACTTTCGAGAAGTCTTGCGATTTCAACTTTTTCTTTAAAGCTTAGAGATGTGTCCTTTGACTGTGATTTAAGAACCACTGTACGGTCTGCAATAATGATTTTTCTCATTTCGCTCATCCTTTCGGAATAATATTGTTTAATATTCTTTAATAAATAAAAGCCCTGAGGTCACTGTAATATGACCTCAGGGACGAATTTCAAAATCCGCGGTACCACCCCGGTTACTGCAAAAGCAGTCACTCATTAAGGCTCTAAAAAGCCTGTAGCCATGATAACGGGGCGTCCGTAGCTCCTTACATGCCGTAAGCGGTTGGGGAGCTCTGCTCCGGAACGAGACCGAATTTTTGTAACAGATTGACTTGCACCTGCCGTCAACTCTCTGAACTGCCGTACCAAAAAGACGTAATTCCTTCGTAGCATTTAACAAATATAAAAAATATGCAAAAATAATATCACTAAAATTATATTTTGTCAACTGTTTTTTATACATTAATATAACAAAATCGCTTTGAAAAAATTTTTTAAAAAACTATTGACACCAAAATTACATTGTGATATTATTTATCCAAATTTCATATCTCAAGTAAAAACTATGACGAAGACGGTTGAAACTATGGACTTTCAGAGAGTTGGCGGTTGCTGCGAGCCAACAGTACCTTGTTTTAATAACCTATCCCTTCCGAGTTGAAGAACCGAACGGTTTCCCAGTAGGCTTCTTCCGAGAATGCTGCGTTAGTGCAAAAGGGTTGATAGACCCCTGAGCGGCAGGCTTTGCTTGCAATTTGAGTGGTACCGCGGATTTTATAATTCGTCTCAAAGAGAAATGTTGAATTTCTTTTTGGGGCGTTTTTTTTTGAATTTTTTAAATTTATTTTTCCTGAAAGGGTGAGATTATGCTTAACAATTCTTATGAAAACAAACTGGTAGAGGTGGCCGAGCGAATTAAAGAGCTCCGCGACATTTATAATTTATCAGATATTGAAATGGCTGATAAAACAGGCGTAAGTATCGAAGAATATCTTGCATACGAAAACGGTATGGAGGATATGCCTTTCTCATTTGTTCATAAGTGCGCATTGGCTTTTGGCGTTGAGCTTACAGACATTCTTGAGGGTCAGAGTGCAAAGCTCACAACCTATAATGTTACAAGACGCGGACAGGGTCAGGTAACAGCGAATGAAGAAGGTATTCTTATTCAGAACCTTGCTCCCAAGTTTAAAAATAAGCTCGCCAATCCCTACTGGGTAAAATACGAGTATTCCAGTGAGCTTCAGTCAAAGCCTATTGAGGTTACAACTCACTCCGGTCAGGAGTTTGATCTTGTTGTAAAGGGTGCTCTTAAGGTTCAGGTAGGTGAGCACGTTGAAATTCTTCACGAGGGCGACAGTATATTCTACAACAGCTCTATTCCTCACGGTATGATAGCTGTTGACGGTGAAGATTGTCTTTTCCTTGCTATGGTTATGGCGGAGGATGAGAAGCTTGCAGATAACCATATGAGCACTGTCAATACAGGTAAATCTACTGCAGAAGATAAGCTTATCTGTGACAAATTCATCAAAACAACTGTTGATGAAAACGGTGTCTGTAACAGCATTGAGTTCAATTACGAAGACAGCTTTAACTTTGCATTTGACGTTATTGATAAAATCGGCAGAACATATCCTGAGAAGCTCGCGATGATTCATATTTCAGACGATATGACAGAACGCAAATTTACTTTCAAGGAAATGAAAGAATATTCCTCTCAGGCAGCTAACTACTTTAAATCTTTAGGTATCAAGAAGGGTGACAGAGTTCTTCTTGTGCTTAAGCGTAACTATCAGTTCTGGTTTGCTATTCTCGGCCTCCATAAGCTCGGTGCGATTGCGATTCCTGCAACAAATCAGCTTGTTGTGCACGACTATGAATACCGCTTCAATGCAGCAGGTGTAAGTGCAGTTGTAGTTACTGCAGACGGTAAGGCAACAGATTATATAGACGAGGCTCAAAAAAATTGTCCTACTCTTAAAACCAAAATTGTTGCTAACGGCTCAAAAGAGGGCTGGCATAATTTCGATGAGGAGTTCGGCCTTTTCAGCAGACGTTTTGTCCGTGAAGCAGATGCTGCCTGCGGTGATGACCCGATGATTATGCTCTTCACCTCAGGTACAACAGGCTATCCGAAAATTGCTGCTCACAGCCACAAGTATCCTCTTGGTCATTTTATTACAGCAAAATATTGGCACTGTGTACAGCGTGACGGTGTCCATTTCACGATTTCAGAAACAGGCTGGGGTAAAGCACTGTGGGGTAAACTCTACGGACAGTGGCTTTGCGAGGGCTGTGTGTTTGTTTATGACTTCGAGCGTTTTGATGCTTCGAAGATTCTTCCTATGTTTGCAAAATACAACATCACAACATTCTGTGCACCTCCCACAATGTACAGAATGCTTATCAAGCAGGATATTTCACAGTACGATTTGTCCTCAATAAAGCACGCAACTACGGCAGGTGAAGCTCTTAATCCGGAGGTTTTCAAGCAGTTCGAAAAGGTAACGGGTCTCAGAATTCACGAGGGATTCGGTCAGACTGAAACTACTCTGTCAATTGCAAACCTTAATGGCTCAAAGATCAAAATCGGTGCTATGGGTAGACCTACACCTCTTTATAATATCGATGTTGTCGATCCTGACGGCAGGTCTGTTGCAGACGGTGAAACAGGCGAAATTGTTGTAAGGTTGGGCGATAAAAATGCGTGTGGACTGTTCCTTGGCTACTATAAAGGCTGTGAAGTCGATGAAGAAAAAACCGGTGAGGCTATGCACGACGGCCTTTATCATACAGGTGATACTGCTTGGCGTGATGAAGACGGATATCTCTGGTATGTCGGCCGTGTTGATGACGTTATCAAGTCATCGGGCTATCGTATCGGTCCGTTCGAAATAGAAAACGTTATTATGGAGCTTCCGTATGTTCTTGAGTGCGGTGTTTCAGCTGCTCCCGATGAGGTCCGCGGTCAGGTTGTCAAGGCAAGCATTGTTCTTACCAAGGGTACTGAGCCGACAGAGGAACTCAAGAAAGAGATTCAGGAATACGTCAAGAAAAATACGGCTCCTTATAAATATCCGAGAATTGTTGTTTTCAGAGATGAGCTCCCGAAAACAATCAGCGGTAAAATTATGAGAAACAAGCTTTAATATATAATATATATTAAATAATGTATTGACTTTTCAAAACAGTTGTGGTATCTTTGAGAAAGTTGAATAGTAAAGGCGTTGAAGAAAAGGGCACAGTATACCAAGCTTTATAGAGAAATGACGGTCGGTGCAAGTCATAGCAAGGTTTCTGTTGTTTGTAGTTTCTGAGCCGGGAGGAAGAACGGCGTTTGTGCTCAGTAGAACCTCTCCGTGATTGCTGCGTTAATGCATAGAGGTTGACAGACCTTGAGAGTGGCAGTTATTACTGCAATTTGAGTGGTACCGCGGGTTATATATAACTCGTCTCAAAGATATCTTTGGGACGGGTTTTTATGTTTTGTCCCATAAACCAGGAGGTTGAATCAATGGAGAAAATGACGGGTCTTGATTTTAAAATCAAGGAAATGGCCGCCAGAATCAGAGAGCTTCGTGAAATTGAAGGATATACCGCAGCCCAGATGGCTGAGAAAACAGGTGTTTCCGAGGGTGAATATCTTGCTTGTGAAAACGGCGAGAGTGATCTTAACTTTGCTTTTATCTACCGCTGTGCGTTAGCTTTTAATGTTGATGTTACAAGTATCATCGAGGGTAGTACTCCCAAGCTCACCAACTACGTTTTCACAAAGGCAGGTAAGGGTCAGAAAATTGAAAAAGCACACGGTATGACATATTTCAACCTTGCTGCAAAATTCAAGAACAAAATTGCCGAGCCTCTTTTTGTTGAAGCTACATACAGCGAAGAAAATCAGAATAAGGATATTGAGCTAACATCTCACGACGGTCAGGAGCTTGATATTGTTATTGAAGGTAAGCTTAAGGTTCAGGTCGGCGAACATTCCGAAATCCTTGGTCCCGGCGACAGCATTTATTACGATTCACTTACACCTCACGGCATGATTGCTGTTGACGGTAAGGACTGTACCTTCTATGCTATCGTTCTTAATCCTTCGGGCGAGCCTATTCCTGAGCTTCAGCCTGCTAAGAAGGTTAAGGATACAAAGTCAACCGTCAAGGATACAAAAAAGCGTATTTACCAGAAGTATGTTGATGTTGTTGAGAATGAAAAGGGTACTCCGACATCAATTAAGTTCAAGAATACAGAAAATTTCAATTTTGCTTTTGACCTTGTAGATGAGCTTGCAGACAAAGAACCGGAAAAGCTTGCAATGCTTCATATTTCACGAGACAAGA
The DNA here is from genome assembly GCA_017399065.1 of Clostridia bacterium. Lineage (GTDB taxonomy): Bacteria > Bacillota > Clostridia > Oscillospirales > Acutalibacteraceae > UBA8612. Next base: position 56,778 of record JAFQEL010000034.1, on the reverse strand, counting down.
CCGAAAGACGTATTACTTTCAAGGATATGAAGAAAGGCTCTGCTCAGGCAGCTAACTATTTCAAATCCCTTGGCATCAAAAAAGGCGACAGAGTTATGCTCGTTCTTAAGCGCCATTATCAGTACTGGTACGCTATGATTGGTCTCAATAAGCTGGGTGCTGTTGCAATTCCCGCACCGAATCAGCTTCAGGAGCACGACTTTGAGTACCGCTTCCAGGCTGCAGGCGTCAAAGCTATTCTTTGCACTGCAGACGGTGATACAGCTCATCAGGTAGATTTAGCTGCAAGAACCTGTCCTTCACTTGAACACAAGATTATTGTCAACGGTGAAAGAGAAGGCTGGAGAAACTTCGACGAGGAAAGAGTTCTTTACAGCACTCACTACGAAAGAGGAGAGAATGCTCCAGGTGGAGACGACCTTATGCTTATGTTCTTCACATCAGGCACAACAGGTTATCCAAAAATTGCAGCTCACAACTATAAATATGCTTTAGGCCATTTCCATACGGCAAAGTATTGGCACAATGTTGACCCTGACGGTCTTCATTTTACAATTTCCGATACAGGCTGGGCTAAGTCAATGTGGGGTAAGCTATATGGCCAGTGGCTTTGTGAGGCAGCAACCTTTGTTTACGACTTTGACAGATTTGATGCAGCAGATATCTTACCGATGTTTGCAAAGCATCATATCACAACCTTCTGTGCACCGCCCACAATGCTCAGAATGATGATCAAGCAGGATATTTCGAATTACGATTTCTCTTCTGTCAAGCATATGACAACAGCAGGTGAGGCTCTTAACCCCGAGGTTTACCGCCAGTTTGAAAAGGCAACGGGTCTTCAGATTCTCGAGGGCTTCGGTCAGACCGAAAGCACAATGATTATCGGTAATATGACCGGTGCAGACCATAAAATCGGCTCAATGGGTAAACCTGCTCCGATTTATGACGTTAAGCTCGTTGATAACGACGGCAACGAAGTGCCCGTCGGTGAAAACGGCGAAATCGTTGTCAACGTCAAGGACGGTGCTCCCTGCGGTCTGTTCACAGGCTACTACAATGACGAAGCCAAAACCAAAGAAGTCTGGCACGACGGCTATTATCACACCGGCGACGTTGCATGGCAGGATGAAGACGGTTTCTATTGGTACGTCGGCCGTGTTGATGACGTTATCAAGTCATCAGGCTACCGTATAGGCCCGTTTGAAATCGAAAGTGTTATTATGGAGCTTCCTTATGTTCTTGAGTGCGGTGTTTCAGCCGCTCCCGATGAGGTGCGCGGTCAGGTTGTAAAGGCAAGCATTGTTCTTGTCAAGGGCACAGAGCCTACAGAGGAGCTCAAGAAGGATATTCAGCAGTACGTTAAGGCGAAAACAGCTCCTTACAAATATCCGCGAATTGTTGTGTTCAGAGATGAGCTTCCCAAAACAACAAGCGGCAAGATAATGAGAAACAAATTATAATTCATAAAGAGGTGATTTAAGATGCAAAGCAAACGTGTTACGCTGTTAGCAGGCCATTACGGCTCGGGTAAAACAAACATAGCAGTCAACTATGCTTTTTATCTTAAAAATCTCGGCAAAGACGTTGTTGTTGCAGACCTTGATATTGTCAATCCCTATTTCCGCACAAGAGACAGTATTGATGAGCTGACTCAGGCAGGAATACGCCTTATATCCTCCGAGTTTGCTTCATCCAATGTCGATTTACCCGCACTGCCTCAGGAGGTCTATTCGATTTTTGACAAACAGGGAGAAAGTGCTATAATGGATATCGGCGGCGATGACCGCGGTGCTTATGCTTTAGGCCGTTACGCCGATTACATAAAAGACGAAAACGATTACGAAATGCTTTTTGTTTTCAATAAGTACAGACCCCTTACTCCTACAGCAGAGGATGCTATTGAAATTATGCGCGAGATAGAGGCGGCAGGCAAAATCAGCTTCACCGCTATTGTAAACAATTCGAATCTCGGTGGGCTTACAACTCCTGAAGACGTTTTAAGTTCTGTTGCCGAGGCAGAGAGGTTAAGTGAGATTTCTCAGCTTCCCGTAAAAATGACAACAGTAACAGCAGATTTAGTTAATAATCTCAACGGAAAGATCCCGAATCTGTTTCCGCTGACTTTACAAAAAAAGATAGTTTAAGATTTTTTCTTTGAATGGAGGCAGAAAAAATGGCAAAAGTAACATTCGCAGAAAATGTATGCAAGGGCTGTGGCTTATGCGTCACAGTTTGTCCTAAAAAGATAGTAGAGCTTGACTCTGCAAAGCTTAATGCAAAGGGACATCATCCTGCACATTGTGTTGATGAGAGTCAGTGCATCGGTTGCGCTTTCTGTGCAACAATGTGTCCTGACTGTGCAATTACGGTTGAAAGGTAAGGTGAAAATAAATGGGTGAGAAAGTTTTAATGAAAGGTAACGAGGCTATTGCTGAAGCTGCTATCAGAGCAGGCTGTATGCACTACTTCGGTTATCCTATTACTCCTCAGACAGAAATCGCTGCTTATATGGCAAAACGTATGCCTAAGATCGGCGGCGTATTCCTTCAGGCAGAAAGTGAAATTGCTGCCGTAAATATGGTGCTTGGTGTTGCCGCAACAGGTAAGCGTGTTATGACATCATCATCAAGCCCGGGTGTATCTCTTAAGAGCGAAGGTATTTCATATCTTGCAGGCTCTGATCTTCCTGCACTTATTGTCAATGTTCAGCGCGGCGGCCCCGGCCTCGGCGGTATCCAGCCTTCACAGTCGGACTATTTCCAGGCAGTTAAGGGCGGAAGCCACGGCGACTTCAAGAAGATTGTTCTTGCACCGTCATCAGTTCAGGAAATGGCTTCTCTTACTTCAACTGCATTTGATCTTGCAGATAAGTACAGAATGCCTGCTATGATTCTTGCTGACGGTACTATGGGTCAGATGATGGAGCCCGTTGAGCTTCCTGAGCCCAACGCAAAAACATTTGATAAGCCCTGGGCACTTACAGGCACAAAAGGCGAGAGAAAGCATAACATTGTCAACTCTCTTTACCTTAAGCCGGAAGAACTTGAAAAGACAAACTTTGAGCGTTATGAGCGCTATAAAGAAATAGAAGAGAACGAAGTTCTTTACGAAGAGTACTTAATGGAAGATGCAGAAATCTGCGTTGTTTCTTTCGGCATTACAGCCCGTGTAGCTAAGAATGCAATCGTAGAAGCAAGAGCAAAGGGCATCAAGGTAGGCATGATTCGTCCTATCACTCTCTGGCCGTTCCCCAACAAGGTTCTTAATGCAGCTGCAGATAAGTGCAAGGCATTTATTTCCGTTGAAATGAATATGGGTCAGATGATTGAAGACATTCAGCTTGCTATCGAATGCAAGAAGCCCGTATATCTTTGCAACCGCGTAGGCGGTATGATTCCTTCTCCCGAAGAGGTTCTTGCAAAGATAGAAAAAGTCAATGAAGGAGGCAATAAATAATGGCTATAGTATTTGAAAAACCCAAGTCATTGACAGATGCAACTCTCCACTATTGCCCCGGTTGTACACACGGTATTATTCACAGACTTGTTGCCGAAGCAATTGACGAGCTTGGTATTCAGGGCAGAACAATCGGTGTAGCACCCGTTGGTTGCTCCGTTATGGCTTACGATTATTTTGATGTTGATTTTGTTCAGGCTCCTCACGGCAGAGCACCGGCTGTTGCAACAGGTGTCAAGCGTGCAGACCCTGAAAACAATATTGTATTTACATATCAGGGTGACGGTGACCTTGCAGCTATCGGTACTGCAGAAACAGTTCACGCAGCAGCAAGAAGAGAGAATATCACTGTAATTTTCGTTAACAACGCTATTTACGGTATGACAGGCGGTCAGATGGCTCCGACAACTCTTCCCGGTCAGGTTACTCAGACCTCTCCTTACGGCAGAGATGTTGAGACAGTCGGCTATCCCGTAAAGGTTTGCGAGCTTCTCTCAAAAGTTGACGGTGCAGCTTATCTTGAAAGAGTTGCAGTCAACAGTCCCGCAAACATAAAAAAGGCAAAGAAAGCTATCAAAAAGGCTTTCCAGAACCAGATTGAAGGCAAAGGCTTCTCTCTTATTGAGGTTGTTTCAACCTGTCCTACAAACTGGGGTATGACACCTGTAAAAGCACTCGAGTGGCTTGAGGAAAATATGCTTCCTTACTATCCTCTCGGTGTTTATAAAGATATCTATGCAGAAGAGGAGGCAAAATAATATGAGCTGTAATATTCTTTTTGCCGGATTCGGCGGTCAGGGTATCCTTTTTGCAGGTAAGTTTGTTGCTTACAAGGGTCTTCTTGAAAACAAGCAGGTTTCCTGGCTCCCGTCCTACGGCCCCGAAATGCGCGGCGGTACAGCAAACTGCAGTGTTATCGTAAGCGATGAGCCTATCGGTTCACCGATCGTCAGCAATCCTGATGTTCTTGTTGCAATGAACCTTCCCTCACTTGACAGATACGAAAACGAGGTTGTTTCGGGCGGTAAGATCTTTGTCGATTCAACACTTATTTCCCGTAAGGTTGAAAGAACAGACGTTGACGTTTACTATATTCCCGCAACAGAGATTGCAAACGAAAAAGGCATCAGCACACTTGCAAATATGATCATAACAGGTAAGCTTCTCAAAGAAGTCCCGATGCTCGGTTTCGACGGTATCGATGCTCCCTTGTCAAAGGTTGTATCTGCACGTCATCAGAACCTTCTTGAAGTTAACAAAACAGCTCTCAAGCTCGGTTATGATTATTGAGATTAATTTAAAAGAGGTATTTTCAATGAGCTACAATTTTAAAATAGAAAAAACTACTGCTCCCAAGGCAAAGCCCGCAGACGAAAGCAAGCTCGGCTTCGGTAAAATCTTTACAGACCATATGTTTGTAATGAATTATGATGAGGGTCAGGGCTGGCACGACGGCAGAATCGTTCCCTACGGCCCTCTCGCTCTCGATCCGTCATCAATGGTTTTCCACTATGCACAGGAGCTTTTTGAGGGTCTTAAGGCTTACAGAGTTGCTGATGGCAGCATACAGCTTTTCCGTCCTCAGAAGAATATCGAGAGAATGAACAATACTTGCGACCGCCTTTGCGTTCCGCGTATTGACCCCGACCTCGCTCTTGAGGCTATCAAGGCTGTTGTTGATGTAGATAAGGATTGGGTTCCCCACAGTGACGGAACATCTCTTTACATCCGTCCCTTCATCATCGCAACAGATGCTTTCCTTGGTGTTCACGCTTCTCACAGCTATATTTTCTGCATCATCCTTTCTCCCGTTGGCTCATATTACGCTAACGGTATGGATCCCGTTAAGATCTATATCGAGAGAGAGTATGTCCGCTGCGTAAAGGGCGGTACAGGTATGGCTAAGGCAGGCGGTAACTACGCTGCATCTCTTATCGGTCAGGAAAAGGCTGATAAGATGGGCTATGCTCAGGTTCTCTGGCTTGACGGTGTTGAAAGAAAGTATATCGACGAAGTAGGTGCAATGAACGTATTCTTTGTAATTGACGACGTTGTTATCACTCCGACCCTTGAAGACGGCAACATCCTTCCCGGTGTTACAAGAGCTTCTTGTATCGAGGTTCTTAAGGCAAACGGCTATAAGGTTGAGGAAAGAAAGCTTTCTGTTGACGAAGTCAAAGAAGCTTACAAGGCAGGCAAGCTTACAGAGTCCTTCGGCACAGGCACAGCAGCTGTTATTTCACCTGTAGGTGAGTATATCGACGGCGACGAGCACCTTGTTATCAATGATTCCAAGATCGGTCCTGTTGCTCAGTTCCTTTATGATGAGCTTACAGGTATCCAGTGGGGTAAGAAGGAAGACAAGCTTAACTGGATTGTTAAGGTTAACTGATTTGTAAATATTAGTTTTTATGCTGACTCTGTTTTTAAAGCAGAGTCAGCTTTTTATATGTATGTTCTGTTGAATATAAAATTAATATATGATATAATTTATATTATAAAATAGAAAAATGTTTGGCTCGGAGGTCGGTCATGAAATACCGAGAGGATAAATACGGCAATAAGCTTTCTGTTTTAGGCTTCGGATGTATGCGTTTCAAAAAGAAAATGGGCAGAATCAATATGGCTGATGCCGAGCGTCAGGTAATGAATGCTTTCAATAACGGCGTCAATTACTTTGATACAGCCTTCATATATCCTGGCAGTGAATCTGCGATAGGCGAAATTTTTGAGAAGAATAATATCCGTGATAAGGTGTATATCGCAACAAAGCTTCCTCCTCAGCTTATGCGCAGCACAGAAATACTTGATAAGCTTTTTAATGAGCAGCTGAAAAGATTACGTACTGACCATATAGATTTTTATCTTATGCATATGATGGCGGATATAAAGGTCTGGGAACGTCTGAAAAGTATCGGTATTGAAAAATGGATAGAGGATAAGAAAAAAAGCGGAGCAATCCGTCAGGTCGGCTTTTCATATCACGGTAAATCCGATATGTTCTGTAAGATTATAGATGCTTACGACTGGGATATGTGCCTCATTCAGTACAATTATATGGATGAACATACTCAGGCAGGCCGTAAGGGCCTCAACCATGCGCACGAAAAAGGAATTCCTGTTATGATTATGGAGCCTCTCCGCGGCGGCCGTCTTGTCAATAATCTTCCTTCAGAGGCAAAGGATATATTTTTAAAACATCCCGTTCAGCATACGCCTGCACAGTGGGCTTTTCGCTGGCTGTGGAATCAGCCTGAAGTCAGCGTAGTGCTTTCGGGTATGAATTCCGATGAAATGGTGGCAGATAACATAAAGACCGCATCAGAGACGGAAATCGGTGAACTGACCGCTAACGATGAAGAGATGCTGAAAAGAGTTGTAAATGCTATCAACTCTAAAATGAAGGTCGGCTGTACGGGCTGTGAATACTGTATGCCGTGCCCTCAGAATATCAATATCAGCGGTACTTTTTCTGCTTACAACCGACATTTTGCCGACGGCAATTTTGCAGGCTTCAGAGAGTATGTCAAATGTACAACCAAGGGCAAATCAGCACCTGCTTCAGCCTGTATCGGTTGCGGTAAATGCGAAACCCATTGTCCTCAGAGCATCGAGATACGCAATCAGCTGAAAGAAGCCGAAAAAGTGCTCGAAGTACCTGCATACAAAGCGATAAGCAAAGTTGTATCTGTGTTCAGAAAGTGAAAATCAGACAAAACAAAAGTACACCAACAGGTGTGCTTTTGTTTTAGTGTTGAACGATGACACTATTGATTTTTATTATATGTATAAGTATAATTGTGTTATTAGGTGAGCTTATGAGTTTTGTTTTTGAAATATTTACTGAAATAATAATACAACCTATAGTACAAGGCTATGCATTAGTAATGATGCTTTTTGCAAACAAGAACGAAAATATTAATAAGGATAAGATTCGAGTTTTTATTGCAGTTGAATGTATTTTTTTACTTGTTTTATTTGCTGTTGGTGGTGTAATGCTGCTCGAAACAACCGGAGAAAGCCTATTAGGAAAAATATTTTGTTATCTTCAGTTGGGATTTCGTTTTTGCAAATTATTATCGGATGTGTTCTAAGAATAATAAATAAAGAAAAATAAGAAGTGTTTTGGAAAGAGATGATGTCTATGAAACTATTCTTCAAAAAATTCGGTGAAGCTTTGTTCACTTTTTTTATTGCTGTATTATTTATTATATTTTCACCGATTATTTTAATTTTGTTTTTGATTAAAACTGTATCGGATTATTTTAAATATAAAAAGTCACGATATTATCGGGATACTCACGAAAAATACACGTGGATGTGTGCTTCTTCGGAATACGTAGTGTTTTATAATGCGGTAAAAGCTGCTGAACTTCCCGTTGAGTATTACAGAAATAATCAGATTAAAGAAGCCGGATACGGGTACTTTGTTTATAAAGATACGCTGCTTATTTGTGATTATGATTCAGATTCGGTTTATTTCGATAAAGAAAGAGAAGAGTGGTTTGCTTATGATGCAAAAGACTGTGTTTTGCTTGAGTCGGAAATTAAGAAAGAAATCGAAGCGGTTAATGAATTCTTAGGCGAAAACAGATGCAGTAAAGCTGTTATATTTATTGAAAGCTCAATGCTTGAAGGTGTACCTGAAAAACATTATGAGCTGATTGAGTTTTCACCTGTTTCAGAGCGCGATTTAGCTTCAGCGTTGAAAAAATCAGCTTTGTTTTCAAAGTAATATTATTAATAGCATTTAATAGTGCAGAAATCGGTATATCAAAACATAACGGCAAGATGAATGCTGATATACTTAAAAGAGGAGAAAAGTAATGAGCGGCGAGTTGAAAAAAACTTACGTTCCTTTTACGGATTGGAAAGAAAAGTCAAAACAGACCGAATATACCGAGCCTACACCTTTGCTCTCCCCCGATGGCACCTTGCTTGCAAAGGGATGGGCAAGAAAAAATCTGTTTGAATATAACCGTGACTATGTCAGAAAGGGTATAATCAGCAGAAAAGAGTGGGATTTTTATACTATCGCCGATGATGAAATGCAGATTCTTGTCAGCTTTGCAAACATAAATATCGGCGGCTATGCTGCGGCAAGACTTATTAACCTCAGAACAGGTGAGGTTATTTGTGACTCCGTTGCATATTTTGCAGGTGCAAATAAACACGTTTGTCATTCCAAGCCCGATTCACCCTCACGCTATAAAGATAAAATCGGCAAAACAGAGCTTGACTTTCACACAAAAGAGAACGAGCGTACGCTCTGGTATAAGGGTGAGTACAAAGGAAAACCCGTTGAAGTTACCGCTACTATGGAAATTCCCGAAGAGCTTGAAAGCATTACAACCGTTTTTCCTTTTGAAGGTCACAAAACAAAGTACTTTATGACGACCAAGCAGGTTTGTATGCCGTGCGAAGGTAAGTTTAAAGTCGGCGACTATGTTTACGAATTTACTAAGGATAAAGCTTTTTGTGCGCTCGATTGGGGCAGAGTCAATACCATACATAAAATGGTGTGGTATTGGGGCTGCGGCAGTCAGTATATAACAGACGACAAGGGCGAAAAGCATCTCTTCGGCTTTGAGATAACCTGGGCGATAGGTGATGAGAGCCACGCTACGGAAACCTGCCTTTTCTATGACGGAAAGGTGCATAAGATCGGTGCTGTAGATGTTAAGAAGTTCCCCAAAGGCAGATTTCTTGAGCCGTGGGAATTTATATCGGAGGACGGCAGATTCAATATGACAATGCAGCCTACTTTTGATAACCATTCTGATGTAGATTTGAAAATAGGCAGGATGAATTGTCACCAGGTTTACGGTGTATGGAACGGTGACGTAACTCTCGATGACGGCACAAAGCTCGAAATAAAAGACCTTTTCACATTCTGCGAGTATGTGGAAAACAGATGGTGATAAAATAGGGGATGTAAAAAAGCGAAGATCGCATAAAACCATATAGAATAAGGGAGTCTGCAGGTGTAAAAGCCTGGCGATTAAAAGAAGCTGTAAAAACGAAAGTTTTTACAGCTTCTTTGCTTGTCTTATTTCTTTGTGGCTTTCTTGGCTCTGCTCTTCTTGTAAAGCGTAATGATTCCGCTTGCACCGAGGTTGAGTATTATTGAACCGAGTACAAGTGAAAGCATATGGCTGGGAAGGTCCGGGATGATTTTATCGCTCTGAATAAACGAGCAAATAAGATAAACAAAACCGACGTCGTTAAAGAACATGGGGATAAATGGTCTTGTAAGGATAAGCAAACCGATTATGAATACAAGGGGAATACATACAGCTGCAAGGTAAGAGAGACCGGCACCCGTAAGCGCTTTTACACTTAGGCTTACTGCCGCTGCGAGGAGCAGACCTACTGCACCGCCGCAGAGTGTGTGAAGGAAGCGGTCTTTGTAAGAAAGCTCTTCCTGAAGGAAGAAAATAGCTACGCTGATAAAGAAAGGCCAGTTAACTATACGCAGACCTTCGTGAGGCATAATGCCGAGAATATGGACTGTTTCGTAAACGACATTCCATAGTGCTATCCATAAGAATACAAGTACCAGTGCCTGAAGCTTACCCTTCGGCGGTTTGTGTAAGAGCTTGAAGCCCTTATTTTCGTTAGTGTTGCTCATTAAAAAATTTACTCCTTTATTTCATAATTAAAGCCCCGGATTATGGCTGAAAAAGTCGTAATTCGGAGCATTTGCGTTATCTTATCATTAATCTTGGTGTGGTGTCAATAATAAAAATCTGTAAAAAGCAGTTATAATGCTTGTTTGGAATAATAAATACTGTTGTTAACTTGTTTGTTACATATAGTGAAATTTTGATTATTTTTTTAAGTGGGATATTAGAAATTTTCTTATATATGTGATATACTTATTATAACTCCATACGGCGAGGTGCGGCATATGAAAAAATCAAAAATCATTGTGCTTGCAGGTCAGTCAAATGCGGTAGGTGTCGGCTGGGTCGATTATCTGCCGAGGCATTTTGATTCTGACACAGTTGCAGGATTTATGAGCGGATATAAAAACATACTTATAAATTATTTTTCTCACGATAAAAAGAGCGGCGGTTTTGTGCCGGTAAGCTTTGGCTGTACCGAGGTCTCAAAAAATACCTTTGGTCCCGAGGTCGGTATTGCACAGACTCTTGACCGTAAATATCCCGGCGAAGAGTTTTTTATCGTAAAATGTGCGTTCGGCGGTACTAATTTATTTCACGATTGGTTGTCTCCTTCATGTGGCGGTGACTACGATGAAAATGCCCGTGCAGAGGGTGAAAATAACCGTAAAGCAGGCTGGTGTTATAACGAGCTTGTGGCAATAATGAGCGAAAGTATAGCAGAACTGAAAAACAGGCAGTATTTGCCCGAAATTATTGCTTTTTGCTGGATGCAGGGAGAAAGTGATGCTGATACACAGGAACACGTTTCGGGCTATTCTGCACGTTATGAAGCGTTGCTTTCTGATTTTACCGAGAAATTTGGTAGTTATTGTAAAAACTGCGTTTTTATTGACGGCGGTATATCCGAAATATGGCCGCTTTACCGTGAGATTAATGAGGTTAAAAAAGCTATCGCAGAAAAAGCCGATAGCAGATTTTATATCGACACTATCGCAGAGGGGCTTACAACCAAAAATGAGCCTCAGCCTGACGTTGATACAGCTCACTACGATTCGGATTGTACGGTAAAACTCGGTAATCTGTTTGCAGAAAGGATATAAAAGCTATGAGTAATTTTTTTGTGAAAATAATAACTTCAATTGTGCTTGCTTTTATGACTGTGTTAAATCTGTTTACCGGTGCAGGTAAACCTGAAGTGAATACGATTGATGTTAACGGCTCACTTGTGTGCACTGATGCTCTTGGCAGAAGTGTTGTCACGGCAGGCGAGAGCGAAAAATTGGTAGGTGTGTTTTATTTCCTATGGCACGGTCAACACGGAAGCACACGGATTATTGACAACTCAAAGCTTGTTTCAGAACATCCTGAAGCTGTCACTTCAGAAGAAGCGTGGTATGCCGCAGGCGGCGGTGATGTAAATGAGTTCCATTATTGGGGTGAGCCTTTACTTGGCTATTACTCTGCAAGTGATGAATGGATTTACAGAAAACATGTGCAGATGCTGACGGATGCTGCTGTTGATTTTATTGTTATCGATACAACAAATGCATTCACATACTCTGAACCTGCCAAGAAACTTATATCTGTATGGTATGAATTTATGCTTCAGGGCTACAATGTGCCGAAAATTGCATATTATACCAATTCATATTCTGCTCATACAATAAACAGAATCTATGACGAGATTTATAACAATGCCGACCTCAGGGCAAAATATCCCGAGCTTGACAAGCTCTGGTTTTATATGAATGGTAAGCCTATGATTGTCGGTAACGAATATGACGGTGAGATCAGACCCGAGGTTAGGGAATACTTCAGAATTAAAACTTCACAGTGGCCAAATGAAGAAAAACGTGATGACGGATTCCCGTGGATGGAGTTTGACCGCTCGCTTACATACAAGTCTTTTTACAAGAGCAACGGAGTTTCTGTTATGAATGTTTCTGTTGCACAGCACTCGCAGACCTGCACATTCAGCAAAACTGCGTGGTACGGTGCAAATGACCGCTCTCGCTCATGGCATAACGGAGCTAATGATACATCTGAAAACGCAATGCTCTACGGCTATAATTTTGCAGAGCAGTCGGAGTTTGCTCTTAAAATGAATCCGGATATTATCTTTATAACCGGATTTAATGAGTGGATTGCACAGCGTCAGCCGCCTCAGGCAGGATATCCGATAATATTTGTCGACTGTGCAGATGAAAACAATTCGCGTGACGTTGAGCCTTCCGCAGGTGTGCTCGGCGATAACTACTATATGCAGATGGTTAATTATATCGCAAAATTCAAGGGCACTACAGCAAAGGTATCAAGAAACGAAAATATAACAGTTGATATCAGCAGTGCGTTTTCTCAGTGGGATTCTGATAGAATAACATCTGTCTATAAAGATTACGTGAATGACACCGTTCCCAGAAACTCTGTTGACTTTGCAGGCAACGCTGTTACGGATAACTCAGGAAGAAACGATATTGTAAAAATGAAGGTTGCGGATGACAAGGATAACTACTATTTCTATGTCGAAACCGCAGACAGTCTGACTTCACCTGACGGCGGTAGCTGGATGACGCTGTTTATAAATGAAAATATCGTCATCAACCGTACAGCTCCAACAGGCGGTAAAACAGCCGTGGAGATTAACCAAAACGGTACGTTTACCAAAATCAGTGAAGCCGATATCCGCTTTGAAGGCAATAAGCTTATGCTTTCTGTCTCAAAAGCACTTGTCGGCGATTTCGATTCGCTCTCGTTTAAATGGGCAGATAATTATACCGAAAATGACGTGTATTCGTTCTATACTTCTGGTGATGCCGCACCTTACGGCAGACTTTGCTACAGCTATTGATTGCGTGTTATATTTGTGATAAAATAAGTCGGATTTTGCAAATGAAGGACTTTTTTTATGAAGCTTTATAAAAAAATAATTATTGTCATAACGGGCATAGTGATACTTATTACGGGTATTCTCTGTAAGCAGGAGTTTTTCCTTATGATACCGCTGTTCATTTCGCTTTTGGTTATGGCTTTTCAGTCCGAGGCTAACCGTCTCGGTCCGCTGATGGGAGCAATGAATTCGCTTTTATACGCGGGATGCTATATTTATATGGGCGTTTATCTTTCGGCAGTGCAGGCGTTACTTTTAAGCTTCCCTCTTCAGCTTATAACTTTTTTCAGATGGAAGAAAAATGCATATAAAAAAACTGCTGTTTTCAAAAAAATGTCAATCAAAACACGCGTTATATTTTTGGTAAGCGTTCTTGCTTTATGGGCAGTCATTGCAGGTGTTTGCTACTACCTGAATTACGAGTACGCTTTGCTTGACAGTATATTATTCCTTTTAGGAGTTATCGTGCAGATTCTTACAATGCTCGCATATATCGAGTATACGTATCTCTGGATTGTGCAGGCGGTAATCGGTCTGTTCCTCAATGTTCAGATGGTTTTCATTGATATCAAAGAAACAACTTACCTCGTTTACGGTGTGTATGCACTCTACTGTGTAATCGGTGCGTTTATATCGGTGCAGAAATTCTATAAAGAACAGCAACAGGAAAAAGCATCAATCCCTGAGTAAGAGATTGATGCTTTCTTTATTTTAATTCATATACTGTTTTGTCTGCTGCAAATGTCTTCCCGTTTACGGTAACCATTGCATTTTCGGGTACGTAAAGCGTTATTCTACAGCCTTCGGGATATTCAAGATTTATTGTTGAGTTATTATTCTGCTTTTCGTAGCTGAATTTTATAAAGCCTTTTATTGTCGGTACAGTACAGTTGATTTTATTATGTAAATAATACTGCGGTCTGATTTCTGCTTTTTCGTATCCTGCACTGAGCGGCCTGATACCTGCGATATGCTTGCTCATTATTACAAGCGGACCGCCTGACCACGCGTGGTTTGACGTGCCGTCATTTTTGATCCAGTTTTCCCAGAGTGTTGAGTAATCTTCTTCAATCATCTCACCGTATCTTTCGCACATTCTTTTTTCTGCAAGTACGAATTCACCGATACGGCAAAGTGATTCGAGTGCATAATATTCCATATAAGGGCTTGAGTTTCTTGTGCCGAAAAGTATATCTTTAATTTTGCTGTAATTTTCTTCGGGACATAATCCTGAAAGCACTGCAACGGCGTTGCCTCTGTCGTCATATCCCTCATTATCATTACTGCGGTATCCGTTGCCGTCCCACAATGTCTGATATGCTGTATAAAGCGATTTTATTCTGCTGTCAAATTCTGAAGCAGTATCTTTATCTCCGAGCAGCTCAGCCATATTTTTAACACTTGACAGAGCATAGTAATACCAAGCATTTTCAAGGGGGATAACGTCAATTTTGTCGCCCCAGTCCTGCCAGTCCCAGGAGCCGCTTCTGTGTTCGACAAGGCCGTTTTCACCGATATTCCAGAGGTTTACGTAATCTTTAGCCGCAGAGTAAACAGATTTGATAAACTCTTTGTCGCCCGTGTACATATAATATGTCCGGAAGCCGACTACACCTGCAAGCTGTTGACAGGGGAGCTCAAAATAGTCGTTCTTTATCGGCACAACTGTCTGTAAAACTTTTGTTGCAGGGTCGATGTAAGCCAGCATCGTGCTGACACCCTTGCGGTAAAGAAGGTGTGACGAAAGTGAAAGAGAATACATCGTCATCATCATTTCGTTCGTAACGTCGCCCCACCACTGTGCTCTTTCTCTGTCGGGGCAGTCCATAAAATTATCTCTCATCGTAACATAGAGAGTGCGAAGCGACTTCTGCCACAGCGTATTCATAGCGGCGTTTTCGCAGTTGAAATCACCGCAGAATTCTGTGTTATAGCCGCTTTCTCTGTATTTGAGGCTGATTATTTTAACACCCGACGGGATTTCGTAGGTTATCATCTCGCCGTTAAACCACGCGGGAGATTCAAATTCCTGAATTCCGTCTTTTGTCACATATGTGCTGTGAACTGCACCCGTGTGAGTGTTTTCGGTTGTGATAACAATTTTTTTGCCGCCTTTCGCTTCAACCTTAAGGTAAGGTGTAAGCTGTGCGTTATAAGGGACTTGGAGCGTAATTTTTTTCTTGAGAGCAAAGCTTTTGCCTTCGTATTCTTTGCTGTTGAGATAGTCCTTAAGTCCGAAATCTTTGAACATCGGGATATCTCTGCTGTAAAGCTCGCCCCAGCAGCCTTCACAGCCTTCAGCGTATTCGGTTGCCTTTGCCCAACTTGAAAAATCGTAATCGGTTTTGTTCCAGTCGGCAATATCACAGCGTGCATCAAAATAAATATTGCTTTCAGGTATTCTGTAGTTAGGCTGAAGCTTGCCTTTGTCCTCTTTAAAAGCAGGGTGCTTCAGAACGCTCCAGCTGCTGTCAGATATAATTGAAAGTTCGCCGTTTTCTGCTTCGAAAAGCAGACCGCCCTGACCTGCGTCAGAGCTTGAGTAGCTTGCTTCATTACCCCAATACCATACAAGTATGCTTATAAGATTATCACCGACGGTGAGATGCTTTGCAATATCAATTTCATCAAAATAGCAGCCCGTAGGTGAGGGACCTCGCTTGAGACCGCCCTCGCGCTCAATACACTCACCGTTTATGTACAGCATATATTTGTTTTCTGCTGCAATACGTGCGGTAAGCTCGTCAGGCACTATGTCGATATTTACTTTTTTGTTAAAGCAAATCCATACGTTTTTGCCTGCTTTTTCTTCATCAAGCCATATCCACTTGGCTTTCCAGTCTGTTTTCAGCTCTCTTTGGTATCCCATATTTATCACCTGTATTTATTTGAGTATGAATTCAGTATTGAGGTCTGAATAGCCTTTATTATTTCCGATCGTGTTTATAATCATTTCGGTAAGATTAACTTTTATGCCGTCTTTTTCAAGCTTTGGCTCAAATTTCTTTATAATGAACGAGAATCTTTTAAGTGCTTTGAAAATCATATCATATTCGGGCGTGCCTTCAACATAAGGCTGGTCGCCTGCAAAAATTGCAAGTCCGATTTCACCGACAAGCTCGGTGAGCTTTTTCTTTCTGAGTGATTTGTCAATTTTTATCCAAAGTAAACGTGAAAGTGCTCCTAAAGTAGCTTTTTTATATATCTTTTTTTCAAGCTTTTTAAGAAGCTTTACAATGCCTTTTCCGCCGCTGAGTGCGTTTGAAATACGGTTGACTATAGCGTCACCGAACTGCTTGTCAAAGTATTCCTGATCAAAACAGTCAACGCCGATACTCTCCACCTTCATAACCGATTTTTCATCAACGGTTATTTTACGGTATTTTGCAGGGCTGCCGACAAGGCAGGAGGTGCAGATATCTATGAGTCTGTTGCCTTTTTCGCTGTAATACTCATTTATGCTTTGTATATGCATATGTCCTGTCAGAATAAGCTCAACGCCGTTATCTGCAAGAAATGAAGCAACCTTGCGCCACTGCTTAATTTTAGCATCACCTACAAGGTCGAATACGGGTAAAGAAGGGATAACAGGGTAGTGGCAGATTGCAAAAACGGAGCAGCCGTCTTCTTTTGCTTTGTCAAGCTGTACCTTTGCCCAGGAAATAAGCTCGTCATCCATAGCACCCTTGGGGTTGTTGAAGCTGTCACAGTTTATTGCAAGCATTCTGACACCGTCAACAATTTCAGTTATGTAAGAATGTGTTCTTTTGTCAAATTCAAGAGCATCACTGTATCCGAAATCATAATACATATCGTAAAGCTCATCAAAAGAGGTACCTTCAACTACAATACGCTCGTCATTTTTATATCCGAATGAGTATTCGTTGTAATCGTGGCCTGCGGTTATTACATATATCTTTTTACCGCTTTCCTTCAACTTATAAAGGTGCTTGATGAAGCTTGTGTGGCTCTCTTTTTCTCCGTTCTTTGTAAGGTCACCGGGAATTATAACAATATCCGTTTCTTTATCCTCGGCAATTTTTTTGAATACGGATTCAATAATTGCATCGCTTTCCTTCATAAAATACTGTTCGCGTTTCATATATTCGTCAAATGCTTTGCCTTCTGCACCAAGCGTCTGCTCAAAATAATGCGTATCGGTAAGCAGATAAAAACTGAACGGCTTCATAGTTACAACTTCTTTCTTATTGTTCTTTACAGCAATATTCTATCATAATATAAATCTGGTTTACAATAGAATAATAAAATTTAATGGTCTGCCCTTGAACGAAGGACAGACCATATGCTTAATCATTTTCAATCGGTGTTATAACAGGCTTGCCGTATTTGTCAAGCAGCACGGTCATACCGCCTGCATATCCGTTGTATCCGAATATGTAATTTACGCCTGTTTCTTTGTCAACGAGTATCTCTACACCGCTTAATGAGCCCTGGCTGTATACTTTTTCAAATCGGTTATCTTTTTTTAACATATAATTAAACTCCTTTTAGAATATTATTCAAATGCAAAAAGTTTGCTTTCGTTTCCGTAATCTGTATATACATCATAGTAAAAAGGTTCGTTATTCCATTTTTGATGAAATTTGATGATTATTTCATCGTAATGAACATCGGAAAAAACAATAAAACTCTTATTTGGAAATGTTTGCTTAAGTGATAAAAGCAGTGTTTTGCCAAGCATTTCTCCAATATAACAAGCGTTTTCAAAATCAGACTTTTTAATATTAGCAGAAATATGTTCGTGGTTTTCAAATGCTTCAAATGCAGTTTTGTCTTCGATAGTTTCATCGATGTGATTTATATGGTTTTTACTTAAAAGAACATATTCGTTACCGTCTTTATCATTAATAACCTTGAAATCAAAAAGGCTTGCTACTGAATGAAGTAATTCTATTTGTCTCATAAAGTGAATCTCCTTTATAGGGTTATACAAACCGTCATAATACTCTTTGCAGGTACTGTTATATTCGGCTCGAATTCGCCTTCATATACCTTTTTACAGTTGTGAGTACTGTCTGTCAGGTATATTTCAGCATTGCCGAGCATGCCGCCGAGCTTGATGTTTTCATCAGCTTCTGCAGAGTTTACTATTACAACAACTATCGTATCTTTGTCCTTGAAAGCAACGGTTTTGAGTGAAGATTCCTCTTTGAAATTGTCGATTGTACGAATTCTCACCATACCGGGTTTTATGAACGAAGTGAAATGCTTGAAAGCATAGTAGCGGTTGTATGTAATAAGCTCACCTTCGGCGTTTCTGTCCAGCAGACCGTCACCGTTTACGGCTGTCCAACTCTGCCACGAAACAGCATTCATTTTTGTCAGGTCATCAACAATAACCTGTGCCATATAAATACCGCTGTCAATAGTTGTGCTGTCAAGGGTCAGAGGTAATTCGCACCATTCGCTCATTTCGTATTTTTTGTCGCGGTATTTCTTCTTGAAATCTTTACCGATTTCTTCTTTTTCTTCACTCTTTGTATCCATCCAGTAGGAGTGACCACTGTATGTGCCGCAGAAATCGGTGAGTATTTCGCTTGCGAAAAACTTCTCGACATATTCATAATATGCCCAGCTCATTTCTCCGCTTTCGGGTCCGTTGAGTTTGTACGGTGAGTTGCGCTTTTGCATTTCTACAGCAAACATTTCAAGCAGCTCAACCGTTTCATCTGCTGTGTAATGGCAGCCTTCCTGACCTACCCATTCGCCGCCCCAGCTCCACATCGGCTCATTGATAGGGGAGACAGCATAAATCGGGTATCCCTGCTCAACGAACCAATCGGCTATAGTCAGCACATAGTCAACAAATGCCATATAGTTTTCTCTCGGCAGGTTTGATGAATACTGTTCAAGTCCGCCCGAAGCGTGACCGCTCTTTGTCATTGAAAAATGAGGGCTGTTGCAGAAAAGTATAATCTTTTCCGCACCGTATTTTACGGCATAATCCATCACACGTCTGGCGTTTGCATCGCGTGTGAAATCGTATTCGTATTCACCGGTTTCTTTGTTAAGCACATAGAAGCTCTCTGTGCGGCGTGTTACATCCCATATTCTGCACTCAGGGTTATCAGCCTCACCACCTCCGATGTTGTATCGGAATATTTTGAGCCCGAGTCCTTCTTCTTCGCTGTACAGCCTTTTAGCAATTTCATCTGCTTCCTCGGCTGTGTTTACAGTCTGAGCCCACCAGCACGAGCTGGTACCGAATTCTTCAAAGGTTTGATATTTTGTAGCTGTGTCAATCAAAATTTCATGCCTCCCCAATGCTGAGTTCAAGGGTAAGAAACAAAACTGTATAATTGCAAGTATAAGTGAAATAACCCTTTTTATTTCAGATCACCTCATTCATATATAAATTCCGCTATTTCTTTGGCAGTAATCATAATCTGTTCTTTGTTGCTGATTGAAGGTGTACCGTCGCCGTCCTGCGCACCGTACATACCGAAATATGCGTGACATCCACCCTCTATAATAAATTCTTCAAAGCCTTCAGGCAGATTAGACTTGTTTTCTTCGTATTTTTCTTTGTTGAGCACTTTGTCTTCGCTGCCGTAAACAGAAAGCACTTCAATTCCGCTATCGCTGAAATCTTCTGTAGAATATGAGCCAAGCAAAACAAGTCCGTCAAAATCTGCTGTGTTGTCTGCAAGATATGCTGCTGCCATTGAGCCGCCGAGCGAATGGCCGCCTATGTAGCATTTTTCAATATCGGGAAACATTGTTTTTATTGAATCTGCGGCATTAATGTCAAACACGGCAAGATTAAAAGGCATATCAAAAAGAACGCAGGTTATACCTTTTGAAGCACAGGCTTCCATAAGCGGATCATAAGCTGTGTGATCTACTTTTCCACCGGGATAAAATATCAACAGTGAATCCGATTCCTGCGGTGCATAAATTATCTTGTTATCAGCTGTTGTTACGGTTATATTTTCTTCAATTTTAAAATCTGATACAGCTGCATAATCTGCACGGTAGTAGTCAGATACATAAATAGCAAAAGCACCCGAAATCACAGCAACTGCGACGATTACGCAAATCAGAGATTTTACAGATTTTTTCATTTCTTTGTCTCCGTTTTATCAAGCAGTTTCTTGTAAGGCATCAGCATACCTTCGTTCATCATATTGCCCATTTTTGCTTTTATCGCATCAGACGACATTGCTATACCTGCGAGATACATAAGCAGCATTCTTCCTCGTTTCTTTTGAGGGAAATCATACTGACCGTGTGATTTGTAAAATTTGTGGTCAGCCTTCATAATACCCTGCATCTGCCATATAAGGTCACGAAAGATCTTTGTTCCGCCTACACCGTAAAAATTCTGCGGCGGTACATATTTTGATGACAGTGAATACTCTAGTGTTTGTGCAAGCTTATCAATTTCGCTGTCAGGGTCAGTTTCGTCGGTTGCAACGCCTGCAAGGAAGTTGCCGCCTACCTGTGCGCGTCCCTCAACAATCATTTGCAGGTTGTATTCTTCGCTGTAATTGCCGCTGATAAGGTAACCAAACGGCATACCCATAGTAACGGCGCGGTGACCGTTACAAAACTGTCTGTCGTCATACAGCTTGAAGGAAGCACCCATTGAGTGGTCTTTTATTGAGAAAGCTATTACTATAGCCTCTGCGGTCTGAATCGTGCCGCGTAAAAATTCGTCAAAACCGTCTTTGTATACGCATTTGCCGGAAACGGCGCAGTTAAGGCAGCCGAGACAGCCACCCTTGAAATTATATTCGGCAATGTTTATAACTCTTGTTTTACGTGCACACTTAGCTTGAAAACGAGCAATCATACTTTTTAACTGTTCATCATCTTTTTCACAGTTGGTGATGATTGCAATATCGCCGTCTTTGTTATCTTCGCTATCTGCAGGTATTGAAACAGATCTGTGTATTGCCGGCGTGTTAATTA
Organism: Clostridia bacterium; assembly: GCA_017399065.1. Taxonomy (GTDB): domain Bacteria; phylum Bacillota; class Clostridia; order Oscillospirales; family Acutalibacteraceae; genus UBA8612. The sequence continues at coordinate 35,868 of JAFQEL010000034.1, read as the reverse complement.
CAGACGGCTTTTCGTATATTTCGTTTTTTACGCTGTATGCAACAAACTCAAGAAAACCGCAAGCCTCTTTCTGACCCTTTTCTGTCAGCAGGTCATCCATATCGGCGGACAGACCTTTTATATATTTAAGACCGAGATCTGCACAGTTGTCCTGTATGTATCTGAGTGCGGTTACATCGTAAAAATGCTTTGATGTTGTAATCTGAGTTGCATATTTTCCTGTAAGTGAAATCTTGCTCTGCTTTAAAAGTTCTATGAATCTGTGAAGCTGGTACGGTGCGATAAACGTATATACCGGGTATGAAAAAAGCAGTACCTCTGCTTTTTCTATAGCCTCAAGAGCAGGGGAGAAATCTCTCTCAAGTGCCTTGATTTTGTGACCTACGTCAAGCACCTCAAAGCTGTGATCGGGATAAAGCTTTTGCAGGTAGTTTGTTGTCTGAAGCGTTACGCTGTATTTGCCCTTAGGGCTGCCGTTTAATACAAGAATTTTCATAGCCTTCTCCTCGTAGAGTTGTCTGTTTTTATTAAATAATACCACAAAACATAATAATTTATCAACAATAATATTAAGGTCTTGCGATTTTTGATTTATTGAGCTAAAATAGAAATATAACTGTATTTTGGAGGTGTATTATGTCTGCTGTTTCAAAGTTTTTTGTAGCTGTTATCGTTTTTATCTGTCAGCTTTTAGGTGTGTTCGGTACAACAAAGGAATATAAACCTGCCGATGCTCAAAACGGAGGCGATCCGTTTATTGTAGAGGATAACGGCAGCACGTATTATACCTATACAACAGGCTCGGGTATTGTGATAAGAAAAGTCAACAGTATTAACAATCTTACAGTGCTTGAAGAAAAAACAGTGTACTCCGAAGGCAGCAATGGTATATTACACAGTATCTGGGCACCTGAAATTCATAAAATAGGGGACAGGTGGTATATAGTTTCGTGTGCTCAGTTTGATTCCTCAGCCGTGCCTGCGGGTACAATGCCTTATGCTGAAGTAAATGAAGAGCATACCGATTATTACCGCTACGGTTTTGTGCTCGAGAGTAAAACAGATGATATATTCGGCGATTATGAATATAAAGGCAGACTTGCCCCTGACGGAATGAATAATATTGACGGCACATATCTTAAATACGGCGGCAAGCTGTATTATGTCAGCTCTTCTTACCTTGCACCTGCGCATCAGTGTATTACCGTTACCAAAATGGAAAATCCATATACTCTCAAAGCGGATGCCAAAACAGAAATCATTTCAAAACCTCAGTATAAATGGGAGAAAAAAGGTTGGTGGGTTAACGAAGGCCCAGCCGTGCTTTATAGGAATGAAGATGTCTATATAGTCTATTCTGCGAGCGGTTATTCATCGGGCGATTATTGCCTTGGTTTGTTGTCGCTTGTCGGTGATAACCCTGCTGATAATCGAAGCTGGTACAAAAGTCCGGTTAGTGTTTTTTCGGCTCAGTCCGATAAAGATCTTTACCACCCCGGTCATTGCAGTTTCCTATACCGTGACAACGGTGATATCTATATGGTTTACCACGCAACCGATAATGCTGACTTTTTCGCAAAACCGAGATGTACGTATATAACCAAACTTAACTTTTACCGTGATTACCCGATATTTGATTAAGTTCATATAATATGTTGCAATAAATTTATCGAAAACACTTGATTTTTTAAACCGTTTAATATATAATAATCAAGCTGTCTGAAAGGCAACATATTCCGGGGTGTGGCGAAGTTTGGTATCGCGCTTGGTTCGGGACCAAGAGGCCATGGGTTCAAGTCCCGTCACTCCGACCATATTGAGTATTCATAAGGGATTTGACCTGTGAATACTCAATTTTTTTGCTTAAAATAGAGTTTTATATATAAATTTAATAGATTCTATGTATCGTCGCATTCCTTTCGGAAAGATTTGACACGACTGACTTGTTTATCATTTCAGCCCAATCGGGATACATTTTTTTGTGAAGTGCTCTTACAGCCTTTATCGCACCATTTTTCACTGTTAATGTTCGGTTTGGCGACATAATGCTCACACACATCCTGATAAGCCGTTGCAAAGGGAATTCCCTTTGCCGTGTAAACAGGCTCGGAAATAAAATCGGGATATATCGGAGTCGGCTCCCACTTTTCACGCTCAGATTCAGTAGAATATCCGTAGCGTGTGGTTAAGCTCTTATCCGCAATCACAGCGATTTTATAAAGGTCACCGTCACGTATTCTGTGCCCCATTTGTGCACCTCCTATGCAGGTAAAAAGCCTGCTTGAATCTTTGATGACATTATTATAAATTTTTTTCGGGGTAACTTTTTTTGGGGGGACAAAAAGTATAGTATTTTTACAAAAGTGGAATTTATTTTTATAATTTAGAATTAAAACAACTTTTTATAATATTTATTAATTTTTGTTTTCATCCATAATCAAAACCTCTCTAAAAAATTTGTGTTTTACTTGAAAAAACGATAATAAAATAATATAATAAAAAAACGAAGTAGGATCAAGAAGGTGAACTTATGATTTCGAATATTATCGGTGCGGTTGTTGTGGCGGTAGTCGGTGTAGGTGTGGCATTCGTAAATTACCTCATATCGAAAACTGTTCTCGCAAAAATCCCTGATAAATATTCTGCTACAACGGTGTTGCGGCAGATAGTACAGATAGCATTTCTTGTTATTGTATATTTTATCAGTAAAAAAACGAACTACGACCCGATGTATCTTTTAGTTGGCGCTGTTTTGGGTATAACAGTACCGATGTTTATTTTTACTAAGAAGCTTCTCACCCTTAATGAAACTCTTCGCAGTAAAGAAAAGAGAAAGGAGGAAGAAGTAGATGGGTGAAAAATCCGAAGTGCTTTTCAAAATTTTTGGTTTTCTCGACGTTACAGGAGAGGTCGTAACTATGTGGATTATTCTTGCGGTTATTACAGTTCTTTCTCTTGTCGTAAAGAAAAATCTCAAGGAACGCCCGGGTAAATTTCAGAACATTATTGAAACCGGTGTTGAGTATCTTGATAATTTCTTTTCAGATACTCTCGGCAAGAAAAAAGCAAGAAAATACTTTACATTTTTATCATCGCTTTTTATCTTTATCATTTTCTCGAACTATTCAGGACTTATTCCGGGAGTAGGTCTTACAGAATATGTCAAAGCACCTACGGCGAGTCTTTCCGTAACTTTGGGTCTTGGTATCGTTACATTTGTGTTCCTCCAGATTTCGGGTATAAAACACAATACCAAGCATTATTTTAAACGTTTTGTATCACCGATGTTCTTTATGCTTCCTCTGATGCTCCTTGATGAAATAATCAAGCCTGCATCTCTGGCATTAAGGCTTTATGGTAACATTTTCGGCGAAGAAACGGTGACCGAGGAGCTTTATCACATTCTCCCCATAGGCGCGCCTGTTGTAATGATGGTGCTTTCACTTCTGTTTTGCGCCTTACAGGCAATCGTATTCACAATGCTTGTATCAATCTATTTGGATGAAGTTACAGAATAATATTTAAAACATAATAAATTTTCAACTAAAGGAGTATTTAAAAATGACAAATTCAGCTATTATCGCAATCGCAGCAGCAATCGCAATCGCAATCAGTACACTCGGACCTGCTATCGGTCAGGGTATGACAGCCAAAGCGGCTATGGAAAGTATTGCCCGTCAGCCTGATTCCGCAAAAGATATCCGTTCAACACTTATCATTTCTCTTGCACTCATGGAAGCTCTTACAATTTACGGACTTCTTATTGCATTTATGCTCGTTTCGAAAATTGCCTAAGACATTTTATAATGTTATCTAAGGAGTAATCTTATGAATATACAGATTTCCGTTGTAGTCTGGACTGTGATCTGTTTTTTGCTTCTTATGCTGATATTGAAAAATCTTCTTTTTAAACCTGTGCTAAGAATGCTTGACAACAGAAAAGAAAAAATTGAAGGTGCAAGGGAAAAGAAGGCTGAAATCGAAAGGATTACTGCCGAAAATGAAGAATACATTCAGAAGCAGAGAGAGTTTGATATTGAGGTCCATGAAAAAGAAGCCAAAGAACAAGCACAAAAAATACAGTCTGAAGGAAAAAAAGAAATTGAAGCTGCTCAAAGAAAAAGTCTTGATGAAATAAAGGCATACAGAGAGAGCATTATTGATGAATATGAAGATATTGTCAAATCTGTAGCACCTGAAATGGAAACTGCAGCAGCAATATTTGTCAAAAATATAATTATGCACAGGGTATGACGTTATGGAAATACAATATGTGATTATAAACTTTATAATTCTTGCAATTATACTGTTTTTGTTCGGAAGGAAAAAGATCAGGTCTATTTTTAACTCCCGCTTTGAAAGAATCAATCGTGAACTTGACGAAGCGGAAGCTACAGAAAAAATAGCCATGCCTGTTTTCGAGGAGTATCAGCATGAAGAATACGACGAAAACAGTGCAGAAGAAACTATAATTGCAAGAGCTGTTTTTGATGAAAAAATTGCTCAGATAGAAGAATTTAGCGGTCATATTCATCGCGAAATTCACCGTGAAATGATTGAGGATGCACGCAAAGAACTTTTCTCAATTATGAGAGAAAATGTTGTAAAACTTTTCTCTTATGAAAAATATCAAAAAGAAATAAGAGATCTTGATACCAATATAATAGATGCAATTCTTCCGCAGATTAAACTGACTCCCGGTGATATGGCATACTTAAAGCATCACGATGTTCTCTATGTTACCCTTATGTCGGCTTATCCGCTTGATAAGGCTATTGTTAAAAAGGTTGATGAGGTTACAACCGCGATGCTTGACGAGGTAGGCGGTAAAACCTCATTATGGGTACTTGAGGACCCGTCTCTTATTGGCGGACTCAAACTGAGAATCGGCGATACGGTATATGACGGAACAGTTGCCGAGGAGCTTTATCAATTCTCACAGAATCTTAACCACGAGCCTATCCTGACAACAGATACCGTAGGTCATCTTATTCAGGAGTTTTCAGAAAAGGCTGAGTCCTACAGACCTCATATTCACGTATTTCAGCTTGGCAGAGTTATTACTGTTTCAGACGGTATATGCTGGATGGATGGTCTTGCCGATATTATGTACGGCGAGGTCGTTGAATTTGAATGCGGTGAAAGAGGTATGGTGCTCGATATTCAACAGAATCGCATCGGTTGTGTTATCTTCGGCGATTTTGCTCATATTGAAAGCGGTACTCCGGTAAGAAGAGTCGGCAGAATCGCATCTGTTCCCGTAGGTAATGCCCTTCTTGGCAGAGTGGTGGATGCTCTCGGTAATCCTATTGATGCGGAAGGTTATCTCCCTTATGATGAAGTAAGACCTATAGAATTCAAGGCACCGAGTATTCTTGACCGTGCTCCGGTTAATAAACCTCTACATACTGGTATCAAGGCTATTGATGCTCTTGTTCCGATTGGTAAAGGACAGAGAGAACTTATTATCGGTGACCGGCAAACAGGCAAAACAGCTATTGCTGTTGATACAATCATCAATCAGAAGGGTAAGGATACAATTTGTATATATGTTGCAATAGGTCAGAAAGAAACACTTGTTTCAGAGATCAAAGAAAAGCTTAAATCTCACGGAGCGCTTGATTATACAATCATCGTTGCTGAGCCTGCGTCTTCTTCAGCAGCTCTTCAGTATATTGCGCCTTTCTCAGCTACTGCTATAGCTGAACATTTTATGTACAGCGGCAAGGACGTTCTGATTATTTATGATGACCTTTCAAAACATGCCGTAGCTTACCGTGAACTGTCGCTTCTCCTTCACCGTCCGTCAGGGCGTGAAGCTTATCCCGGTGATATTTTTTATCTCCATTCAAGACTTCTTGAAAGAGCAGCTCATCTTTCTGAAGATCTCGGAGGCGGTTCAATAACCGCACTTCCGATTATCGAAACACTTGCAGGTGATATATCAGCATATATTCCCACAAATGTTATTTCAATTACTGACGGACAGATTTTTCTTGACTCTGAACTGTTCAATGAAGGTCAGAGACCTGCTGTCAACGTAGGACTTTCTGTTTCTCGTGTAGGCGGTGCGGCACAGAATCCCGTTATGAAAAAGATATCATCTTCTCTGCGCACCCGTCTTGCCCAGTACAGAGAACTTGCTGAATTTATGCAGTTCGGTTCTGATATCGATGATGCTACCAAAGCTACTCTGGCTTCCGGCAGACTTCTCACAGAGGCTCTAAAACAGAACAGATACAACACCGTTCCCGATTATTTGCAGGCAATTCTTATCTTTGCCGTAAGTACCGGATATGCTGACAAAATCATTCCGGAAAATATGGAAGATTTTGAAAAGAAACTCTATAAATATTTTACCGAAGAAAAAGCAGAACTTACCGATAAGGTGAAAACTGCAGAAAAATTTGACAATGAGCTTAAAAATGAACTCAGTGAAGCTATCGGTGAATTTGCTGAGAGGTTTTGATTATGGCAACAGTACAAAACTTAAAAAAGAAACTTCAGGTTATCCGTTCAACCCGTAAAACTACTCTGGCGATGAAAACTGCCTCTACTGTCAAATATTCCCGTTTAAGCGGTCTTTACAGCAGTTATGAAAAATACGAAAAACAGTGCAGTCGTCTGTATGAGACTTATCGAAAAGAGTTCAATAGCGTATTTTGTCTTAATAATGCAGATGCCCCTATATGCTATATAGTTATGGCAGCAAACAAGGGTATGTGCGGTGCTTTTAATGCAGAACTTCTCAGTTTTTTTGATGGAATACTTGAAAAAGAGAAAAAAACACCTGTTATCTTTACTTGCGGCAAGAAAGTCAGAGAACACTTTCAGTCTAACGGAATCCCCTATAAAAAGGCTTATATATTCAATGATGTCCCCTCTTATTCAGAAGTGAGCGAGTTGTTTAAGGAAATACGCTCTCTTATGAAGGAAGGTAGCGTTTCATCAGTCAGAATGGTATATCCTGAATATATAAATATGATTAAGCAAGAGCCGGTTTTATGCGATCTGTTTACGATTGATGAAGGGAAAGATGAAGGTGATAATTTCATATTTGTTCCCGACAAAGATACAGTTATAAATAATACCGCAGAAAAAACATTTACTTCAATTATGTATAAAAAAATACTTGAAACTGCTTTAGGCGCACAGGCTGCAACTCTTACAACTATGCGCTCTGCTTATGATACTGCATGTGAATACAGCACACAGCTTGAAACGCAGATAAACCGCATACGTCAAAGTCAAGTTACAGCCGATGTTATTGAAATTTCGGCTGAATACTCAATGAAGGGAGAGAAATAGAAGATGGCTGAAGGTTCCGTAGGAATGGTCCAGAGAATTACGGGTCCCGTAGTTGACATACTTTTTGACCAATTCGATATTCCCGATATCTTCAACGCAATAAATGTTGAGGTCAAAAACGAAAAATATACCCTTGAAGTATCACAGCATCTTGGCAACGGCGAAGTCAGATGTATTTCTATGAATCCCACTGACGGTATGTCAAGAGGAATGAAAGCTGTCGATACAGGTGCTCCGATTAAAATTTGCGTTGGTGAAGAAACCTTAGGCAGAATGGTTAATGTAACAGGTAAGCCTATTGACCGAGGAGAAGATATAAATACAGAAAAACATTGGCCTATCCACCACCAGGCTCCGTCATTTGCTGAGATTGTATCTGCTAATGATATTCTTGAAACAGGAATTAAGGTTATCGACCTTATGACACCTTATGTGAAAGGCGGCAAAATCGGTCTTTTCGGCGGTGCAGGTGTAGGTAAGACGGTGCTTATTATGGAACTTATCCGTAATGTTGCTTTTGAACATGACGGTTACTCTGTTTTTGCGGGTGTGGGTGAGCGTTCAAGAGAGGGTAATGACCTCTGGAATGAAATGAATCAGTCAGGAGTTATTGATAAAACCGCTCTTGTTTTCGGTCAGATGAATGAAACTGCGGGAGCCAGACTTCGTGTGCCGCTTGTAGGTCTTACAATGGCTGAATATTTCCGTGAAGAAGCACACAAGGATGTACTTCTGTTTATTGATAATATTTATCGTTTTACTCAGGCAGGAAGTGAGGTGTCGGCTCTCTTAGGCAGAATGCCGTCAGCAGTAGGTTATCAGCCTACACTAGCATCTGAAATGGGTAAATTACAAGAAAGAATTGTATCAACAGGCAACGGCTCTATAACTTCAGTACAGGCAGTGTATGTCCCTGCCGATGACCTTACAGACCCCGCCCCTGCAACTACATTCTCACACCTTGATGCAACAACAGTTCTTTCAAGGAAGATTGTTGAACTTGGTATATATCCTGCAGTTGACCCCCTTGAATCATCTTCAAGAGTTCTTTCTCCTGATTTTGTTGGTGACAGACACTATCGCACGGCAAAGGAAACTCAGCGTGTTTTACAGAAATACGCAGAGCTTCAGGATATTATTGCGATTCTCGGTATGGAAGAGCTTTCTTCTGAAGATAAGAAAATTGTAAAAATAGCCAGACGTGTACAGCGCTTTATGAGTCAACCTTTCCACGTTGCTGAAAGTTTTACGGGACAAGCGGGTATCTACGTCCCTCTCGAAAAGACTGTTGATAGCGTTGAGTCTATTCTCTCAGGAGAGTGTGACCATATTCCTGAGCAGCATTTCCTTATGTCCGGTACAATAGATGATGTATTTAAAAAATATATGGCTAACAACAGGTGACCAGTATGAAAGATAATCTTTCGCTTACGATTTTTACAGTTGACCGACAAATTGAAATTCCGGAATGTGACAATATACGGCTGAATATTGCCGATGATATTAAGGGAAAGTTTTCAGGTTCCTACGGAATAAAAAAAGGACATGCAAATACTATTTTTTCTCTCAGTGCAGGTGTAGTTACTGCATATACGGGTGATAAACTGATTTTATCTGTCGAAACTTCTGACGGCTTTGGTATTATTGAAGACAATACTGTCAGATTAACAGTAAATAGTATAAAAGAAAACCAATAAAAATACCGCATTGATTTTTCTGTCAAGGTTGTATTAGTTATAATTTCTGCGGTGGTTCATTATTGAATAGGAAATGTGTTACATTAAAAAAGATAGAATATGTATTGCCGGAGAACTACTTGTGTTATGAACATCCGTACCACTCAAAACCGTTGAAACTTCTTGGTTTCAGCGGTTTTTTTATTCTTAAAAACTATGAATGGTCCTTGTTTGGTCCTTATTTTTATGAAAAGATATGCAAAAATGTGAAACGGAACAACAAATGTGAATTTTATAATCGTTGAAACATAGCGCTTGACAACGTGATGCGCAACGATACGCGAAGGCTTCTTCAGCTTTCAAGTCCCGTCACTCCGACCATATTGAGTATTCATAAGGGATTTGACCTGTGAATACTCAATTTTTTTATTTCTATATTAAAGTATGTAACCCACTATGACACTTTCAGTTTAGTCTGTAAAGATGTCAAGTGGGTTATATTGTTTCATTTTATAAATTTATCTGTTTATTAAAATCTTCAAGAGCTATCAACCACAATTCATTAATTTCTTTTTCGGCTCTTCTTTTGCAATAGGATAATTCACTTTCTAATGATATATAAGGCATTTTTAACAATCTGTCAAAAATCACATATGCACCGGGCCAATTCAAATCTTGTAACCACTCAAATAATAAATACAAATATGGCTTGAGTTCTTCATCTGATTTTAATGCAACAACCCTTGCACACGGTTCCCATATACATTTTGATTTCTCAGGAATTACCGGTTGTATGAACGGATAAAGATATTTGTATTTTTTTGCTTCGTTTATACCAACTGATATCTTTGATTCATATTCTTCGTCAGTGTATGATGCATCCCAGATAAATGATTCATAAATTTCATCTAATGTCATAATGTTAAAAACACCTCACCTTGTTTAATTATAGCACATCCGAAAATATAAGTAAATATAATCCCTTATGAACATCCGACCACCTAAGTGTAATTTAGGTAATACAGCTGAAATCCCATGAAATATAGGGTTTTCGAATACAATCAGAGCGTGCAAGCCGACTTACGGCTTAACACGCTCTGTTACTAATTTGTTTTTATGCTATTGATGTGCGTTTACACAAAATTTGAAGAGGATCCAACTCAGAGGACAGTTTTCAACAATATGAACCGCTAAAAGCATCACTTTTTCAGTGATTTCAGACCGTACTCTGTTTAATTTCTTGAATTTTCTGTGTTTCTTTATATTCTTGCAATATTTTTTCAAAAGCTTTCTTTTTGCCACCGCCGCCCGCAATCTGTACGACATTTAACATAGGATTAAAATTTCCTTCAATTAATAAGCAGCCGTTTTCTAAAATTGCAATATCCCAGCCGACATAATTTATAGGTGAAATCATAGCTGCTTCTGTAACTAATTCAATCGCTTTATCCCAATTTGGAATTTTAAAACCAACTAATTCAACATTTGAGTCAGGATGCTTTTCGTAGCGTTTTCCAAACATATCCTCTCCCAAATCAATAGTTTTACCGGTATTTATGTCTATTGAACAAACAATACCGCCTGCTGAATAATTATCAATGACAACATTTTTTCGTCCTATTCTTAAAGCTGCTGCCAATATTCTTATTTCATTATTTATTCTGATAGAGAAAATACGAATAGAATTTAAAGTATCCGGATTCAATTTGCACATTTCACTATGCTGAACAATAATTTCATCTAAAACTCCCACTTCACATTTCAACTCGTCATATAAAGTGTGCAAATCAGCATAATTGTTTACATCTATCTTTCTTATTCCTTCTCCGCACCAGCTGTAATCGGGTTTGAACATAAAAATATTATTCTCTTTAACAAAATTCAAGAAATCATCTTTTGTCATGCTTCCTGTAAACAGCTGACTACGTCCCATTTGTTTTTTAAACAAGGAATATAAAGTGCTCTTAAAAGTAAAATCAATACCACATTTTACATCATCAATAGCATACGCAAAATCACGTTGCTCATTTGAGTTTAAATATTCTTCTTTTTCAGCCTTCGTTTTTTTATAATACGTTAACTCAAAATAATCTATCATTTTGATATTATATGTCTTTCTGTCTTTTAAATAGCGGAATAAATGAGGAAAGTAAGAAAAAACATTACCGCCTATTTTTTTAACCATAGATGCAAAAGTTGCCAAAGCAATAATGAAATCCTTTAATACTTTAAAGTTATATATAATTTTTTTCATGAAATTCTCCTATGTTTTAATACAAATTTTTGTATCATTATATATTTTCTATAAAATGTTGTCAATATGACATAAAGTCTCTTTTAATTTAACTTATGGTACTTTTGATATCAGTAAAAAACAACTTGACTTTTTTGTATAAATTTTAGTATATATTTATAACCCTCTTACCCTGTTTCACCGCCAACTTTTCAAATTTCCACGCCCCTGACGAGAGCTTACGACTGTATTTTTTTCGGTAGCCATTCTTTGTACTGCTTCTGCAGTCCAATATTTACTTGATACATATTACAAAATTAATTCCATTGCTTATTGTGCTTTCCGTCAATGAGTGGTATAATTCATAAAGTTTAATTTAGATGTTTACAGAAAGTGAGTTCAGTATGAAAAAATCTAATATGTTAGCGCTTATTCCTATCGGAGTATTCGTGGCTTTTTATTTATCCTTGGGAATTGTATTTGAATATATAATGAAAATTCCTATGGGTTTTTACAATGTGCCCGTTATTGTGGCTTTTCTTGTAGCGCTGTTTGTTGCGGTGCTTCAGACAAAGGGTGCTTCTCTCGATAAAAAATTCGAGATTATGGGGCAGGGTATAGGTGACAAAAACATTATAACTATGCTCATAATATTCCTGCTTGCAGGTGTTTTTGTCGGTGTTGTCGGCAGAGATTCTGCAGAGAGCGTTGCATATTTTATGCTTTCGGTTGCTCCGCCGCGTCTCGCAGTTGTAGTGCTTTTTCTAATAAGCTGTTTTGTTTCTACCGCTATGGGTACTTCCGTCGGTACAATTACCTTGATTACACCTATTGCGGTTGCAATTTCTGAGGGTTCAGGCTTTCCGCTTGCCCTTTGTGTCGGTACTGTTGTCGGAGGTGCTATGTTTGGCGACAATCTTTCATTTATCTCCGACACAACGATTGCTGCCTGTAACGGTCAGGGCTGCAGAATGAAAGACAAATTCCTCACAAACTTTGCAATTGTTGTACCTGCCGCGATACTTACACTTGCTCTTATTCTTGCGTTGTCTGCAAAGTCAGATGTTGCTGAATTGGTAAATAAAGAATACAATATGCTTCAGATTATTCCTTACATGCTTGTGCTTATAAGCGGAATTATAGGTGTAAACGTATTCCTTACCTTGCTTATTGGTATTGTTTCGGGCAGTATTATCATACTTGCAACAGGTACGGTTGCATTCCCTGATTTGCTTGCCAATATGGGTGCAGGTGCAGCAGGTATGTTTGAAACATCAATGGTTGCAGTTCTTGTTGCGGCTCTTTGTGCACTTATTAAGTTTAACGGTGGCTTTGAAGCACTTCTCAGCGGAATCCGTAAGGTTTTCAAGGGCAGAAAAAGCGGTCAGCTCGGTATCGGCCTTCTTGTCGGACTTATGGATATCGCTACAGCAAATAATACTGTTGCTATCGTTATGGCAAACCCCATTGCAAGTGAAATGGCTAAGGATTTCGATATATCGCCGCGAAAAACCGCATCAATTCTCGATACCTTCTCTTGTATCTTCCAGGGAATTCTGCCTTACGGTGCCCAGATTCTTGTGGCTCTTTCCGTTGTAACTACACTGGGCTTTGAGTTGACAGCATTCAATATTATTTCAAATCTTTTCTACCCGATGTTCCTTCTTTTAAGTTCACTTCTATTTATCTTCGTAATTCCCGAAAGAAAGAAAAAAGCATAATACTAAACCAAAACAGGTTGCTCTGTTTTTTAATCCATATTGAAAATATCTCCATCCAGAGCACTTCTGGCGGCAAGTATATACTTCGAGGTGTCAAGCGGATCGACGCTTCTTCTTTTGGCGGTTGCGCCAAGCTCCAACGGGCATTCTTTGTAGCTGTGAAACTGAACACTCATTGTGCCTCTTCCGCTTGTGAAGGTTGCAAGGGTAGTGGAGTAGTCGAGGCTTGTCTGTACGGGTATAAGTGCGTTTATAACCGCGCGGTTGCCGTCGTTTGTGCTGTCAATTACACTGCCCCTCATAGCGATTACATCGCTCATAACTCTGCCTACGTGCTCTGTCGGTAGAATAAATCTGGCAGAAAGTATCGGCTCTAAAAGCGTGCTTCCTCCTCTTTGTAATCCGTCCTGAATTGCCATAGGTGTTGCTACAATAAAGTCGAGCGGATGGGTGTGTATCAGGTGGTGTTCTCCGCCTATAAGTTTAATGTTTACATCGGTTACCTGCCAGCCGAGACGGCCCTGGTTGAGTGCCAACGGAATTGCTTGTTCCACCTGGTGCTGATACCGCTCCATAATATCTCGGTAAGGCACTTCGGATGTGAACGTGACACCGCTGCCTCTTTCTGCAGGCTCAATTTCAAACTTCAGCACTGCCCAGCAAGGCTTCGGCATAGTGTATGCAACAAAGCCTTCACAGTGTGATGATACTGTTTCTTTGTAAATAATTGCAGGTGAGCCGAATGTAACGCTCAGGTCAAACCGTGTCTGCAACAGCTCTTCTATTATTTCAAGCTGCATTGTACCCATTACACGCAAGTGTAATTCGTTGAACGTTTTAATATACTGTACCTGCAAAAGCGGGTCTTCGCCCGACAGTATATCGCAAGCACGCCGAAGCTCCTGCGTTTGCTCGGGCTTTGACGGAATTACCTGCACTGTAATAAGCGGTGACCTTAACTGCCCCGGCTCAATATGTCTGCCCGTACAGTCGGGGTTACCTATAATTTGACCGATTTTTATGTTTCCGAGTCCGTATATTATGCCTATTTCGCCCGATGATACCTTGCCGGACGGATTGAGGTTTGCGTCGTAAATCTGTGTGATTTTATGCTGTACCTGTTTGGGTTCACCGGTAATGGGGTCAATTCCGGTTGTGAATGTAACTGCTTCACGGTTTTCGAGAGAGCCGCCGTACAAGCGTACCCATACTCCTCTGCCCATATTTTTATCGTGCTGTGCGGCAAAAACAACTCCGCAAAGCTCGTCATTCTCTGTAGGGCAAGGGAGATATTTAATTATGCTGTCAAGCAATTCTTCAACGCCGTCATTCTTCAAGGCGGAGCCGCACAGTATCGGATAAGCACGGTTGTTATAAATTAACTCCTTCAATTTTTCATCAATGACAGCTGCGGCAATTTCTTCGCCGTTAAGATATTTTTCAAGCAGTTCATCGTAATTATCGCAGATAAGCTCACTTAATGTATCTTTGTCTGAAAGGATAACCGCATTCGGAGAAAGCAGCTGCTTTATCTGCTTTGCGACCTGAGGTGCGTCGGCGTTTTCTCGGTCTGTTTTGTTGATGAAGAAAATTACGGGTATATTCTGTCTGTGCATAGCTTCAAACAGTACTTCCGTCTGTGGCTGTACGCCCTCTACAGCACATACAACAAGAACAGCACCGTCAAGTGCCCACATAGAACGTTCCACCTCTGCCGAAAAATCCGCGTGACCGGGTGTATCTATGAGATTTATGCGTGTGTTTTTATAGTCGAAGGCGACGCAGGTGGCTTTTACGGATATGCCGCGTCTTCGCTCAACCGGCAGGTTGTCTGTATGGGCTGTACCCGAGTCAACACTGCCTACCGAGCGTATTGCGCCTGCGTGTGATAATATATGCTCTGAAAGAGTTGTTTTTCCTGCATCTACGTGGGCAAAAATACCGATATTTCTGATTTGCTTCATTGAAGGTAAACTCCTGCGGTGAATCATTATGTTGTAAGTATATCAAATTAAATTTGCTATGACAATATATCATTGACACAAGTTTATTTAGGGTATATGATTTGTTTATATTGAGAAAGGTGTGACGGTATTTGAAAAAGCTTTTAAAAGGATTTTTAAAAACATTAGGTATCATTATCGGCTCTGTTGCTTCTTTTCTGTTGGTATGCTGTATTGTAACACTCGGTTGGGGCGCAGTGCAGACTTCAAGAGGAGATATAACCGAAGCTTTGCCAAGTACTCCGGATGATTTCAAGCCGGAGGTAAGATTTGTTGTTTTTACCGATACACATAATGAAAACGAAAATGTAGCCGATGCTATTGATACAGCTTATTCTCTTTTCGATAATGATTCAGAATATAAAGGTGTAGATGCCTTTTTCGGTCTTGGTGATTTTTCCGATATCGGTAGTGAAGAGGATTATATTGCGTTTGTTGATACACTCAAATCACATATCCGAAAAGAAACCGTATGTATCAATATTAACGGTAATCACGAGATGAAAAGTGATATATGTGATGAGCTTTTCAAAAAGCATTTTGGCTATGATCCAAATACGGTTACTCAGATAAAAGGCTTTACTTTTATTTCTTTTTCGGGTGAGCGTTCGCTTACTGAGTGGACTTTCACTCCCGGAAGTCTTAAATGGCTAAGCGATGAAGTTCATAAGGCTGAAGCTGAGGCAGGGGATAAACCCGTGTTTGTTTTTGTTCATCCTCATCCGTTCGGCACGGTTTATGGCAGTTCAATATGGTGCACACCTCAGCTTAATCCCGTTTTTGCAGGTCATAACAAAGTTATCAATTTCTCGGGTCACTCGCATTTTCCGATGAATGACCCCAGAAGCATCAACCAGACAACGTATACGTCAGTCGGTGTCGGTGCAATGGCAAGATTTGAGCTTGATAAAGATTATATTGTGGGTCAGCACCCCGAAAGATATGAGGATGCGGCACAGTTCTGCGTGGTCGAAGCCGACATTGACGGCAGTGTAAGGATCAGAGGCTATGATCTTTTATCCGATACGTTCTTCTGTGAGTATTATATTGACGATATAAACGACGAGGATTCATATGCTTATACATATAAAAATATGAAAGCACACGACAAGGCTCCTGCTTTCGGTGATGATGCAGTCGCTTGTGCTGCTGTTGATGACAACGGTGACTACAGAATATCCTTTACTCACGCAGAAGTTCCCGAAGGATATATAGTGCACGAATACAAGGTTTCGATCACGGATGAAAACGGAAAAGAGATTTATAAAGACAATATAATTTCGGATTATTATATAATTGATGATATTGATATACAGGGATTTACGGTTGCAAAAGACTTGCTTGAATCCGGTAAAGCGTATATTCTTACAGTAACTGCCGAAAGTGCATATCATTTTGATTCGGAGCCCGTATCCTTGAACTTTAATGTGTGAAAATGAAAACTCCGTCTGACTTATTGAAAGAGAGCAGACGGGGTTTTTGCTCATTTTGCACAAAGATTGTGTCTTATCTTTGTTATTGCTATTTTTATATATCTGTAGTATTATAATAAAAGATACGTGTTTGTATAAGTGTTTAAACTGCTTTCATTTTTGATTTACTGCTTTAAAAGGAGGTGCAGTGCGTGAAAAATTTAAAAAGAGTATTGTTTATTTTTATTTGTGCTTTTCTTGCCGTTGCGTGTATGGTCACAACTGTTCCCGAAGTTAAGGCGGCAGGTGTAATGCGTATGGTTATCGACGGCATTACATATAACAAAGAATATACCGATCTTGGTGCTCTTGCACTTACCCATTGGCATTATGACGCTTCTGAAGATAAGCTTACACTTGAAAATTTCGGCACAAGCTATGAACCTAAATCTGAGCTGTTTGTTTATCCTTACAGCGGTAATCTTACAGTTGAGCTGAAGGGTAACAGCTATATTTATGCATCTTCAAAGAGTGCGATGATAATTATCGGTAATGTTAAATTTACCGGTAACGGTTCGCTCACACTTATTTGTGATAATACATATGCCCTCAATACCGACTATACTGTTTCAATTACCGAGTCTGCATCGCTTAATATCGACGGACTTGCCGGTATTATGGCTATCAAAGGTATCAGTATTGATACTACGGGTAATGTTAATATTCATACGTCAACCAGATGTATGTACACATTCGGTGACCTTAGTATTACTTCAGGCAGAGTACGCCTTAACGGCAGTGACGGATTGTATTCTTCGGAGGGTAACGTATATATCAGCGGCGGTGATACCGACGTTGAAGTGAGAGCTCAGTCAAAGGCTTTTGCTCTTTACGGAGAGGATGCTTATGTTGAGTGGAGCGCAAACGGTTCTGTAGGTGGCGGAAAATCGTCACCCGGTTCTCCGATTACGGAGTATACCGACCAGAAGTATTTCCGTGCAACCTTTACGGGTGCTCCCGTGCTGAATCCTCCCCGTGAGATTTATTGGGATGATACGGTTATCGATGATGCCGGTACAACAAACCCTGTAGCAAGATGGAGTCCGGTTGCAAATGCAACGGGTTATGCAGTTAATCTTTATTTTTTCAACGATGTTGGTTATGAACTGAAAAAAACGTTTAACGTAACCGATGCTCTGAGTTGCAATTTCGGCGGACATTTTACAAGCTACGGTAAGTATTATTTCACCGTACAGCCTTTGGGTGACGGTGAGAAATTCCTTTCAGGTGCCGAATCCGGAAAATCGTCAGAGTTCTATATGTTTACGGGTGAAGTAGTCAGCAGATTTTATATCACCTTGCCCGAATCCGATTATTTTAAAATAATCCCCGAGAACGGACGCAATTTTGTTTATTACGGTGAGGATTATTCTTTCAATATTGAAGTTGACCCCGCATATACCCAATCTGAGATTCTTGTGTGGGCAAACAAAGCACGTGTTGTTCTCAGAGGCGGAAAATATACAGTAGATAATGTTACTGAAAATATTATAATTACTGTTGGCGATATGTCGGTTAACACCTATACAGTAAATTTGCCTGAAAGTGAAGCGTATACTATATATCCTTTGCCTGAGTATTCAACTGAGGTAGAATACGGTGAGAATTTTGCTTTTTCGATTGAGCTTGCGGATATATATATGCAGTCAGATCTTGTTGTTACATCAAACGGTGAAGAGCTGAAGGCTAAATACGGTATAATTTATACAATCAGCAATATTACAGAAGATCAGACCGTAGAAATAACCGGCCTGATAAGAGATAATTATGAGGTTACGTTCCTTAATATTGACGGCTCTGTAATTTCAACCCAGACTATTGACCACGGATTCAACGCTTCCGTTCCGGCTGATCCGCCGGCTCCTGATGGTATGACGTTTGTCGGTTGGACCGATAAAAACGGCAACCCGTTTGATTTTTCATCAGCTATTGTTGAGAACACAAGCGTTTATGCACACTACGAGACGGTGCGAGATACAGACGGATATTATCTTATTTCAAACCTTGAGCAGCTTATATGGTTCAGGGATGAGGTTCTTTTCGGCAATACCGCAATCAACGGCAGACTTACTGCCGATATAGAGATGAATGACGGTAAGTACGCTATTGAGGGCGGAGAAGCTTCATTCTACGATGATGCTGAAATATGGGTGCCGATAGGCGGTTATGATTACAATAATTCCGATGATTACGTAAAGTTTTATGAAGGTGATTTCGACGGTGACGGTCATACTCTCTCAGGCTTCTATATTAAATACGATGCCATGGCTGCCAATGCATCCGAACTCGGTATTTTCGGTGTTATCACCGATACCGCATCAATTACCGACCTGAACGTTACACGCTCTTATTTTGAGGGCTACAAAAAAATCGGAGGCATAGCAGGTAAGGCTGACGGTGTTGTCAGCGGCTGCTCATCTTCAGCTGTGCTTGTCGGTGTTGAAAATGTAGGCGGTATAGCAGGTGAGAGCTCTGCTAATATTACGTCTTGCTCTTTTGATGGCAGAGTGAATGTAAAACAATACCGTTCTTCAGCGTCTTCCGATGCGATAGGCGGATTCAATGCCGGTGGTATTGTCGGTCTTGTATCCGGTCGAATTACATTAGCAAATGTTAAAAACAGTGCCCGTGTAACTGCTTTTGACTGTGCCGGCGGTATTGTCGGCTGTTCATCAGCAGAGTCTGTTAATGTTATCCGCTCTTCAAACAGCGGTGACGTTAATTCGAGCGGTTTTTCAGGTGGTATACTCGGCAGCGGTAATATCAGCGGTACACAAGTCAGCAACAGCGGAAATGTCAGCGGCGAAACCGCAGGCGGCATACTTGGAAGCGGCAGTCTTAATATGACTTATTTTTATAATTATGCTGATGTTAACGGTACTTCCGCTGCAGGCGGTATTGTTGCGGCTTCTCCGTCTCTTATTGCCAAGCAGGCCCATTCATTCGGCAGGGTTACGGGAGCTTTGGCTGATGTGATATGTACTTCAGCAGATGTCTATAATCTGACAAGTGTATATTATTGTGAGCAATTCGGCAATTCATCTTACGGCACACCGGCACATTACGGATGGTTTTATTCAGGCTATCTTTCGGGTGTGATGAATCGTGAAAACGGAAGTGATTTCTGGGGACACAACGGTTACTGTCCTGTGTTCGGAAACAGTGAATATCCTGTTTTCAAGTTTGAACTTAAAGACGGTGAAACTGACGGTACATATCTGATTGAAAATGAGCGCGATCTTCATATGGTTTCAGCTTTTGTCAATAACGAAGGCGAATATAATTGCTACAATTATGTTCTTACTTCCGATATAGCCATGCATATGCCCGATATGGCTGATAATTATATGCCGATGGGTACGCAAATCCGACCTTTCAGCGGTTGTTTTACAGGCGGATATAATAAGATTGACGGACTGAATATCGAAGGCGATAACTATGTCGGCTTCTTCGGTTATACTTCAGGAGCATTGGTGGAGAGACTGATTCTTGATAATGTGACTGTCAACGGTAACAACTATGTCGGCGGCATCGTCGGATGCAGTTACCAAAGCTCTGTTTATGAATGTAATGTACTGAGCGGAAAAATAAGCGGTAACGAGTCAGTCGGCGGTATAGCGGGATTTATAAATACGGATGTTTATTACTGCGACAATTCTGCTGATGTTTACGGTGCGACAGCGGTAGGCGGCATTATAGGCAATAATGACGGTGGAACGATCGATGTGTGTTATAACAGCGGCTCTGTCGGAGAAAGAGCTTCTTCCGAAGTAGGCGGTGTTGTCGGCAGAAACTTCGGCTCATTAACAAATGTTGCAAATATCGGTGATGTTTCAGGTGAAACCTATGTCGGCGGTATCGTCGGCTCATCATACGGTGATATTTATTCATCTTATAATGCAGGTAAGATAACGGGCAATACAAAATTCGGCGCAATATCCGGTGAGTATGACGATTCTTACAGTGCTGAGCTTTGCTATTATCTTGAAAATACGGCAGTTTCTTCTGACTGTGTTTTAGGTCAAGCGCAGAATTCATACGAGATTGTCAACGGAGCAACTGCATACAGGCTCAATGCAAACGGTACTGAGCTTACCTGGGCACAAGGTGAGCTTCATCCGGTTTTCTCTGCGGATGACAGTTCGGATGCTGTAATTTACGCAGTTAACTTTACCGTAAACGGTGAGCATTATTGGATGGCAGCCACAAAGCGAGGCGGCAAGGCAATAGCTCCGCCTGATCCCGTAGTTCCCGGTTATGCGTTTATCAAGTGGGATGCTAAGTTTGACTATGTTGTGGCGGATGTAAATGTCAGAGCCGTACTTGATGAGCCCGGTCTTATTTCCTTCCTGCCTACAGCTTTTCTTAAAATTAATGACCATGAAGACGGTGCGTTTATTTACGGAGTTTATCCCAACCTTAATATGACTGTTTCTCAGCTTCGCAGTCAGATATCAAATGTACGTATAGGTATTTATGATCAGGATATTATATATGAGCTGGAACCGAACGACAGGCTCTATACTGGTGTAACAGTCATACTTTATGATGAAATGGGTGCTTGGCTTCATATAGCAAATGTCGTAATATACGGCGACATTAACAGCGATGGATATGTCGATCACAGCGATGCCTTCTTGCTCAATATGCTCGCAGGCGGTATGCTCGAAGAGTATGATTTTACTTTTGCACAGTATCTTGCTGCGGATGTTAACCACGACGGTGCTGTAGATCAGTCGGATTCAATATTCCTGCAGGAGTATATTATGAAAAATACATTTATCACTCAATCACCTCAGTAAAGGAGTAACTAATGAATACTATCAGAACACTCTGGGCAGAAAAAGTAAATAAAGATTGTCCCCTAAGCGAGTATCCGCGTCCGCAGATGGTACGCGAAAGCTATCAGTGTCTCAACGGCAGGTACGAATACGCAATAACCAAAGCAGGTGTCGGCGTTATGGGCAATGCCGAAGGGGAGATAATTGTTCCTTTTGCACTTGAATGTGAGCTTTCAGGTGTAGAAGGTGTACTCAACGAGAACGAAGCACTCTGGTACAGACGCAAGTTTACCGTTGATGAGAACTACGAAGGTAAGCGCGTAATTCTTCACTTCGGTGCTGTTGATTGGAAAAGTGAGGTTTATGTTAACGGTAAAACAGTAGGCGGACATATCGGCGGCTACTGTCCTTTCAGCTTTGATATTACTGACTACCTTTCGGATGAAAATGAGCTTGTTATAAAGGTAATTGACCCTACAGAAAAGGGTACACAGCCCAGAGGTAAGCAGATTTCAAAGCCTGTCGGCTTCTGGTATACATCTACATCCGGTATCTGGCAGACTGTGTGGATTGAGGTCGTACCTGAAATCCATATTGAGTCACTCAGACTTACTCCCGATATCGATAATGCTGTGCTTGATATCGATGTTGATTTCAACGGTGAAGCAAGTGTGCGTGTTACTGCTTTTGACGGTGATACAGCTGTTTCAACTGCAACCTTTGACAAAAAGGGCAAGCTTGAAATCCCCGATATGAAGCTTTGGTCTCCCGAATCACCCTTCCTCTATGACCTCAAAGTTGAGCTTGTGGCAGGGGATACTGTAATTGACGAAGTCAAGTCGTATTTCGGTATGCGTAAATACAGTATGAAGCGTGATTCAAAAGGCAAGGTCAGACTTTGCCTTAATAATGAGCCTTATTTCCAGAAAGGTCTGCTTGACCAGGGCTATTGGCCTGACGGCGGCATGACAGCACCTACTGATGAAGCTCTTATTTATGATATTGAGAAGATGCGTGACCTTGGTTACAATATGCTCAGAAAGCATATCAAGGTTGAGCCTGCACGCTGGTACTATCACTGCGACAGACTCGGTATGCTTGTCTGGCAGGATATGCCCAACGGTTGTGATGTTCATCAGCTTGTTGCAGGTGTACTCCCGAATATTGGTATAAAGAATATGACTGATAAATTCAGCAGCCTTTATGACCGTAAGGATGAGCAGGGCAAGAAGTATTTCCTTAACGAGCTTGACGAAATGATGGCCGCACTCTACAACTGCGTTTCAATCTGTACGTGGGTACCGTTTAATGAGAGCTGGGGTCAGTTTGATGCCAAGAATGTTGCTGCTTACGTCAAGAAGGTTGATCCCTCACGTTTTGTTGACCACGCAAGCGGCTGGCACGACCAGAAGGGCGGCGACTTCAAAAGTATTCACCGCTATATCGTACCGCTTCATCCTTATTTTCTTGATGACCGTGCGTTTGTTGTCAGCGAATACGGCGGCTACAGCAGCGTAATCAAGGACCACGTGTGGAATATCAAAAAGTGCTTCGGTTATCTGATGTTCCGCAATAAGGATACTCTTTCAAACGCATACAGACGCCTGCACACATCTCAGGTTATTCCGCTTATCAAGCACGGTCTTTGTGCACTGGTCTATACTCAGGTCAGCGACGTTGAGAATGAGGTAAACGGTATTCTCACATATGACCGCAAGCTTGTAAAGCTTGATGAGAATATGCTCAGGGAAATCAACTCAAAGCTTACCTATTGATTGTTTCTTAAATCATCAATATAAAATTTCAACGCCCGTTCAAGATTTCGTTTCTGAACGGGCGGCATTTTTTCTGTTGCAAGCTCTTCTGCAATTTCTGCAATCCGCGTTCGTAAATACTGTTCTCTGTTCAAATAAAATCACCGTTAATATCGTGTGATTATATTGTTATAAATATTTAAGTTAAAAGTTTGAAAACGTATTTACTTTTTTTGAGTTTTTGATAGAATAAAAATAACTTCAATTAATTTGCGGAGGTGTTTTTTATGAGGATTTTTACCGAATATTTTAACGAAGATAAGAGTGTAAGCATTACCGCTTATCTGCTCGATTCTTCTTGTGAGATGCCTAATATGAACTCCCGACCCGCAGTGTTGGTTATACCCGGCGGTGGATACGGTATGTGCTCCGACCGTGAGGCTGAGCCTATTGCGATGCTCTATGCGCTTGAGGGCTACCATACCTTTGTGCTCCGTTATACTGTCGGCAGAAGGGAAGAGTGTAATTACAAGTTTGAACAGCCTTTTAACGATGCTGAAAAGGCAATGAAATATATCCGTGACAATGCTGAAGAGTTTGGTGTTGACCCCAATAAAATTGCAGCAATCGGCTTTTCTGCAGGCGGTCACCTTTGCAGTGCACTTGGCACTATCAGCAAGAATAAGCCCAATGCACTGATTCTTGCATATCCCTGTATCCTTGCCGAAATAGGTGACGTGCTCCAGTGCGAAGTCCCCTCAACTAACGAGTATGTTACTGCCGATACACCACCCTCGTTTATCTTCCACGCAAATGATGACGGTCTTGTACCGATTAAACATTCACTCGAGTTTGCCTCTGCTTTGGCGGCAAACGGTGTCGAGTTTGAAATGCACGTTTTCCGTAACGGCGGTCACGGCTTTTCGCTTGCAACACCTGTTGTATGCAACGGCAAATTTGACCCTGATGCTTCAAAATGGGGCGAAATGAGCATCAAATGGCTCCGTAAGATATTTGCGTAAAATTAACGGTGAAAGATTCGTCTGTGAATCCTTCACCGTTTTTCTGTTAATATCTTCCTATTGAATCAAAGGGGATATCTTTATAATCGGGCAATATTTCCGATGTGTCGCTGTTTTCGTTTATGCGATAGTTACCACTTTTAGCATCGATAAAGATGTGTGTTTGTGAGAGTTTTAACAGCATATTGTCGCCAATGTTACTGTAGTTGTTGACTTCGGGGCTGATTGTTCCGATTTCAGCATCTTTATGGAGTACGATATTGTCCTTAATTATGCTGTTTGCAGGGTTAGCGGCAAACATAGCATCCGTCATATCTGCATAATCTGTTTTGAGTGCAGCACATTCGGGATAAGCTTTTTTCCATATATCGCTCTGATAGGGCGATTTTTTCAGTTCTTCCCATGCTTTGTTGTCAGCACCTGCGGCGGATGTATTATAGTTGAGTGGTACGGTACAGTTGACAAGGATATTGTTAGTAAAGTTAATATCACGTCCTCCAGCAAAAGAAATACCCGTACCCTTGATGTTTATAAACATATTGCCTCTTACCTGAGTGCCTGAGCAGGCACAGATTCCGCCGACCTCGTCAGTGCCGTTGCCGATTGTGCTTATGAGGTTGTATCGTACGAAGTTGCCGTAGTAATCCCATCTTTTGGGTGAATCAACCGCAAATATGTTTATGCCGACAAGGCAGGTGTTATGAATATAGTTGTATTCTATTTTGTTTGCGTTACCGCTGTAGTAAACAGCGGTAGAAGGGGAGTTGACAATTTCGTTGTGCGTAACGGAGTTTCCAGTGCCGTTTATTATAATGCTCGGAGCAGTTTTATCAAATCGTGATGTTGAACTGATAAGGTTGTTGTCGGCTGACGAGTTTCCTGATTTGAGCGTGTTACGGTTACCTCCGTTTACGGTAATCGCACTTGCACCTGTGTTTGATATGTTGCATCCGTTTACGGTAATTGATGTGCCGTTTATTTCTATTCCGTTACTGCCGGTATTGGTTACGGTGCAGGATGAAATATCAATATTACTGCCTTTGGCTCTTACGGCAACTCCGGGACAGTTGCGGAATGTGATTCCGCTGAAAGTAATATATTTTGCGTTGTCGATTTCTATAAGTGCTTTATCAGTAGGTTCAAACGCTGTGCCTGCCTGAATTCCACCGTCGAAAATTACTTCGCCGTCACCGTATGCACTGTAAATTACGCGGCAGATTTCGGTGCCCGAATCCTTTTCGGTGAATTCTACGCTGTCTATACTGTAAGTACCTGCCATAATTGCTATTACGGCGTGACTTACCTGTTCTTTTTTCATCTTTCTTACAGCGGATTTTGCTTGTTCAATAGTTGCAAAAGGATGCTCCAAACTACCGTTGCCGTTTGCACTGCCGTAAGGTGATACGTAAAAATCACTGAATATCGTTTCGGGCTCATTACTCCAGCCTGTGCTGAGGTTAGTCGGTACAGGGGCTATGTAATTGTTTTCGTAATAGTAAGGGCGTATAACAAATATTGTTGTTGACGCTATGCATATTGCGATTATTACGCATATCAATCCGATTATTATTTTTACACTTGAGTTTGATTTGCTCATTTTATTTTCATCCTTTCGGCTTGATGCTGGCTTAACACCAACCTTCTTGTGATAATACTTCGGAGTAAAATCTTAATCTTGTACGAAGTTTCTTCCACTCAGGGCAGTATTTGCTTACTTCATTCCAGAAAGCAGAGCTGTGATTATGATGCTTTGTATGAGTCAGCTCGTGGATTATAACGTAATCAATAACTTCCTTTTCTGACATTATCAGATGCCAGGAAAAGTGAAGCCTGTCAGACGTACAGCTTCCCCAATTGGTTTTAGCGCTTGATATAGTAAACTTGCTGTAATTTAATCCGGTTAATGCACAGTAGTAGGGGAGCTGATTGCTTATATATTCTCTTGCGGTATCTTTATAAAACATAATCAGCTTTTGCTTTATTTCTTCACTGTCAAGACCTTGCGGCATCAGTACGGAGTTTTCTGTCAGCATTGCTTTGCGAATATTGTCGGCAACAATCGGCACCCTTTTACCGAAGAAATAAACCTGAGTGCCGTATTCGATAACGAATTTCTGCCTTTTCTCGTTTGTATTTTTTATATAGACAAGCTGTTTTTCGATCCAGCTGCTCTTTTTTGAGACAAATTCGTCAATCTGTTTTGTGCTTGCTTTCAAAGGAGCATTTACTTCTACGGTGCAGTCCGGTTTGACGGTAAGTGAAATCGTTTTCCGTCGGCTTCTGTTCAAAATGTAATTATGTGTCATTCACAGTTACCTTTTACTGTTTCGATTCTGAGCATATTTGTACTGCCGGTCGTATCAAGCGGGAGACCTGCCGCTATAACGACGACGTCGTCGCTTTTAACAATATCAATCTGCTTTGCGCAGTCTACAGCGTGTATTATAAGGTTGTCGTATGAATTCTGATATAACGCAAGTACGGGATATACACCCCAGGAAAGTGAAAGCTGATGAAATGTTTTTTCGCTCGGTGTTGCGGCTACGATCGGAAACTCCGGCCGGAATTTTGACATTCGTCTTGCAGTCTGCCCTGATTTGGTTACAGATATTATTGCAGCAGCGTTAAGATCTCGTGCTGTTGTGCATGCGGCATCGCATAAAGCATTCGTTGTGTCGGATGCATCCATTTCATATTTGATACCAAGCTTTTCTTTACCGAATATCTCGAATTGGTCACGTTCGGCTTGCTCTGCAATTTTTGCCATCGCACAGACCGCTTCAAGCGGATACTTTCCTGCGGCTGTTTCTCCTGAGAGCATAACTGCACTTGTACCGTCAAATACTGCGTTTGCTACGTCGGTTATTTCTGCTCTTGTGGGTGTGGGGGAGTATATCATTGAGTCAAGCATCTGTGTTGCGGTGATTACCATTTTTCCCGATTGGTAGCACTTGCGTATGAATTTTTTCTGCAATCCGGGAAGCTTTTCGTAGTCAACTTCTACTCCCATATCACCTCTGGCAACCATTATTCCGTCTGATTGTCGGAGGATACTGTCAAAATTTTTAATACCTTCAATATTTTCAATTTTTGATATGATTTTTATGCTGTGTCCGCCGTGATAGTCGATGAATTTCCGCAGTTCAATAACGTCTTCTTCTTTGCGTACAAATGAAGCGGCTATAAAGTCGATATTATTTTCAATGCCGAATAAAATATCGTTTTTATCAGTCTCACTCATATATGGCATATCGAGAGAAATGCCTGGGATGTTTATACTCTTGCGGTCAGAGATTATTCCGCCGCACAGTATTTTGCATCGGATATCCGTATTGGTAGTTGTTATAACTTCAAGGCGGATTTTGCCGTCATCAATTAGTACCGTATCGCCCGGTTTCAGCTGAGACGGAAGTTCTCGATAGGTGACAGATATAGTTTTTTGGTTGCTTATGGCTGCTGCAGTGGTGAGCGTAATTTCATCTCCGGTACGGATCACGGCTTCGCCGCCGTCAAAACAACCTGTCCTTATTTCGGGGCCTTTGGTATCAAGAAGAATCGCGAGAGGTAAACCAAGCTCTTTTCTGATTATTTTGACGGTGTCTATCATATCTTTATGGTATTCGTGTGAGCCGTGGGAAAAATTCAGCCTGGCAACATTCATACCTCTTAAAGCCATTTGTTTGATTTTATCTTTCGAGCTGCACGCAGGTCCGAGTGTGCATACTATTTTTGTTTTGCGCATTGATTTACCACCAAATAAAAATTATACTATATTATACATTATGCCATCTTTACCGTCAACTTATTATATTAAAAATTAGGGGATGTAAAAAACAAAAAAGTTTTTTACATCCCCTACGGATTTATTTGTTGCTATTCAGTTTGTTGCGTTCAAGCAGCTTGAGGTATTCGGCGTCTATTTCACCCTCTGCAGTCTTGATTCGCTCTGCTTGACGGGTTACGTCTTCTTCGCTCATTTCAGCAAGACTGTCAAATGAATAAATGCTGTGTACACCTGCTGCGCGCAGGATTTTTTCTTTTTTACGCATTTTCATTTTATAGTATGAGAAACAAATTGTGAATGAAACTATCTGTATAAGTATAAGTCTGTAATTTCTGTAGCTGTCTGTAGATATGGTTGTGTCAGTCATATTGATTATGTGCAGCAGATTTACTGATACATTGAAAATAAGATGGTCAAATAAACCTAACCATATAGAACCGGTAGCTCTTGCACACATACACCATTTGAGAGAAAGTATAAACTCAAAAACGAGGTAGAATATACAAAGTGAAGCTATCTGATGGGGTTTGTAGCCTGCTGTAAGCTTTGAAAGCGGAACCACCAGATACCATATGGAATAAAAAACTGAAATGATAACGGCTGTCTGCCAGAAACCGAATTTGCCTTTACCCATTTTCATCAGTATACCGCGGAAAAGTACCTCGAGCATCACAACGGAAAGCACGGATATAACGAGCAGTAACAGAATATTGGCAATAAAGTAAACCGGTCCGACCTCGGAAAACGAAGAATCGTATGCGTACAGCCTTACAATTATATTCTTACCCTTTACAATTGTAAGAATAATATATTCAATAATATAGGCAGGTATTATTGACAGATTGAAAATCAAAGCGTTACGTATACCGCTTGAAATAGCTCTCGGATTTGTACTCAATCCCACATTGTGCGGCTTAAGCCTTGCCGTATACATATAGCCGAGTATAATAAGTGCACCGAGAAGCTTACCTATAGCTCCTTTTGTCGGTATGCCCAGGTAATTTATCAGTACAAAGTACTCAACTACATTTACGATCATACAGAAAAGAAATACGTTGAGCATTTTACTTAATGTTTTGTCAGTGAAAATGTTTTTGATTGCAAAGAATGTTTTCTTTTTAAATTTTTCTCTCTTGCGTTTTACTTTGCCGCCGTGGTGATTTACTTTATCTTGCGGTTGTTTTTCCTTTATTGCAAGTGAATCAGGTACGGCAAGAGTTTCTTGGGATTGGGTTTTGGGCTGCTTTTCTTCTGCTTCGCCAAATTGCTTTATAAGTTCATCGCGGTTAGCCACGTATAATCCTCCTTTAATAGCATAATAATGATTATATAGTATAAAAAAGAGGATGTCAATACAGCTTGCATTTTTGAAATGTCACAGATATTTTAAAATTTATAAATAATTTATGTATATATTCTTGACAAGTGATTCTATATGTTGTATAATCCGAATGTAATTAGTATTATTAGTATGTCTATATGTATAGTTAATTTGTTTTGAGAGAGGGATGCGGCGATGAAGAAGTATATCAAGCCGGATGCAGAGATTATAAAATTTGATATTGCGGATGTTATTACAGACAGCGGTGTATTCAATCCGTTTGCTCAGAATGCTGTCGATGAACAGGTATATGTCGAAGGCGACGGTTACGTTATGACACCCGATATTGAGTAATATTGTTGTACCATTGTTTATCGTGCCACTTCCCGTGTTATACGGTGAAGTGGCTTTTTTACAATCGGACTAAACGGAGAAAATTCGAATGATAGTTACCAAAAGACTTTACGATGACGGTCATATAAAAGAGTTTGATGCAACTGTAGTTGCTTGTGTTCCTTGTGAAAAAGGATTTTTGCTTGAGCTTGACCAAACCGCGTTTTTCCCTAACGGCGGTGGTCAGCTCGCTGATGAGGGTACAATTGACGGTGTTGCTGTCAAGAATGTCAATGAAGAACAGGGCAGAATACTGCATCTTGTTGATTCTTCTTTTGTAGCAGGCGAATCCGTACACGGTGTTATTGATTGGGATTTACGCTTTGGCAGAATGCAGAATCATACGGGTGAGCATATTGTCTGCGGTGTTGCCCACAGTCTTTTTGGCTACGAAAACACAGGCTTTCACATGGGTACATTTGGTATTACAGCAGATTTAAGCGGCCCTTTAACAGAAGAGCAGGTGCGTAAAATCGAATACCTTGCCAATAAAGCTGTGTTTGATAATGTTGAAGTTACCTGTTTTTATCCTGATGAAAACGAGCTTGAAACTATTGAATACCGCAGTAAGCTTGACTTGACAGAGGATGTGCGTCTTGTTCGTATTGACAGCTACGACCTTTGTGCCTGCTGTGCACCTCACGTAAGGCGTACGGGTGAAGTAGGTATCATCAAAATCCTTTCTCATCAAAGTCATAGAGGCGGCACAAGATTGCTTCTCAAATGTGGTTTTGAAGCACTTGAGGATTATTGCGGCAGATGCGCGAGTATCAGTGCGATTTCGGCTTCGCTTTGCGCTAAAGAAAACGAAGTTGCCGAAGCTGTCGAGCACCTTAAAGCGGAAAAAGCCAAGCTCGATTATCAGATTGAGCAAATGAATAAAGAGAAAACACTTAAATATATCAAAAGGTTTAAAGGAACTGATTCAAACGTTTGCGTATTTACAGATGATCTTGATGCAGACGGCTTGCGTGAGACAGTAAATGCAGGTAAGCTGCTTTGCAACGGTATAGTAGGTGTATTTGTTCATGCGGAAGACGGCTATAAATACTGCTTGGGCAGTAATATGTTAAATTTAAGCGCCTTTGCAAAACAGTTTAATTCTGCTCTTTGCGGCAGAGGTGGCGGTAAACCTGAAATGATTCAGGGAAGCGTGAAAGCTTCCAAAGAAGAAATACTTAAGTTTTTATCAGCAGAAGAGGTGTGAAAAATGACAGAAAAATGGTATTACGGTTTTGAGGGCCACAAACTTGCAAAACCGCTTCGTGACGAAGTTTTTGTTGATGAACAGGGCTTTCCCGCACATCTTGAAGATGATGAGCACGAGGGTGTTGCGTGGCATTATATTGTAGAAGATAACGGTGAAACCGTTGCTACGGGCAGACTGATTCAGCTTGAAGAAGCCGTCTGGAAGCTTGGCAGAATAGCTGTAAAGAAATCGGCAAGAGGTACCGGTCTTGGCTCAAAGGTTACTAATGCACTTATTGCCAAAGCTAAGGAGCTTGGCTCAAAAACGATTAAAATCAGCGGTCAGACTCACGCTGTGCCTTTTTATGAAAAATTCGGCTTTGCGATTGCAGGTGTCGAGTTTATGGAAGAAAATCTTCCTCACGTTGATATGCAGATGGATCTTGTGTTTGACGATTGCGAGTGGGTAGGCTTCGAAAAGGACAGCGTTGCCGTTTATGCACGCAAGACCTTTAACGTAACCGATACCTCCGACGTCAGGTTGATTTCAAGTGGTCTCGGCTTTTCTCATATCACGGTAAACGGCCGGCCCGTAACGGATGCTCTGCTTACTCCAGCGTGGACTAATTACGAAAAGCGCGACCTTACGAAGATTCATATGCCGATATACGATACTATTATCCACCGTATTCATTATGTTGAAAACGATATTTCAAGCCTTGTAAAGCAGGGCGAAAACGTTATCGAGTTCCATATCGGTGCAGGCTGGTACGGTCAGAATCAGAGCCGTAATGAAGGTATGGTAGAATACGGTCAGCTTAAGCTTGCTTTCAAAATTCTTGAAGGTGATAAGCTGATTTCAAAGTCTGATACCGATATTGAGTGGCGTGATTCTTATGTTACACGTACAAATATTTATTTCGGCGAAACTCACGATGCACGCCTTATCGGCAAGGGTGAGTGGAAAAAAGCAGTCAAGCTCGAAAGACCTCTTGCTCTGCTTACAAAGCAGACCTGTACTCCTGACAGAGAAATACGCACAATAATCCCGAAGAAGATTTATTCTTTCGGTGATACTGCTATATATGACCTTGGTGAAAACGTTTCAGGTTATCCGAAAATTGTTTTCGACGAAAAGGCGATAACCGACGAAAGAGCCTTTGTGCGTTTTTCTGAAGAGCTTAATGAGGACGGTTCATTGCACTTTGATACTCTCGGTATGCATTTCCGTATGCAGAGAGACGAGTTTGTGTTCTCCGAAGACCACGAAGATCATCAGTTTTATCCGCTGTTTACCTGGCACGGCTGTCGATATTTTGAGGTTGAGGGCAGGGCTTACCCGACCGAGTTTGCAGTTGTACATACCGATCTTAAGGTTATAACCGATTATAAGAGTGACGATGATATGCTTCAGTGGATTGTCGACACTTATATCCGTACTCAGCTCAATAATGTTCACTGCTGTGTACCGTCAGACTGTCCTCACAGAGAGCGTCTTGGCTATACAGGCGACGGTCAGCTTGCCTGCGATGCGGCTATGACCTGCTTTGATGCCGAGGATATGTACCGCAAGTGGATGCAAGACGTTGCCGACTGTCAGGATATCTACGGCGGCCACGTTCAGCATACAGCACCGTTTTACGGTGGTGGCGGCGGCCCCGGCGGTTGGGGCGGTGCAATCGTTTTTGTGCCTTATACATTCTATAAGCACTACGGTGATAAGGATGTGCTTAAAAAGTATTATCCCAATATGCTCAAATATCTTCAGTATATGGAAACTCACAGTGAGGGTAACCTTGTTGTAAGAGGGGAAGAGGGCGGCTGGTGCCTTGGTGATTGGTGTGCTCCCGAAAAAATCGTTATCCCGGAGCCTTTTGTAAATACATATTTTTATATCAAGGCTGTAAGAATTGTAAAAGAGATTGGTGAAATTCTCGGCATTGATAATGCCGCTGATATGGACAAACGCTCGGCAAAGGCTGAAAAAGCTATGCTTGATAAATACTTTGATGAATCAACAGGCTCATTCTGTAATGCAGTGCAGGGTGCAGATGCGTTTGCGGCTGACCTCGGCCTCGGTGATGAAAGAACATATAAAAATGTTGTTGAGAAGTATACTGCTCTCGGCAAGTTTGATACAGGTATCTTCGGTACAGATATCCTTGTACGCATCCTCTGTGAAAGAGGGGATAAGGAGCTTGCAAAGGCTCTGCTTGTCAGCGATAAGGGCGTCGGTACATTCCGCCATATCCGTGACCTCGGTGCCACAACTCTATGGGAAAACTGGGACGGAGCAGACTCTCATTCACACCCGATGTTCGGTGCAGTTGTAGCGTCGATAATCAAGTATCTTTAATCGTAAAGCGTTCGGATATGAATTGTCCGGACGCTTTATATTTCTATTGCTTTTTTTGCCAAAATATAGTATTATAAATTTAATTATGACTGTAAAGGATTGTGCGGTATGTCAGAATATAAATACAAGGTTTCCGTAATTATTCCCGTATACAACTGTGAAAAGCATATCAGAAAGTGTGTCGAAAGCCTCAGAGAGCAGACTATGGCTTATGAAGACTTCCAGATAGTTTTTGTTAATGACGGTTCTCCTGACAACTGCGGAGAAATCTGTCGCAATTATGCCGAAGCCGACAATACCATCGTATATTTTGAGAAAGAAAACGGCGGCGTTTCGAGTGCACGTAACAAGGGTATTGATCTTGCTCAGGGCAAGTATTTGATGTTCCTTGATGCTGACGATACACTCAGCCGAAAGAGCCTTGAGTCTGTATATAATTTTTTTGAGAATCATTATGATGAGACTGACCTTGTTACATATTCTATCGACTATCTCAGCGAAAACGGTAAGGTTACAACGCACAAGCGTTTTGATATAATGACCTGCAGCGGTATTTACGATGTTATGGCTAATCCCAATATCCTGCAGACTACGATGAATATCTGTGTAAAAAACGTGTCTGCCGACGAGCGTATTTATTTTGATGAAAGCCTTTCACTCGGTGAGGATCAGTGGTTTATTTTCTCTTGGCTCAAGAAAAAAGGTAAGCTCGGTTTCTGCCGTGATGCTCTTTATACCTATTACCGCCACGGTGAGTCCGCAAGTCAGAGCTTCAACTCTCCCTATTACTGCTTTGATCAGTATATGAGCTTTCTCAATAAGCTTATCGATTCTTCTCGTGATGAAAACGGTAAGCCTCATCCCGTAGCTCAGGCTCTGGTAGTTTATAATCTCAGCTGGCGTATTACTTCCGATATGCTTGTGTGCGATGTTGACGAAGAAACAAAAAATAATCAGCTTGCCCGTATTCAAAGAGTGCTCAGCGAAGTTGATAATTCAATTATTGCAGATTCAATTTATATTGACCCTTATCACGTTGACGCATTTATGAAGCTTAAGGGTCAGAGTTATACGGTTATGTCTAACTCTTCTTCACAGACTGCTTATGCTGACGATTGTCTGCTTTTTTCTCAGCCACACATAATTACTTTCAATACATTCCGTATTATCGACGGTAAGCTTCATACATCGGGATATTTCAAAAACGGTGTAGGAAGCCGTGAGGATATACGTCTTTACTGCTCGCTTTCAAACGGCAGTATTATTGACCTGCCCGTACAGAAAAATGCATACAGCTACTATAAGGGTAAGTCACTCACAAACGATTTTGCAGGTTTTGATACCGTTATTGATCTGCCTGATGAAATTGGTCTTGTTTTCCACGCTGTTGTTGGCGGTCACGACTGTGTACCTAATGTGTTCTTCGGCTTCAAGACTGTTGTCAATAAGGCAAAGTTCTATGTTAAGAACGGTAACTATACCGTGCTTTTTGATCAGAAATCGCAGGGCTTTCTTATTCGTAAACCTTCTGAAAGTACACTCGTAGCAGCTAAGGCTGCCGCAGATGATGCTGTCAAGTCCGAAAGTAAAGCTGCTTATATTTACAGGAAGATTGCCGAAAAAACAGCAACCGATAAGCGAATCTGGCTATATATCGACCGTGAGGGTATATTTGATAATGCATATTATCAGTTTATACACGATTTCCCGATTAAAGACGGTGTAGAAAGATACTATATTGCCGATAATCTCAGTGCTGATGATAAGCATTTTACTTCCGCACAGAAAAAGCGTGTCGTAAAATTCAAAAGCTTTAAGCATAAAATGCTTTTCTTCAACTGTGAAAAGGTGCTCACTTCGTTCAATTCTCTTTCAATTATGAGCCCGTTTGACGGCTTGCCGCTTCGCTGGTATTCCGACATTATAAAGTGCGAGTTTGTTTATCTTCAGCACGGTATTCTTCACGCACGTCTACCTATGCTTTATTCAAAAGAAAAGGCGAATGTTGATAAGGTTGTTATTTCTTCCGAGTTTGAACGTGAGAATTTCAAACGAATTTATAATTTTAAGGATGCCGACCTGCTTGCAAGCGGTATGCCTCGTTTCGACGGTATGGCAACTGATACCAAAGCAAGCAAAAAGCTTCTTTTCTCACCGTCATGGCGTAAAAATCTTATAGGAAACTATGAGAATAATACCCGCCAGCTTTTTGTTGATAAGTTTCTTGCATCAGCTTTCTACCGTGAAACCAATGCTTTTCTCAATTCAAAAGAGCTTGCAGAGCTGCTCGAAAAATACGATTACACACTTGATTTCAAAAATCATCCTATTTTCAGAGATTACGATAAATATTTCAAGGTCGAAAATCCCAGAATCCGTGTAACACAGGAAATTGACGAGATGCAGAATTATGCTCTTATGATAACCGACTATTCGTCTATTGTTTTCGATTTCGTTTATCTCGGCAGACCTATAATGTATTTTGTTCCCGATTATGACCTTTTCCGGGCAGGCGTAACTCACGATTATAAGGCACTTGACCTTCCTCTTGAAGAGGCTTTCGGTGCTCTTTCCTTAAATGCTCAAGAGCTTCTCTCACATCTTGAAAAGCTTATTGTCAACGATATGCAGCCTGATGAGGTGTTTGCAAATCGTTGCAGAGATTTCTTTATTACAAAAGAAAATCATTGCGATAAGCTTTATGAGCTTCTTATGAAATAATAGTAACCCCCCGGCTTAGCCGGGGGTTCTTCATATGCGGGCAAAGCCCTATGTTACTGGCATCGCCTTAAGGCGTACCCAACGTATTCCTTTTGCAAAGGATGCCTTTTTAAAGACAGAGTTGACATTTAATTT
>JAFQEL010000033.1 GCA_017399065.1 Clostridia bacterium | reverse complement strand
TGAGGTTACCTGTGCTTTTCGGCGGTCGATCGTAGTAGTGCCGCCGTTGTCGCGGACAACCTGAATCTTGCTCGGGCTGCCCGTGACATTAATTTTGTAATCGCGGTTACCGTAGGTAACGTAAGGAGTGTCGGTTGCAGGCTCAATACCGTTTACACCGGGCTCGGGTTTTGTTGTGACGTTTACTATACAAGTGTCGACATATCCACGCTCGCAGTGTGTTGCGGTAACGGTTACAGTGCCCTCTTTGAGTGCTGTAATTCTGCCGGAATATTCATCAATCTTTACTATACTCGGGTCGCTGACAGTGTAATCACACGCCGTCCATACAGCCTCGGCAGGGTATGTCTTTGCCTCAAGGTCAACAACGTCGCCCACACATACATTCACCGTTTCTTCCGGGAATTCGATGTATTCGGCAGGCACTACATCGGTGATGAAGGTGTAATAATTTAATATTGTGTGCTCATTGAAGATTCTTAAAAATTCACTGTCAGGTGCACAGTGAATTATCGTACCTTCACCGTAACCTTTATCCGGGTCGCCCATCAACGCGGGCATATCGAGTTCTTCATCCCACTCTCTTCCGAAAAGCGCATTCCTTACTGCTTCATAACTATAATTAGAGGGAATATATAATGTACCGGGGTAAAATTGCAAATTATTCAAGAGCCACTCTGACCCAAGTCTTGACGGGAAATAAACATCTCCGTAATAACCGAAAGCAACACTTTTCCAATCGGTATCGTATTGACACTCCGGCAAAACGGTGTATTTTTCGCCGTTTTCATCCACATGAGTATACAGATACCAATCAAAAGGTTTACCGCTGATTTTTCTTAAACTTTTTGGGAATGATACTGAACAACCAATAGCATAGAGTGAATTATGGTATATTGTTTTATAACCTTCCGGTATAACCAGCTTTGAAATATAATCCAAACCCGGATCCCATTCCGGATAAGACTCATATTCAAGATACTCAGGATATTTTTCAAAGGTATCTTCACCGTAATGAATATACCATGTTGCATCAATACCCCTACCATCATCATATTCATAACCTATAGCCGTAACCGGGTAACCACCAAGGGTTGTCGGTAAAACGAATTCGATTTTTTCATCACCTTGATATGTGATGTGAAAATTTACAATTGAAGCTTCACCGTCTTTGACAATATATGAATACTTGGCATAATCGTCACTTGCAAAAAATACTGTTTCCTCAATCGGCTCTAACCAATACTCTGCGCTATGTAACTCTTTTTCAAACTCTATCCATTCATTTTCCCATTCTGCTTGTACGCCGATGCTTACAAATGAAAACAAAAGCACAACAGATAAAAATAGCGAAAGAAGTTTAAGATTTTTCTTCATAACCGACACTCCTTTATTATGAAAATTCTTCCACAATTTTATCTTAAAAAATTTTATACCTTAAGTCAATATTTATAAAAAAAACAGCGAAAATTCATTTACTGAATAATCGCTGTTTTTTGTTAATCAATACTCAAGGTCTGCCCAGATTGCAAAATGGTCGGAGGCATAGTTGCCGTTGATTTTATCCTTACAGACTCTGTATTTATGAGCCTTTACCTTATCGTTGATAAAGATAAAATCAATAATATGTCCCTCGTGCTTTTCGGGGCAATCATCGTGATATGTAAGGTAATCCATTGTATCGGGTGCTTCAAACTTTGAATCCTTGAGGAATTTTACAATCTCATTATACTCTCTGCCGTTCTGGAATGAATTGAAGTCGCCCGAGCATGAGAGAGGATACTGCTCAATCATCGGCATAATCTTTTCACGCAGAATAGGAATACTCTTATAAATCAGGTCAAAATCACAGTCCATATGGGTATTTACGTGGACAAATTTTTTATCCTCTGCCTTGTCGTAAAAAATACCCCATGTACAGATACGGTTGTGCCTTGAATGCCAGCACTTTGACATTACGTCGGGTGTATCGGAATACCAGAAATTGCCGCTGTCGATTACCTCAAAACGGTCATTCTTATAGAAAATTGCACTGTATTCACTCTCTCCGCCGTCTTCGTCACCTCTGCCGATGCCGATATATGACCAACCGTCGAGATTTTTTGTAAGGTCTGCCATCCATTCGGGTGTAGCCTCCTGCACGCCGAGCAAATCACAGCCCGAACTGAGAATCGTCTCAACACAATCATCAACTCTGTCCCATTGTTCACGCGGACCGACATTTGCACATCTGAGGTTAAACGACATTAATCTGACCATATCTTTTTCACCTTTTCCACATTATCTCTTTTTAACAACAATATTCATAAAAGGTACACTTGCGGTGTCACCGTCACGCAGTTTTTTACCGCGCATTGTACATACCTCACCGTTCACCTTTACTTCGCCGCCCTGAATAACAATTTTTGCGTGACCGCCGCTCTGTACTGCATCAGCAAGCTTCAGAGCAGAATCAAGACGTATAAAATCTGTATCGATAAAAATTTCTTTTACCGGTTTTTCTTTTATTTTTGCTTTAATTTTAATTGCCATAGGTTATCAGTCCTTCTTAAATCTCATCGGAAGAATAAGGAAGAGGAAATTGTCGCCCTGAGTCGGCAGAATAAGAATAGGTGCAGCGCCGCTGTTGAGCTCAATTTTTACTTCGTCTGCATCGCAGACCTTAAGTGCATCAAGAAGAAGCTTATTATTGAAACCGATTTCAATTTTATTGCCCTCATATTTGCAGGCAAAGCTGTCATTAGCAGTACCGAGAGCTGTTACGGATGAAATTCTGACTATATCACTGTCAAAAATAAATCTTACAGGACTCTTGAACTTATCTGTAATAATAAGGCTTGTTCTGTCAATACTATCAATCATCTCACGTGTGTTGACAATTGCTGTTGCAGAGCAGGTAGGCGGAATTGCATTCTTATAGTTTAGGAATTCACCGTCAAGCAGACGGGAAACAATGCTGTAATTGCCAATTTCAAATATAATATGTCTCTTACCGACACCGAGAGAAACTGTCTCTTCATCATCTCCTATAAGCTTTGTAACTTCGTTAAGAGTTTTTGCAGGTACAACGAAGCTCAGCTCATCGCCCATATAGTTGATTGACTCAGTTCTCATTGCAAGACGTGAGCCGTCAACAGCGACAAGTCTGATGATATTCTGTGAAACTTCAAACTTTACACCTGTATGAACAACCTTGCTGTCATTTACTGCGACTGCAAATATAGTCTGACGGACCATATCCTTTAAAAGCTTCTGCCCAACAACAACGGGATAGCCGCCGCTGACTGTAGGAAGCTCGGGGAACTCGTTACCGTCGATACCGATAAGTGAATACTCTGCTTCGCCGCCTCTGATAGTTGCGAGAAGTCTTTCGTCTGTTTCAATATAAACCTGCTCGCCGGGAATTTTACGGACTATGTCGCAGAGAATTCTTGCGTTGAGGATAATTGCACCCTGCTCGATAACACGGCAGGGGATAGAAGTTGTAATACCTACCTCAAGATCGTAGCCTGTAAGAAGCAGCTCGTTACCGATTGCTTTGATAAGGATACCTTCGATGGCAGGAATTGTTGTTTTGTTTGAAACTGCTCTCTGAACATTTAAGCAGGCTTCGCTGAGCACAGCGGTATCGCAATAAATTTTCATTTTTGTCAGCCTCCGGAAATAAATGATATAAATGAATATTTAGTAGTAGTAGTAGAGGAAGTGGAAAAAGTGGAAAATCGCTGTATCCGTTGATACCGTATGATAAAACGGATTTTTTATTTGTGAAACTGATATGAAAAGATTTTCACGTTATTCACGGGAAAAAGTAAAATGTGGATTATGTGAAAAAAACAATGTGAAATGTGAAGAAAAGTGTGGAAAAATTTTTTTGTCAGTTTGCCTGCACGTTCTTCATTACGTCTGCAATAATTGTTTTTAAGGAATAATTATTTTCTCTGTCGGTTGATATCTTTTTATATGCATACATTACCGATGAATGGTCACTCAGACCGAAGAGCTCTGCAACTTTTTTATTGGTAAGCGGAGTCATTTCACGTATAATATACATAGCAACATGACGGGGAAATACGTACTTTGCATCGTGCTTTTTGCTCTTTATATCTGCAACCGTTACGCCGTATGTACGGGCAACTTCATCGATGATTTTATCAATAAGTACGGGAGTAGGGTCACCTTCGCTGAAAATATCGCGGATTGCTTTCTGTGCCGTTGCAAGGTTTGCATCTTCTCCAAGCTCAATATATGCCTTCATCTTTTTGACAGCACCTTCAAGCTGACGTATATTACTCTTTATTTTTTCAGCAATAAAAAGAATAATTGAAGAAGGAATTTCAATTCCGAGTGATTCTGCCTTGCTTTTTATGATTGCCACTCTTGTTTCAAGATCAGGCGGCTGAATATCTGCAATAAGACCGCTTTCAAATCTGTTACGCAGTCTTTCTTCGAGTGTCGCCATTTCTTTCGGCGGACGGTCAGAGGTAAGAACGATCTGACTCTTTGCCTTTACGAGTGTATCAAAAGTATGGAAAAATTCAAGCTCTGTTGAGGTTTTACCTGCAATAAACTGTACGTCGTCAACAAGAAGTACGTCAGCGTTGCGGTATTTGTTATGGAATACAGATGTATCTTTTTTATTCTGAAGATAATCTATGAGTTCATTCATAAAATCTTCACTGCGAACATATATAATATATGCATCAGGATTATTTTTTATTATTTCATTACATATTGCATTGAGCAGGTGAGTTTTGCCGAGACCTGAGTTGCCGTGAATAAACAGAGGATTGTAGGTATTACCGGGGTCGGATGCAACAGCAACTGAGGCTGCGTGTGCAAATTTGTTTGAGTCACCTACTATAAATTTATCGAATGTAAGCTCGTTTGTGTCAAAGGTTTTATTTTCTTTAGGTGTTTCGGCTTTTTTGATTTTTTCTTGTTTGGGCATAACAGATACGTTTACTTTAAAGCCCATTACTTTTTCAAAACATTCTTCAAGCAGAGGAATAAATTTTTCGTTTATAATCTTACAGCGGAAGGGGTCATCCGTCAGCACAACGGATTCGCCGTCAAAGCTTTCAAGTGCAAGCTCATGAAACCATACGGAATAAATTGTTTCGGAAGTATTTTTTTTCAGCTCTGCTTTTACATTTTCCCACAACTGGTAAACGAGATCCATACTGTCCACATCCTTTCTTTCAAAATTTTTTTCTTTACTAAAAACACTGCGGTATCCGCAGTTGAGATAGTAGTCATTATAAGGTCTGTTATTTTTACCGTACAGACCATGTAAGTATACCATATTTCAGCCTCCTTTTCAACTTTTTTGAAGGAGTAAAGATTTGAACAATATCTTGTTAAAATGTGAAAAACTCCTTCTATAAGTAGTGCAAAAAGGCTGTTTTTTCAACGTAAATACGTGATAATTTGAAAAAAATTTCATAAAAAATTATTGGAGAGATTTTGAGCTGAAATTTGTCGCTTTTAACGAATTTTCGTTTTTAAACTAATTTTAACAATTTTCCACTTGACAAAATTTTAATCGGTAAAAATTATTGATTTTTTAATTGTCTAAAAAAATGAACAAAAAACACTTGACAGTTTTGGTCAATTCTGCTATAATCCGATGTTGCCGCACTATGTAAGCGGTAAATCCTTGCTTCAGGATAAAAATATGAGCCTGAGGCCAAAGACCATAAGGAGGTGCAAAACAATGTCAGCAAGCTACAATTACGAGATCATGATGGTTTTCTCAGTCGCTAACGGCGAAGAGGGTGCAAATGCTCTCCTCGAGAAATTCAAGGGTATGATCGAGGCTAACGGCACTGTCGACAACGTTGATGTATGGGGTAAGCGCAAGCTTGAGTACCTTATCAACGACGAAGCAGAGGGCTTCTATGTAGTTATCAACTACCAGAGTGCTCCCGAGTTCCAGGCAGAGCTTGACCGTGTACTTAAGATCACCGAAGGTGTTCTTCGTACAATGATCATCCGCAAGTAATTTTAAGGAGGAAATTGCAATGCTCAACTGCGCAGTTTTAATGGGTCGCCTTGTTGCCGATCCTGAGCTCCGTACAACTACTTCAGGAATTTCTGTTACCTCTTTCCGTATCGCTGTTGATCGCAGCTTTGTCCGTCAGGGCGAAGAGCGTCAGGCAGATTTCATCGACATCGTTGCATGGAGACAAACTGCAGACTTTGTCTGCCGTTATTTCCGCAAGGGCTCGATGATCGCTGTTCAGGGTTCAATCCAGACACGCAGCTACGAAGATAAGCAGGGTAACAAGCGCACAGCTGTCGAGGTTGTTGCAGACAACGTAAGTTTCTGCGGCTCTAAGGCAGAAAGCGGCACGACGGGCGGCAGCCGCCCCTACGAGAACGCAGCCCCTGCAGCAGCTCCCGCTGCTTCATTTGCATCGGGCACAGTGGGTGATTTTGAGTCCATTGAGGACGATGACGATTCACTCCCGTTCTGAAAAAATCTATAAGGAGGAAATTACATCATGGCATATGAGAGAAATAACGGACGTCCCAACAGAAAAGGCCGCAGAAAAGTCTGCACATTCTGTGTCGATAAGGTAGATTACATCGATTACAA
The DNA here is from genome assembly GCA_017399065.1 of Clostridia bacterium. Lineage (GTDB taxonomy): Bacteria > Bacillota > Clostridia > Oscillospirales > Acutalibacteraceae > UBA8612. The sequence goes on along the minus strand of JAFQEL010000033.1, from coordinate 59,821 downwards.
GGACGTTAACAAGCTTCGCAAGTTCACATCGGAGAGATCTAAGATCCTTCCCCGCCGTGTAACCGGCACATGCGCAAAGCACCAGAGAGAGCTTACAACAGCTATCAAGCGTGCACGCTACGTCGCTCTTCTTCCCTACACAAGCGACTGATAAAAAACTCAACACGAATTTTTACCTGCATCTCTTACGGGATGCAGGTTTTTTCTTTTTATTAGGAATTTTGAATGAGAAATTAAAATTTGAAAGCTTTACGCAATATCAACCTATAATGATAGTAATAATCCAATTTATACCTTTAATTTCTGCAATTGATTATATATAATTTAATCATCAAAAAAATTATTTTAATCGTTCAGAAAGGATGGAATAAGAATATGAAGATTTGTATAGGTGAAAGAATTGCCTACTACAGAAAATTGAATTCAATAACACAAGCGGAACTTGCTTCAAAGCTGAGTGTTTCTACTCAGGCTGTTTCAAAATGGGAACAAAATATTACCTCACCCGATATTATGCTTTTACCTGAACTTGCAAAAATATTTGATATAAGTATAGATGAATTGTTCGGAATTAAAGTTAACAGAGAAACTGTGTATAATCTTGTTAATAATGTTCCCTGGGATGATGACAGAAAAATAAGAGTTGCGGTTTATCACGGAAAAAAGCTTATGCAACAGTCAACATATGAACTTCAACACGGAGTAAACGAAATAAATATTCATTTTGATTATGGAGATGTTTATAAAATACACGGTATTTGTAAATTGAACAGATGAAATATTAAATAAAAAAACCTGAGTACTTTAGCCGAGTGTTCGTAAGGACACTCGGCAGTTTTATTCGTCTTGCGGCGAGTGATATTGCTTCGCAGTGATATTATGCCGTGCATAGTTATATTGTCCTTCGGACAGTTTTAAGCGAATAAAATAACACTGAAGCCGCGAGGCTTCAATATCACTTTTGATTTATCAAAAATATCACTGCAAATTTTAATTTGCAATATCACTTACACATACCGAAAAAATGTTTTCAGATTGGCTTGATTGCTTTTCAAAGTATATAACCCACTATGACACTTTCAGTCTGAAAGTGTCAGTTTTTTTATCAAAAAAATCGTGAGACACCTTGTAAAAAGTGTCTCACAACGTATGACTACTTATTTCTGTCCTTTGTAACCCCGATCATTTGGTACACAGGTTTTTCGCTTATTCGTTATTCTTTTTTGCTGCTTCCGCCTTACCTTCGGGAGTATCACGGTAGTAGTAGGTTTTACTGGGCTTGTGCGGTGTGGAATTCCAGACCTCTTCTGCAACGGGTGCCCACTCTGCAGCAAACTTTCTGCACTTTGCGCATAAATCCTCTGCAGACTCCTGGTCGATAAGGTCGGTTGACTTAGCACCGGTTTCTTTGACCATCTTACAAAGATAATCGGGATTTTCGAGCATCGGACAAGGTCTCATATGGTTGTCGTTAAACGGCTGATTTTTGTAGAACGACATAAAGAGCGGATTCTGCAATGCCTCAAGCAGAGTGTGAGTGCGGATATTTGAGTCGGAGAAGTGAATGAAAACACAGGGCTCAATATCGCCTGCAGAGTTGATATGGAAGTAATTTCTGCCGCCTGCGATACAGCCACCGACATATTCGCCGTCACCCTGAAAATCCATGATAAACATCGATTTACCGGTTTTTGAGTTACGCAGGTCGCGTATACGCTTGTACATATATTTTCTCTGCTCAGGGTCGGGAATAAGCTCGGGCAGAGCACCCTTACCAAGGGGCATATAGTTGAAATAAAGGCCGAACATAACGCCTTTATCAATCATATCGTCAAGGAATTCGTCACTTGTAACGGAGTAAATATTTTTGCTTGTATAACAAACGGAAATACCGAACATACAGCCGTTCTTCTTGAGAAGCTCCATAGCCTCGATAGAGGTCTTGTATGCACCGTCACCACGGCGGAAGTCATTGCTCTCTTCATCGCCCTCGATACTGATTGCAAGTGCAAGGTTGCCTACACGCCTAAGGTCATCACAGAACTCCTGATCAACAAGAGTTGCGTTTGTGTATGCAAGGAAAGCACACTGCGGGAATTTTTCGCAGAGCTTAAGAATTTCTTTTTTACAGATAAGGGGCTCACCGCCTGTAAACATATAAAGGTGAGTGCCGAGCTCTCTGCCCTGCTCAACAATTGACTCCATCTCCTCATAAGTGAGGCGGAGCTTGTGACCGTACTCAGCAGACCAGCAGCCCTTACACTTGAGGTTGCAGGCGCTTGTCGGGTCAATGAGAGTAATAAAGGGAATATTGCAGTGATATTTCTCACGGTTTTCTCTTACTTTCTTTGTGCCTGCGGCAACGCCGAGACCGAGAGCCATAGCCATACCGTTTAATACGTCGGGGTGAAGGTCATTGATTGCACGGATAAGGAGCTTTGAATATACGTTATCAGGGTCAGCCGCACCCTCACGGATTTTGTCAAAATTCTTTGCAGGGAAAGAAGGACCGGCAAAACGCTGTACTGCGTCAACCAGCTTTACTAAATTATCCTGCGGATTTTTTTTGATGTATTTAATCAGCGGCTCAAGTACTGCCAACGCAGCGGCACGCTGCGTTTTTTCTTTTAATGTCATAAAAAAGGCTGCTCCTTATTTAAAAATGGATATACAGATATATTTTCACCAATATTCTGTAATTTTAACACAAAAATATTTAAATGTCTATATAAATATATATTTTCTTATATTCAAATTGGTTTCTATTGCAATTATTCAAATTTTTTTATATAATATATATTTGTATAATTATGTTACGAAGTAACAAATGCGTTTTGTAAAAACGCAAATCACGCAAAATGAAATTTTGCAAATCATGATTTCAAAGAAATCAAATCATGCCGTAAGGCAACTCATAAAATGAAAACACAAAGAAAGAGGTTAATGCTTCCTCGATGTGTTTTAACACTTGATAGAATAGCGGCTTAATTGAGGTATTAAAAATGATTTGCTGTCGCATGATTTGGCTTGAAGCCATGATTTGTTGCGTTGCAACATGATTTGAAATGATAAATCATTTCATTTTAAGAGGTGAAAAGCATGAAAAACTCAACTACGGTTGCCGCAATCTCAACTCCCGTAGCAGCAGGCGGTATCGGTGTAATCCGTATATCCGGCGACGAAGCAGTTGATATTGTTTCAAAAATTTTTGTACCGTCGGGAAAGAAAATTGTTGCCGATATGAAAGGCTACACTGCCGCACACGGTATTGTTTACGACGGCGACAAAGCAATAGATGAGGCTGTTTTGCTTGTTTTTCGCGCACCTCACAGCTATACGGGCGAGGATGTTGCCGAGATTTCGTGCCACGGCGGTGTCTATGTTGTAAGCCGTGTTTTGCGTGCAGTACTTGCCGCAGGTGCCTTGCCTGCCGCACCGGGCGAATTCACAAAGCGTGCTTTCTTAAATGGTAAGCTCGACCTTACCAAGGCGGAGGCGGTTATGAGCCTTATTTCCGCACAAGGTGAACAGAGTGCAGGTGCCGCTATGACAGCGCTTGAGGGTGCTCTGAGCAAAAAGATTATTGCCGCCGCACAGACTCTTATCACGGATTCTGCCTATCTTGCGGCGTGGGTTGACTATCCTGATGATGAAATTGAGGAAATTTCAACAGATAAATTACTTGCTGATTATAAAAATGTCCTTTCCGAAATAGAAAGTCTGCTGAATAATTACGATGCAGGCAGAGCGATAACCGAAGGTGTGGATACGGTAATTGCAGGTAAGCCGAATGTCGGCAAATCAACACTTATGAATTTCCTTGCAGGCTTCAGACGCTCTATTGTTACCGATATTGCAGGCACAACACGTGACGTTGTTGAGGATACGGTACGCTTAGGCAACGTAGTGCTTCACCTTGCCGATACCGCAGGAATAAGAGAAACAGGCAACGAGGTAGAAAAAATCGGTGTTGACTTTGCTGTAGGCAGAGTAGAGAGGGCGGCACTTGTGCTTGCTGTGTTTGATTTATCCCGTGAATTTGATAACGAAGACAAAGCTGTGCTTGAGCTTTGTAAAAATAAATGCGCAGTTGCTGTCATAAATAAAGATGACCTTGAGCCAAAGTTTGATTTGTCCGTGCTTGATAATTTCAAGCATATTGTTTACATCAGTGCAAAAGACGGTAAGGGTGCCGAAAAATTGGCAGAAGCTGTTGAATCGGCACTCGGCACAAACAGTGTTGATACATCTGCGGCACTGCTTGCTAATGAAAGGCAACGTCTCTGCTGTGAAAAGGCGGCAGACTGCATACGTGAGGCAATTTCAGCACTCGAGATGAATATGACACTCGATGCCGTAACCGTCAGCACAGACTCCGCAATCAACGAGCTTCTCACGCTTACGGGCGAAAAAGCAACGGATGCGGTAATCAACGAAGTATTCTCACGCTTTTGCGTAGGTAAATAATAATAAAAAGCGTAATATTGATTATTAAAAGCTCCTTTTGAAAGGAGCTGTCGAAATCGCTTGCGATTTTGACTGAGGATTGTTGAATAAACCAACTTTTAATTTTTTAATCCTCTGTCACGGCTGATGCCGTGCCACCTCCTTTTTAAAGGAGGTAATAGCATTTTTAAAGTGAATTGCAATAAAAAGAAGTGAAGTTATGAAGTATTTTGCAGAAGAATTAGATATAGCCGTAATCGGTGCAGGTCACGCAGGCATTGAGGCTGCGTTGGCGGCGGCACGCCTTGGTTGCAAAACAGTTATGTTTGCAATCAACCTCGACTCTGTCGGTAATATGCCGTGTAATCCGTCAATCGGCGGTACTTCAAAGGGTCACCTTGTGCGTGAAATTGATGCACTCGGCGGTGAAATGGGTATAGCGGCAGATAAAAACACTCTTCAGACCCGTATGCTAAATACCGGCAAAGGACCTGCCGTGCATAGCCTGCGTGCTCAGATTGACAGACGTAAGTACTGCGCATATATGAAAAACGTGGTAGAAAATCAGCAGAACTTAATTCTCAAGCAGGCAGAGATTGTTTCACTTACCCGTGATGAAGACGGTCTGTGGCACCTTTTTACACGCCTTGAGGCTGAATATACCGCAAAGTGCGTTATTCTCGCAACAGGCACGTTCCTCGGCGGCAGAATTTTTGTAGGCGATGTTTCTTACGATAGCGGACCTGACGGTATGTTTCCTGCAACCGAGCTTGCACAGTCACTCAAAGACCTCGGTGTTCAGCTGCGCCGTTTCAAAACGGGCACACCGCCCAGACTCAACCGCAACAGTATTGATTTCAGCGTAATGGAGCCTCAGTACGGTGACGAGCACAAGGTGCCGTTTTCGTTTGACTTTGAAGGTGAAATTGAAAACACAGAGGCTTGTTATGTTACATATACAAATGAAAAAACAAAACAGATAATTCTCGACAATCTTCACCGCTCTCCGCTTTACGGCGGCAAGATTGACGGTGTAGGCCCGAGATACTGCCCGAGTATTGAAGATAAAATAGTCCGCTTTGCTGAAAAAGAGCGTCATCAGCTCTTTGTAGAGCCTTGTGGGGGAGATACGCAGGAGATGTATCTTCAAGGCTTGTCATCGTCCTTGCCTGAGGATGTACAGCTTGAATTCCTGCATACCATTCCCGGTCTTGAAAAAGCTCAGGTAATGCGTACGGCTTATGCAATAGAGTATGATTGCGTTGACCCGTTATCCTTGCGTTCAAGTCTTGAATTCCGCGAATTTGACGGACTTTACGGCGCAGGTCAGTTCAACGGCTCAAGTGGCTACGAAGAGGCTGCAGCACAAGGTCTTGTTGCAGGTATTAATGCTGCACGCAAGATATTGGGTAAAGAGCCTGTAATCCTTGACCGTGCAGGCAGCTATATAGGTACGCTTATTGATGACCTTGTTACAAAGGGCTGCACCGACCCGTACAGAATGATGACCTCTCGCTCGGAGTACAGATTGCTTCTCCGTCAGGATAATGCAGACCGCAGACTAACCCCTATAGGCTACGAAATCGGTCTTATAAGTGAAGAACGCTGGAATAAATTTAATCGCAAGCTCGAGCTTATAGAAAAAGAGACTGAGAGAGTTAAAAATGTTGTTATTCATGCAAGCGATGCGTTAAACAAGATGCTTGTTTCACGTGAAACATCTCCGCTTAACATCGGTGTGCGTATGGTTGAGCTTCTCAAACGTCCGCAGATAAGTTATGCAGACCTTGCCGAGTTTGATATTGAACGTCCCGATTTACCCTATGAAATTTTCGAACAGGTTGAAATATCTATTAAATATGAGGGTTATCTCAAGCGTCAGGAGGCTCAAGTTGCCGAAATGCGCCGCCTTGAGGTCAAAAAGCTTCCCGAAGATATTGATTATTCAAAGGTTGTCGGCTTAAGGCTTGAGGCTATAGAGAAGCTCAACAAGGTTCGACCCGAGAATATCGGTCAGGCTTCACGTATAAGCGGTGTCAGCCCTGCGGATATTTCCGTGCTTCTTATCAGATTACAAGGAGAATAATTTGTTATTATGGCTATGATAGATTTAAAATTACTTAAAGAAGAGGCTGAAAGGCTCGGCGTAGAGCTTGATGAAACTGCTCTGAATAATTTTGATGCCTTTGCTGAAATGCTTGTTGACTGGAACAGCAGAATTAATCTTACCGCTATTACAGACCCTATGGGTATTGTTTACAAGCATTTTGCCGACTCATTAACTGCTTTTGCCGCAGTTGATGTGCCGCAGGGTGCAGGATTTATCGATGTCGGTACAGGCGGCGGCTTCCCCGGAATCCCTCTGCTTATTGCCAGACCCGACCTTCACGGTGTTATGCTCGACAGTACAAAGAAAAAACTTATGTTTGTTGACTACGCTATAAATAAGCTCGGTCTTATTGACCATGGCAGAACTCTGCATATGCGTGCTGAGGAGGCAGGTATCAAGGTGCAGCTCCGTAACCGCTTTGATTTCTCTTTCTCGCGTGCTGTTGCAAATCTGCGCGACCTTTCCGAGTATTGCCTGCCGCTGACCAAGGTAGGGGGCACGTTTGTAGCTCTCAAGGGTGCAAAAGCTCAGGAAGAGATTGACGAAGCTAAAGAAGCTATTAAAATCCTTGGTGGTGAGATTGCCGACGTAAAGCAGATATTCCTCAGCGATATGGGCGAAAGAAACATAGTTGTAATCAAGAAAGTTTCGCCAACACCGCCCAAATATCCTCGTGCTTCGGCAAAAATTGCAAAGGAACCGCTCGGAATGCCAAAAAAATGATAATATAGCGTGATTTTATGTCGTACGCTTTTGCTGGACAAGCTCCTGCATTTCTGCTAACATCATAGCAGAAGGCAGGAGCTTACTTCATTTTTGACGAAGGAGTTACAGCAAATGAAACAAAAACGACAGATAGCGGGACAGATACTGCTTATTGAGCAGGAAAGTATAGTTCCGAATCCTAATCAGCCGCGACTCAGGTTTGATTTTGATGAGCTTAACGGTCTTGCAGAAAGTATACGCAACAACGGCTTGCTTCAGCCGCTGACCGTAAGACCAAGCGAAGACAGTAAGTTTGAGCTGATTGCAGGCGAGAGAAGGCTTATCGCTGCGCGTATGGTAGGTTTATCAAAGATACCGTGTATTCTTATGAATGTTGATGATGAAAAATCTGCTGTGTTTTCGCTGATAGAAAACATTCAGCGCCAGAACTTAGGTTTCTTTGAAGAAGCAATAGCAATAGACAAGCTGATCCGTGATTTCGGTATGAGCCGTGATGATGTATCTAAAAAGCTCGGCAAGGCACAGTCAACTATTGCAAATAAGCTCCGTTTACTCGGTCTTACCGAAGAGGAGAGGCTGAAAATAGCAAAAGAGGGTTTGACAGAACGCCACGCAAGGGCCTTGCTCAGGCTTGAGGATGGCAAGATGCGTGCCCGCGCTCTGAGCATAATTGCAGACAAGCACCTCACTGTAGCCGAAAGTGAGCGAATGATAACACAAATGCTTGGCAGAAAAAAGAACAGCAGACGCATTCCTCTGAATAATATCCGTGATGTCAGGCTGTTTGTAAACACTCTTAACCACGCGGTTGACACCATACGCAGGGCAGGCATTGATGCCGATTCCGTAAAAAGCGAGACAGAAGAATACATAGAGTATGTTGTACGTATACCAAAACAACCGGGAACTACCCCTGTACTCAAACCCAAGGTGCAGGCGGTTTCCATATAAAAGGCTTTGCGCAAGTGAAGCCGACCCATATCTTTCTCTTTCACACCCCACATCCGGCAAAGGAGCAGGCGTTATACGTCTGCTCCCTTGTCTTTTTAATACCTCAATAAAATTGATGCACAGAGGAAAGTGTGTAGCACCGAGGGAATAAGGTGCCACTATCTTTACGCAAGCCTACAATAGAGTATTCTGCGGTAATCAAAATCCATTGTATTTTCATAATAGCGCCACAACAAAACAAACACGCAATGTAGGACATAGGCTTGCCTCTGCCGCCGTAAAAAATATGACAGTAACGGAATAACCGAATTTACAACAATACGAAATTGCACATTGTGTTTTGTTTCACGTGAAACAGTGTGAAACTTGCAATTTTCTTTTACAATCACAATTTCGAAATATATATAATCGATATAAATTATTTTCATTAAATAACTCAATATTTGCTGTAAAATTAAGGCTTTACGGCAGTTGACATAAAAACTCACGGGCTGTATAATAAACGCAAGGAAAGGCAGGTTTTGACGCTATGACGCTCATACAAAAACTAAAATCAACTCCGGCAGGGTGGGAGACCACTCCGCTTGAGAGAAAAAGCTACTATCTTTATTTCGCAGGTCAGAATGCCATTTATTTTCTGCTTGCAAACTATCTTACGACATACCTTGCATTCTGCGGTGTAAACCTTGTAAAAGCAGGCGGTGTTATGCTTGCCGTAAAAATCTGGGATGCGATTAATGATGCCATTTTCGGTGTTATTTTCGACTCGGTAAAGTTTAAAAGCGGCAAAAAATACCTGCCGTGGCTTAAAATATCCTCACTTTTTATACCTGCAGCAACTATTCTGCTCTTCTGTATCCCCAAAGGCTCAAGTGAAATGGTCAAGCTTGGTTGGTTTGCAGTAGCCTATATTCTCTGGGATACCGCTTACACGCTGTGCGACGTGCCGATTTACGGTGCAATTACTGCTATGACACGCAATATTGAAGAGCGCAGCTCTATGCTCAGCTATAAGAGTATCTGGGCAGGCGTAGGTATTGCTTTCATAACTGTTGCAGGCAGCGTACTGCCGAGTGAGCACGTAGGTCTGAGCTGGAGCTGGGTTGCCGTTGCAACTGCTGTTTTTGCCTTTGTTACGATGATTCCCATTAACAAAACTCTTAAAGAACGTCATGCGCCGTCTCCCGAGGATGAAAATTTTACTATCCGAAGGATGTTCAGCTATCTTTTCAGAAACAAGTATTTGCTTATATACTATATAGGCTATTTCTTCTACTCTGCCGCAAATATAAGCGGTGCGCTAAATCTTCTTGTTTCATATTATCTGTTTAATGACACGCTGTTTTCACTTGTTGTAAGTGCATGCGGTACGGTGCCTTCGCTTATCTTCTCGCTTCTTGTGCCCTCTATGCTTAAGAAAATGGATAAAATGAAGCTTTACAAGCTTTGTGCTGTGCTTATGGTAGTGCTGAGCCTTGTAATGTGGCTTGTCGGTTATAACAATATTATTCTGCATATTGTGCTTTATGTTATCCGTTCTGTACCGCTTGCAATTATCGGTGTTATTATGTTTATTTTTACTCCCGACTGTGCCGAATACGGCAAATATAAGACCGGTATCGAGGCAAAAGGTATCACGTTTGCAATCCAGACCTTTATGGTCAAGCTTACAGCTGCTATTTCAAGCGCACTTGTGCTGTTTATTCTCGGCCTTAAAAGTACTGGTTGGGTTGAGGTTGAGGCAGAGAGCTTTGAAGCACTCGAAAAGCTTGGTGTGACCCAGTCTGCTCATGCACTGGATGTGCTTTGGTTCAGCTACGCTATGGTGCCGGCAATCGGTTGTTTGGTTGCATATATAATCTGGAATTTCTACAAGCTCAACGACAAGGACGTTCAGATTATGGCTGACTGCAACGCAGGCAAGATAACAAAAGAAGAGGCAGAAAAAAGTCTCAGCAGAAAGTATTGATTTTATACTGATTTCATCAGGGTAATCGGCTTGTACGGTTACCCTTTTTATTTTACTGAAAAATCGTTGATTTTGCGTAGTTTTTGAAATACAACGTAAGAGGTAAAAATTCAAAATGACATATTATGTCATTTATACTTCTTCAAAAGCACTAAAAAGCCGTTTTGTCACCGTTTTGTAACCATTTGTAACTTTTTTGGAATTTTCACAAAAATCAGTGGTTTAAATGTGGTAGGAACGAGAACAAAACCGCATATTTAGTGTTATTAGTAAAAAATTTGAACTATTCTTTAGTCAAATTGACTAATTTGAGAGCTTTTGCAAATTTGACAGACAGTCAAATCATCACTATAATTGCAGTTGTCACGGTCGATAATATAACCATCAAAGGAAAATTCACCCGAATTTCCCAATGAACGTATGTTTCATACGAAAAAGTTAAGGAGCGATTAGATGATAACTAAAATCAAGACAAAGGCAAAGTCAATGAGCGGCTTTAAAAAGTTCATTGCTGTTGTCCTGGTGCTTGCAATACTCAGCTCGATTACCGCTTTCGCTGCTGAAAACGCAGGCTACTATGTAGAGCTTGATGACGGAGAGACAAAAACCACTTTATATACCACAAGTACTTCCGCATCGGAGATTATCAAAGAGGCAGGCTATGAGCTTTCTGCTCTTGATGTGCTTGACCTTGATGAATTCACTCCCGGTGAGGACAGTAAGATCCGTATTGAGCGTTCAACCCTTGTAGGTGTCAACGATGCAAGAGGCACGGTTTACTTCACATTTGAAGGTACTGTTGCTCAGGCTATCGATATGGCAGACACAACAGTTGGCGAAAATGACCTTATCAACTACAGCACGTCAGCAAAAGTAAGCGATGGTATGATTATTTCCATTGCACGTGCTTTCCCCGTTGACGTAAGAGCATACGGCAAGCGTATTCCTCTTGAAATGGCTGTCGGCACTGTTGCCGATGCACTTGAAAAAGCAGGGGTAACTATCGGCGAAAACGATGTTGTTTCTCACGATCTTTCCGAGGTCGTCAGCAGCGGTATGGTAATTTTCGTTGACGAGGTTACCTATGTTGAAAAAACAGAGACCAAGGAAATTCCCTTCGATAAAACAACCAAAAAAAGCAGCAGCTATGCAATCGGTACAACAAAGGTAACAACCAAGGGTGTACCCGGTGAAAAAGAGATAACTTATAAAGAAAAGTACGTTAACGGCGTGCTTATTGATACAGTTGTGCTCAGCGAGAAGGTTACAAAGGAGCCTATAACTCAGGTAACATCTGTCGGCACTAAGAAGATTCAGCCTGTAAAGGCAAAGGGTGAGCCTATTTCAACAATGGGCACGGTTGATCTTGATGCAAACGGCGTACCCGTAAGCTACACAAAGGTAATTTCGGGCAGTTCGACAGCATACTATGGCGGCGGCACAACCGCTTCGGGCAGACCTGCAAAGGTCGGTCACGTTGCCGTTGACCCGAATGTAATTCCCTACGGCACAAAGCTCTATATCGTTGCAACAGACGGTACTGTCTATGGCTATGCAATTGCCGCAGATACAGGCGGATTTGTACACAACGGCACAAATACTGTTGTTGACGTATACCTCGACACATACGATGAGTGTGTCCAGTGGGGCAGACGTAACGTAAATATCTACGTTATCGGCTAAAATTACACACGAATTTAAAAAAGCTATCATCCTTTCAATGGGTGATAGCTTTTTGTGCTTTATTTTGATTTAGGGTAAGGAGAGATTTCATCAGTTCTCTCTAACAGATAATCAACGCTCGTGCCGTAAATATCCGCAATTTTGCAAAGAGTTTCCAGGCGAAAAGAAACAGAATTGGTTTGACTGAGCTTAATAAAAATTTTTTCGCAAAATATCCATATAGAAGCATTTACGGTAGACACGGAACTGTCGATGTGGTAAAATAAATAAAAATCGACGGAGGAAGATGAAAAATGTTCTGTCAGAAATGCGGCTTTCAAATGGATGATAACTCAAAATTCTGCCCGCAGTGTGCAACCCCGGTAGCAGGCAATTTTGTCGCGGCAAATCAGCAGGCGGTTTACAACTATCAGGCAGAGAAAAATGCAATAAGACAAAGTGAAACAGAAGTTGTGGTAAATGCATATAACCACTTTTCTCAAAAGCAGGCTGCTTTTGACGAATACGATCAGGTAATAAGAACAATTTCCCATTACAGACGAAAAAACGCGATCCCAATGATAGTCTGGGGTTGCATTCTGCTTGCTCCCGTGCTTATTTTAGGTTTGATATTGGGTTTCGAAGAAATAGGTTTTTTGTATTTAGCTATAATTTTGATGATTCCCGGTGCGGCTCTGCTTGCAGGTGGCATAACAAAGCTGTTATGTGTAAGAAAAAAGATTGCCGCACTTGAGCAGAGGTACGCTCAGCTTTCAGTAGAGCTTTATAATCACTATCTCAACTGTCCGAACTGTCCGGTAGGTCCCGAATACATCAATCCTAAAGCACTATATAAAATAATTACGGTTCTTCGTTCAGGCAGAGCAGATACGGTTAAGGAGAGCATTAACGTAATAGTTAACGATGCCAACAGTGCAAGGGTAGGTCAGTATTTGCATAATCTTCAGGCAACAACAAATCAAATAAACGCACAAACGAGAGTTGCGGCTGTTTTTGCTGCAGGCAGCTTCTTTTTGAAATAATTTTTACATATAAATTACGGGCGCGGGCGAATATCTGCGCCCGTTTTGCTCTGTTTACACTGTAATTACCAATTCCCCGCGTGCAATACCGTTCTTATTTGTAAAGTTTTAACCTTGACAACCTCTTTATATTAATATATAATACACAAGCAAACTGAATAACCCCTTATTAAGAGCGGCTGAGGGAACAGGCCCGATGAAGCCCGACAACCTGCGTTTAATGCAAGGTGTTAAATCCTGCGGTGAAAACCGGAAGATAAGGTAAAACTTATACGCCGGTGAAATGCGGCGTATTTTTTATTTTGTGAGAAAGGGAAAGAAAAATGAGCAAAAGATTATTTACATCCGAATCAGTTACAGAGGGACATCCCGACAAAATCTGCGACCAGATTTCCGACGCAGTGCTTGATGCACTCCTTGCTGCTGACCCTGACAGCAGAGTTGCCTGCGAAACAACCTGCACAACGGGTCAGATTCTCATTATGGGTGAGATTTCAACAAAAGCTAATATAGATATTCCCGCAATTGCTCGTCAGACTGTATGTGAGATCGGCTATGACGATGCCGCAAAGGGCTTCGACGGCAACACTTGTGCAGTTCTCCTTGCAGTTGATAAGCAGAGTCCCGATATCGCGATGGGTGTTGACCGTGAGGGTGCAGGCGACCAGGGTATGATGTTCGGTTTTGCCTGTGACGAAACCCCCGAGCTTATGCCTATGCCTATTGCTCTGGCTCATAAGCTTGCTCTCAGACTTACAGAAGTACGTAAGAACGGTACTCTCGCATATCTCCGTGCCGACGGTAAGACTCAGGTTACGGTTGAATATGACGGTGACAAGCCTGTCAGAATTGACGCTGTTGTTGTTTCGTCTCAGCACAGTGCGGATGTTGAACGTGAGCAGATCGAAGCAGATGTTATTGAGCACGTTATTAAGCCCATCATTCCGGCAGATATGTTTGATGAAAACACAAAGATTTATGTTAACCCCACAGGCCGTTTTGTAACAGGCGGACCTCAGGGTGACAGCGGTCTTACAGGCAGAAAAATTATTGTTGATACATACGGCGGTTACTCACGTCACGGCGGCGGTGCATTCTCCGGAAAGGATCCGACAAAGGTTGACCGCTCTGCAGCCTATGCTGCACGCTATGTTGCAAAGAATGTTGTTGCCGCAGGCCTTGCAAAGAAGTGTGAGGTTCAGCTTGCGTACGCAATCGGTGTTGCTGAGCCTGTTTCTGTCCGTGTAGATACATTCGGCACAGGCGTTGTTGCCGAGGACAAGCTTGAGGAGGCTGTATCCAAGGTATTTGAGCTTACTCCTGCCGCGATCATCCGTACACTTGACCTTCGTAAGCCTATTTACAAGCAGGTTGCTGCTTACGGTCATATCGGCAGAACAGATATCTCTCTTCCCTGGGAAAAGACGGATAAGGTTGACGAACTCAAAGCTTTAGTGTTATAATAGAAAAATCAAGGGGGACAGCCTTGTGGTTGTCCCTTTAACGCTTTTGTTCTTATTACCCTAAAAGGGGGAGAAAAAATGGTAGATTTGCATTGTCACATACTCCACGGGATAGATGACGGTGCCCGCAGTCTTGACGAGTCGGTGCACCTTTGCAGGATCGCAGTACAAAACTCAATACAGACGGCGGTTGTAACTCCTCACCTTGTGCACGCTGAGAATGCGGATGATTTTGTGCGCATACGAGACAAGAGAATTGAAGAGCTGCGACGCGTACTTGATGAGCAGAAGATTCCTCTTGAAATCGTGCCCGGTGCGGAAGTTTTTGTAAATGACGATATTTTCTATGCTCCTTCACTTGATGCCGTTACGCTTGGCGGCAGCAGATATATGCTCATAGAGTTTGATTTTAACGGACTTAATATCAACAGAATTATCAAGTATATTAACGAGTTTATTTCACGAGGTTATGCACCGATTATAGCTCACCCGGAAAGATACCGTTTTATGCAGCAGAATTATGATATAGTAAACCACCTTGCAGATATGGGCGTGCTGTTTCAGGTCAACTCCTCCAGCCTTGCAGGCTTCGGCGGAATGGAAACAAGAGAGCTCGCTTTTGCAATGGTTTCTTCGGGCATAGCTTCGTTTATAGGTACAGATGCTCATTCTGTTGCTCACAGACCGAATAATCTTCTTGAGCAAAGAGACCTTTTCCCCGTTTCGGTTGATTTCGATACTTATGACAGGCTTCTTGGCAAAAACGCACGTGTTATTTTAGCTGACGGTGTGCTCGAAAGAGGCAGGGTTTATCCTATCCGCAGAAAAAGATTTTTCTGATACGGGTTTAATTTCCGTCTTGTATTTACTTTTGTCGTAAAGTAGTGTATAATCTTTTTTCAATACTTGAAAGGATGTAATGTGATGCAGGAAAGAAGAAGTGAAACCGCAAATGCTCTTATGGGTAGCGGGCTTTTTTCAGAAGGCTCCGGTTTTGATATATTCAGACTGTTGCGTGCGGTTTTGCGCAGAGTATGGGCAATAGTAATGGTGGGTGTTATTTTCGCTTCCGCAGGTTACTTTTTTGCCAAGGCAACTTACGTTGAAAGCTATGTTGTCAACGCTACTCTTCAGTTTACAACAACCAAATATATTAAGGTTGCTGATGAAAACGGTAAGGAGGAGCTTGTTACCGTTGTTGTTGCATATGAAAACAATGACAATGAAAGCTTTAAGTACCAGCTCAAGACCGACATTATGGTCAACCGCCTTTATGAGGCAACAGGCAAGAAATACGGTACAGAGCAGATCAGAGGTGCAATTGCCGTAAAAGAAACAGACGTTAAAGATTTCTTCGAGCTTCAGGTTGTAGGTACCGATCGCGATTTCTGCTCCGAGCTTATGGATGCGATAATCGACGTCTTCCCCGACTATCTGCGCAGTAAGTCAAGCACACTCGGTATCAGCCTTGTAAACTATCCCGACGAGCCCGCGATAAACAACAGCGACAATGCCGTAAAGATTGCTTTTCTTGCTTTCCTTGCAGGTGCTTTGCTTATTACCGCAATCGTTGTTCTTATCGAGCTATTCAGTGATACAGTCAAGGATATCGACGATATCAGAAACAAAACAAGCGCTCCTGTTATCGGTTCCATTCCCTATGTCGGTAAGAGCACCGGTCTTATAAATAAGAAGCCGATGTTTACGGGCGGATTGCTGATTACGGATGAAGAAAAGGTAAGCTTTGCCTTTGTTGAGTGTTTCAAGTCTATCCGAACACGTATTGAAGGCCTTGCAAACAATAAGGGCTTTAAGACTTTCCTTGTTTCTTCCACTTATGAAAATGAAGGTAAAACAACGGTTGCCATCAATATCGCCTGTTCACTTGCACAGAAGGGCAAATCGGTTCTTCTTATCGACGCTGACCTGCGTAAACCCGCTGTTCTGCGTACGATTGGTGTCAAATATGACGATAAGTCAGGTCTTATCCCGATTATCAAGGGCGAGTCAACCTATAAAGAGTCTATCAAGTATGTAAAGAGTCTCGGTCTCTTTATTCTCCCCAGCGGCGGTATTACTCAGAAGTCTTCCGAAGTTCTTGATGCGGACAAGGTTCGCGAGGTTCTTGAAACTGCAAGAAAAGAGTTTGATTTTATAATTATCGATACACCGCCTACACGAGTTGTTTCAGATAGTTTGGTTATCTCAACTCTTGCTGATGCAATGATATTTGCAATCAGAAAAGAGCATGCAAAGCTGTCTGAAATCAACGAAACTCTTGACGAAATTGCGGCTACAAACATTGAGCTTGCCGGTGCGGTATTTACCATGAATGAACAGGAGTCAAGAGGCAGAATCCTCAACAAGGGTAACGGACTTCGTTCCAGACGTTACGGTTACGGCAAATACGGCGGCGGCTATGGCGGCGGTTACGGCAGCTACGGCGGCAGTTACGGCTATGGCGGCAGTTACGGCTATGGCGGCAGTTACGGCTACGGCGGCAGTTACGGCTATGGCGGCAGTTACGGCTATGGCGGCAGCGGCAGTTATGGCTACGGTTACGGATCACGCGGCAACGGTGGTTATGGCTATGGTTACGGCTACGGTCTTTTCAGAAGAAAGCAAAAGAAATCTGTACATTCTCCTGCCCCTGCTAATTCTCCCGCAGATTCATCAACCGATACTGATGTATCAACCGGCAATAATGAATAATAATTTTGCTCCCTGCAATCCTTACCCGATTCGCAGGGAGCTTTCATTACTATATTATAATATTATTTACATTATATAGAAGAGACGCATTGATAAAAATGTTGTAATCTGTCAGAAAAACTGCAATATAAAATATATACTTTTGTTTAATTTCAAGCTTGTACCACAATATACAGTGTAACCAAAATTTACTACACAATAGAGCCTTGTATATGTGCACAAAAATCTTTTTTTCTACTTGTGCAAATAGGACAATCCGAAGTTATTTCTTAATTTTAGTTGACAAATGCCCTTGAAAAGTACTAATATAATAATGACTACCAGAATGACAAAGGGGGTAGTGCCCCCAATTGTCATTTCAGAATTAGTTAAATTGCTTCTGCCAATTAAACCCGCCGTCGAAAACCGGTCATGCTGAAAAGCAAACAGTATGCCGACGGCAGCCAGTTGATGTGCAGTGCCTTCGGCCTACCCTAAACGGCAGATTGGTTTTTGCGGCAAGAATGAGAAGGAGGAATGCGGCAAGCAAATTAAATTCCCTATCGGCAATTTGGCCGCCCGTAAGGGTGCCGAGCATAGACGGGGCAACCCGCAAAAAATTTTACGGAGGTGTACAACTTGAGTAAATCCAAAAAACTCCTTAGCATGCTCCTTGCTATGATCATGGTATTCTCGACCTTTGCAGTTGGTGCATCGGCAGCATACGCAGATTATAAGGACGATGCTATCACAAAGTACGACAGTATTGACAAGCCTGTTTTCACAACAGAGCAGCTTGCTTCAATCGCTCTCGATGCTATTGACGGACTTCTTGCAGATCTTGAAACTAACTCCTTCAAGATTCCTGTCCTCAACGTTACTCTTAACTTCAGCAGCATCGACGTTGCACTTGATTCACTTGAAGATATCTACAATGGCGGTGTTTGGAACACAGCTGTTGCTATCGCAGGTGACGTTGGTAAAGAGCTTTCTTTTGCATCTCTTAATACCAACCCCGACGGTAACTTTGCAGCAAACGGCTGCAGAAGAACCACACCCGGCAAGTCAGACCTTGACGTTCTTTATTCCGTTCTCGGTTTCCTGAACGACAACGCAAATCTCCTTGCTAAGTACGGCTACGGCACACTTGACCTTGGCCCCACACTCACAGGTCTTCTCGGTGACTCTGTTGCAGAGTACCTTGATGCTCCCAACCTTATCAGAGGTCTCCTCTACGATCTCGCTTACGACGATGATGCTCCCGACTATGTCGAGTACGAGGATCTCGCTGTTAAGCCCACAATCGACCAGATGCTCCAGATCATCATCGACGACCTTCTCATCGACCTCGAGGATGAGCTTGAAGAGTCTTTTGAGTATGGCATTACATACGACTTCTCCAACCTCATCGATATCGACGAAGGTTCCTTCTATGATCAGTTTGAGTCAGTACTTCAGTACGCATACAACAACTTCCTTGTTCCGTGGGGTAACACCAAGATCAAGGAGTGGATCTATGACCTTGCTCAGGCTGAGTACGATGAGTCTCAGAAGATTTACAGATACGAGTATGATGGCGACGGCAACCAGGTCTTCAACGAGGACGGTACACCCGTACTTGTAAAGGTCGGTTACTACATGGACGATTCAGCAGCTTTCACTTCTCTCCGTAAGGCTCCCTACATCTACGACGCATCTGCAAAGAGCGTTTACGAAGCAAATATGGAGAACGGTACATTTAACGAGCTTGCTGATGTTATCAACCTTAACTACGTCATCCCGACTCATAACTTCCAGCCCGGCGAGCAGTTCTTCACAAACTTCAACAACATTCTTAAAGAGTGGCTTGATGTCATGGTTACAGCTAAGTCTCCCGAACTTGTTTGGGAAGCAGGCTCTAACGATATGATCATCACAAACCTCTTTAACAATGCTAAGAAGCTTCTCAAGGTTTACGGTGAAAGATTCCTTGGCGAATACATCACAATCCCCGAGGACGAAGTAATTGACTCCTTCGCAACACTTGAAGATGCAGTTATCTTCTTCGGTAAAGATGCTATCGCAAGATATGCAGACAATATCATCCTTCCCGATACAGCTAACTCAGTTCGCTCAATTCTTGCTTACGCACTCTGCGAGCTTATTGCTGACCTCGTTCCCGAAGAGAACGTTTATGCAAAGCTTCAGTCCGGTGAGCTCAACCCCGAAACTGACGAAGGTTGGCAGGCAGTTCTTGCTATCGTTGCAAGATACTATGCTAACGCTTACACAAATATGGATATTCCCGCAGGTCTCGGCTTTGATGCTACAATCTCTCATGCAGTAGACTGGGCACTTCAGAACTACGGCGGTATCCTTTACTACACAAGCCAGATCGATCCTAACCTCACAGCATGGCAGAAGCTTGATGATGTTCTCTTTACACTCATCCCGCTTAACTGGCTTCCCGAGAATCTCCGTGTCGTTAACGACGACGGCGTTGTCGAAGATGCAAAGGTAACAGGTTCACAGTTCATTCTTATCGACTTCATTATCGGTAATATCCTCGACCTCAAGATCGAGCATATCTTCGATATTTTCGACAGAAACGCATCCGGTACTCTTAACAACACAATGTCCAATGTTCTCATTGGTCTTGTTACAAACATTCTCAACGCTATCATTCCCGGTGCAATTCCTCAGGGTCTTGCTAACTTCGATTCAATCGCAACTAACCAGACTCTCGGCGATATCATCAAGGGCCTTCTTACAGGTCTCTACAGTGTTCGTCAGAATCTTATCCCCGGTGCTCTTCCGCTCGTATCTATGATCCTTGGTCTTACAGGCGATCAGGAGCTTGAAGATCCCTCAATCGAGTATGATGACGTTATCATCAGTGCAACACGCACACTCGCCGGTACAGAGTTTGTTGTTCGTAACAACTCCACAGGTGTTAACACAGGTTACACTGACAAGAACGGCGATTTCCATCAGGATGCTCTCTACCAGATTAAGATCAAGAGCATCACAACAAACAACTCAGCAGTTAACGTTACTTACACAGCTAACACACTCCTTAACGGTGGTGAGTCCAAGACATTCCCCGTAACAGGTAGCCTTAGCGCAGACGGTCTCGTTCGTTTCGCAGTTACATACGAAATCCTTGACGAGTCCGGTAAGTCACTTACAGCAGAGCCTATCACAACATATCAGTTCACATATGTTGCTTCTCAGGTTTCTGACGAAGATGCAGACGCTATCTCCTATGAGATGCAGCAGACAGCAAACGGTCTCGAAGCATTCCCCATTGTTTGGGTTGACGGTTACGGCGATGAAGGTGGCGTTAACAACCACTACATCGCAAATGCTCCCGCAGCATTCATCGGTTCATCCGAGGGTTGGGGTGCAATCGGCGATCTCAGCTTCGACTACGGTCGTACAACAGTTGACGAAAACGCTGCTCAGAACAAGGACGCTACAACAACATTCGTTAAGTTCGAGACAACTGCAGAGGGTGTTCTCGTTGCTGACGCAGGCTTCCAGCCCATCACAACTCAGTACGGTGGTTACTTCGGTTCTATCGATTTCTTCGACGTAGTTGTTCCTCAGGTAACACTTACTGATTCTCAGGGTAACGAGTATCAGGAGGATATGCCTCTTGCAGATTGCGCAGGCGTATACGACTTCGCTACAACATTCAACGTTACAGAGACATGGGACGGCATGGATCCAGTTCAGTTCACAGTTGGCCGTAAGCTCTATGTCTTCAACGACTACAATCTTCCCAATATCGTTTCCTCCGCTCTCGGCTCAAACCGTCAGGAGAATAACTTCGCTTCCAGCGGCACATTCACATACGTTGAGAAGGATAAGGACGGTAACGAAACAACTTACACTGTAAACGCTGCAAACGCATGGGATAACTACCTCAATGCTCTTACAGCTGCACAGGCAATCGTTCTTAAGCCCCAGAGAATGGAAACATTCGATGCTTCCGTTTATGAGGCAGCAGCTCAGAATCTCTCCAGAGCTATCGCAGACCTTGATGCATGTGCTGAGGGCGCAGGCGTTGAGTCTCTTGAGCAGGCTCTCCTCGCTATGGAAGGCGACAACGAAGGTAAGGTCTACACAGATGATGATTACTTCTTCTTCGCAGACGCAGACTATGTGCTCTACACATACAACCGTTATGCAGATCACAGAAGCGACATCAAGTCCCTTATCAATTCTCAGAAGGTTGAGGAGCCCGGTGAGGATGCAACTGAGGAAGAGTTTAAGGCTTACGAGGAAGCACTCGCTAACATCCCGACTCTTACACTCTTCGAGATCACATATAAGGGTCATATGTACACAATGAATGCTGAGCGTCTTCTTCCCAAGACTGTTACAGCAGATTCCAAGAACTACCTCAACAACGCATACAACCTTATCAACAGCAAGTATAACTCCGAGCTTAATCCCGACGATTACACAACAGCTTCTTGGGAAGCACTTGAGACAGCTCTTGCATTTGCAAGAACAGTCCGTGCAGATACTGATTATGCAAATCTCAAGCAGTCCAAGATCAACGTAGCTCGTCGTGAGCTCATCCAGGCTTACAAGGGTCTTACACTCAAGGGCGCAGCTCTTGCTGACTATGCACAGCTCGATGAAGCTATCCTCGCAGCAGAAGCTATCTTCGCAGAAGAAAACTACGAAGAGAAGTACGCAGGTCTTGAAGACCTCCAGGCAGCATACGATGAGGCTATTGCTCTTGCAAGAGACCTCCTCGCTGAAGACGGCCAGGCAATAGTAGACGAAATCGCAGCTCTCCTTAACGCAGCTCTTGAAGCTCTCGAGCAGCTCGAGGCAGGCCTCAAGCTCCTTGACACAACAGAGCTTGGCGGTTACGCAGACCTTGAAGGCACATATGGCTACTCCTGGACAACAGTTATCAATGAAATGATGGAGCCTGATTACGAGACAGACATTACTTACAGCTACATCTGCGGTCTTGTATTCGACTACTACGATGGTATTGAGTCAATCGTTGGTACACAGGGTGGCGCTTCCTACGAGTTTGAGGCAAACGCAAACTCCGGTGGTGCTCTCGCAACAGGCGATAAGATCACTCTTGATGACGGTACAGTTTACTATCTCGTTCTCTTCGGTGATGCAACAGGTGATGCTATGGTTGATACTAACGATATCTCCGAGGCATCCGATATGTATAACTGGGCAAACGACAATGCATCTGCAAACAATGCATATTTCTACGGTGCTGACGTTGTTCGTGATGATATGATCGATATTAACGATATCGGTAGTATGTCCGATATGTACAACTACACTCTTGATCCGTACTCAGTTCCTCAGGACGGTACATTCATGGGCTAATATTTAGCTCACAACTATCAGCATAAACCCAATATCAACTCTCCGGAGATTCCTCTCCGGCTTCTTCGGAGAGTTTTACTTTAACTCCCAAAGGGGGCTACACAATGACTAAGAAACTGAATAAGCTTGCAGCGGTTATTGTTGTTGCTTCTATGCTCATTTCCTGCCTTTGCTTTAACGGTGTTGCTATCGATTCTTCGTTCGGCGGCACACCTACGGGCAACGAGGCTATGAGCATCGGTCTTACAGCTTCAGCTGACGAAGTACAGCCCGGCGATGTTGTAACCTTTACTGTTCGTCTTTCGAACAATTACAATGCGGTAACAATGTTCTGGCCCGTTCTTTACTCAACAGACTTCTTTGAGCTTGTTGACGGCAGCGTTACATCACCCATCGACAGTGTAACAGCTGTACCCGGCACAACAACTACTACAACTGATTCAAGCTTTGTTCCTTCAGCTTACTCAGCTACTCACAGTGTCATTGGTATCCAGTGGATCGCAGGTGCTACTGCTGACAACGGCATCGGCTCCTTCAGCTCAGGTGTTGCAGCTGATTGCTTCACCGTTCAGCTCAAGGTTAAGGATTCCGCAACAGGCACAGGTACCGTGCTTATCCCCGCTGACTACGACGGTTATTACTACTCCGGTGTTAATGATCCGTCCGATGCTATGACTTATTACAACTCAGCAACACCCTTCAACTTTACTTTTGCTGACCCTGTCAGCTACAGCCTCGGTAGCGCATATGTTGAGCCCGAGCTTGTTGCAGCTGACGGCTTCAGTGTTACTCTTATGACCTTTGATGGTGATGAGAATCAGTATCTTTGCGGCTTCGATCCTGTTGCTATTATTGAAGAAGGTGGCAACTTCCAGGATCAGTTCGTCGTAAATAACGGAACATACACAGTTTCACAGGATATGTTCGCCACAGGTACAGTCGTAACAGTGTACGACTTAAAGGGCGAAGAATACGCCAGCTATGAGATCATCTTCTTCGGTGACACAGATGGCGACGGTGAAACTACAATTAACGATATCTCTGATATGTCTGATATGTACAACTTCACACGTGAGTTTGAAGGTGCACGTTGCTATGCAGGTGATGTCACAGCTGACGATCCCTCGACAATTACAGTCGATATCAATGATATCAGTACAGCATCTGACCTGTACAACTACAACATTAGTTATACCCTTAATATGCAGCTGCATATGCCGGGATAACAAAAACAGTTTCGGTAATCTAACCGCTAACGCGGCTAAATTAAAAAATACCAAGGAGGACTACAGCAAATGAAACTCACAAAGAGACTGCTT
Organism: Clostridia bacterium; assembly: GCA_017399065.1. Lineage (GTDB taxonomy): Bacteria > Bacillota > Clostridia > Oscillospirales > Acutalibacteraceae > UBA8612. Next base: position 36,086 of record JAFQEL010000033.1, on the reverse strand, counting down.
GCAATTGTTCTTGCAGCAGCAATGCTCGTGGGTATGGTTGTCATCAGCACAAGCGCTATTCAGCTTGATGAATCTGTTGATAATCTTACTTGGGATGATTGTGCAGACATTAATCCTGAAACCAATCCTTACACTGTAAAGATGGGCTTCAAGATTTATAAGGTCAACACATCAACCGGCGAGTACACACTTCTTGCAGACACAAACGCTGCAAATGACACACTCGATGTCAACGTAGAAGCAGGCGATGTTCTTCGTGTTGAAACTTGGGCACAGACCAACTTCCACACAATCGGCATTCAGCTTACACCCGCTTATAATAACGAGTGGCTTCTTCCCACAAAAATGGATTACTCCGTTGTTACATCTACAGCATCTTACCCCCTTAAGGCTGCTAACGTAGCAGGTAAGACAGCAATGGATGACTATCCGAAGATGGTTGACTTCTGCGCCGATTACGGCACAGGCGACGGTACCTTTGAGAACCCTGTTTTCGTAACAGAGGCTCTTACACAGGCTAAGGGTCAGATCAACCACAACTCATGGTCAGGCCTTCGTGGCGTTCTTCCCAAGGACTGGCAGGGTAAGGGTACAGCTGAAGGCACTTGGATCAACACAGCAGCAGTTGACCAGTGGGGCAACAGCATTGTTGACGAAAACGGCCACCTTATCTACAACGTTTACCAGATGGGTATGGGTAACAACGCTTCCGGTTCCGAAGCATGGACAGGTTTTGGTGTAGTTCTTAACGTTTACCAGCCTATCGCAGTTTTCAACCTCACAGTTGCTGAGGATGCAAAAGGCACAGCTAAGCTCTTCTACCCCCTTTCCAGCTATTACAACACAACAAACGCTTACACACAGTTCACAGCAATGTCATATGAGGCAGTTCAGGACAGCCCCAATGTTAACGGTAACTGGGATGAGTCTATGCCTCAGGTTTGTGCTTCCGGTCTTACAACTTATGCAAATAAGGTAACATACGGTGATGGCACAGTTGCTGACAAGAACTGGATTGTTACAAACGCAACAATCACAGTTGGCGACGCAGCAGGCGGCGAGGACGATACAACCACAGAGCCTCCCACCACAGAGCCTCCCGTAGAGTATGCAGACCTTGCAGCTCTCCAGGCAGCTATCGCTGCAGCAGCAACAGCTGACACAGCTAACTGCACATCCGCTTCTGTAGCAGAGTTCAACGCAGCTCTCGCAGCAGCACAGGCTCTCAACGTTGAAGGCACACTTGCAACAGAGCAGGATGCTATCAACGCTGCAGCAGCAAGACTTAACGCAGCTATCACAGGCCTTACAAAGCTTGGCACATGTAACTATACAGCTCTTGATGCAGCTATCGCAGCAGCAGCAACAGCTGACACAACAAACTGCACATCCGCTTCTGTAGCAGAGTTCAACGCAGCTCTTGCAGCAGCACAGGCAGTTACTCGTGACATGATCGCAGATGAAGCTGGTGAAAACCAGGCTATCATCGACGCAGCAGCAGCAAGACTTAACGCAGCTATCACAGGCCTTACAAAGCTCGGCGCATGTGATTACACAGCTCTTGATGCAGCTATCGCTCAGGCTAAGGCTCTGGACGAAAACGATTACACATCAACTTCATGGTACTCACAGGCTTATCTCACGTCATATCTTGATGCTGCAGAGGCAGTTGCTCGTGATATGGTAGCAGACGAAGCAGGTGAAAACCAGGCTATCATTGATAACGCAAAGGATGCTCTTCTTGCAGCTATTGCTATGCTTGAGCTCAGAGCTGACTTCACAGCTCTTAAGGCAGCTATCGCAACAGCAGCAACAGCTGACACAGCTAACTGCACAGCAGCTTCTGTAGCAGAGTTCGATGCAGCTCTCGCAGCAGCTCAGGAGCTTGCAGATTCCGAAAGCTCCATTGGCGAAAGCAGACAGGCTGAGGTCGATGCAGCAGCAGCAAGACTTAACGCAGCTATCACAGGCCTTACAAAGCTTGGTGGATGCGACTACACAGCTCTCGATGCAGCTATCACAGCTTACGATGCACTTGATAAGAATGCATACACACCCAACTCCTGGACAGCTTCCGATGTTGATGCTCTTGCAGCAGCAGCTAAGGCTGTAGCTCGCGACCTCATCGCTGACGAGGCAGGCGCAAACCAGGCAACAATCAATGCAGCAGCAGATGCTCTTGATGCAGCTATCAAGGCACTTGTTAAGGTTGCTGATAAGGCAGCTCTTGCAGCAGCTATCGCAGCAGCTCCCACAGATGCAGATGCTTACACACCCGATTCATGGGCAGCAGCAGACCTTGCTAATGTTCTTGCAGCAGCTAACGCAGTAAATGCAGACGCTAACGCAACTCAGGCTGACGTTGATGCACAGGTCGCAGCTATCGCAGCAGCAGTTGCTAAGCTTGCTCTCAAGGCAGACAAGGCAGCTCTTGCTGAGGCTATTGCAGCAGCTAAGACACTTGATGCTAACGATTACACACCCGATTCATGGGCAGCAGCTAACCTCGAAGCAGTTATCGCAGCAGCAGAGGCAGTTAACGCAGACGGTAACGCATCCGATGCTGACGTAACAGCAGCTATCCAGTCTCTCCGTGATGCAGCTCTCCTCCTCGAAGAGAAGGCAGACACAGAGGCTCTTGAAGAAGCTATCGATACTCTTCCCGCAATCGCTGAAGACGATGCTGATCCCGAGTCATGGGCAGCATACGAGGCAGCTCTTGCAGCAGCAGAGCTCGTATTCGCTGATCCCAACGCAACTCAGGCAGAAGTTGACAAGGCAGAGGCAGACCTCCTCGCAGCTATCTCCGCTGTTAAGGAGAAGGATGTTGTTTACTGTGACTACTCAGCTCTCGACGAAGCTATCGCAGCATTCGAGGCTCTTGTAGAAGCAGAGTACACACCCGCTTCCTACGCAACAGTTAAGGCATACTACGATGCAGCTAAGGCTGTAACTCGTGATATGGAATACACAGTTGAAGCACAGGATGAAATCGACTTCGCAGCTGACGAGCTCAACAACTCTATCGCTCTTGACCTTGTCAAGGTAGCAGATAAGACAGCTCTTAAGGCAGCTATCGATACAGTAGTTGATACAGCTAACTGCACATCCGCTTCTATCGCTAAGTACAACGCAGCTCTTGCAGACGCTAATGCAGTTTATGCAGACGCTAACGCAACACAGCAGGCTGTTGACGCAGCAACTGAGGCTCTCGTAGCAGCTCAGCAGCTCGAGAAGCTTCCGAAGGTTGACTACTCCGACCTTGAGGATGCAATGGCTAAGTTCGAGGCACTCGATGCAACTGAGTGGACAGATGATTCCTACGCAGCAGCTCAGAAGGCTTACGACGCAGCAGCAGAGCTTGTAGAGGCTGACCTCTACGACGATGAGCAGGGCGAAAACGCAGGTCTTGTTGACGAAGCAACAGATGCTCTCAACGCAGCAATCGCAGCTCTTGAGAAGGCAGTTGATAAGACAGCTCTTAAGGCTGAAATCGATAAGGCTCCCTCCGTTGAAGAGAACCTTGCAACAGACGAAACATGGGCAGACTATGCAGACGCTCTTGCAAATGCACAGGATGTTTATGCTGACGATGCAGCAACACAGAACGAAGTTGACGCAGCAGCAGCTGAGCTTGCAGCAGCAAACGCAGCTCTTGCAACTCGCGGTCTTGTAGATTACACAGCTCTTGATGCAGCTCTTGCACTTGTTCCCGCACTTGGTCAGGACGAGTACACAGCTAAGTCCTGGAAGGCATATGCAGATGCTAAGGCAGCTGCAGAAGCTATCGCACGTGACCTTATCGACGATAAGGCAGGCGCAAACCAGAAGACAGTTGACGATGCAGCAGCAGCTCTTGATGCAGCATACAAGGCACTCACTGAGAATAAGGCTAACATCACAGATGTTAAGTACGACAACACAGGCGTTTACACAACAGGCACACTTAAGTATGACTTCTATGTAAACGGCGCAGCTTCTAAGATCCAGATTCTTGCTCCCGACGGCGGCACAATGACATTCGACAGACGTAGCTCCAGAGTCACAATCGTTTCCTACAACGAGGCTGGCGAAGTAGTTGACTACGCTGAAGAAGATCCCGCATACGAAGTATGGTCAATCAACCTTGGTCTTGTAGCTACTGAGTACCAGGTACGTGCAAAGTACGACTACACATGGGATACAGAGTACTATGCATTCACAGTTGAGTACGCTCCCTACAACACAACAGCTGAGTCATTCACAGCTACTGTTGGTGAGTACGTTGATGCAACAGAGGTTGTAGCAGCTAAGGGTGAGGTTATCACATTCAAGGCAGTTACAGATTCTAACGCAATCAAGGTACAGTTCGTATTCGCTGATGGCGGTACATCCACATACACAAGAACTAAGGCAGTTGACAACGGTGACGGTACACTCACATGGACCATCACAAGAGTATTCAAGCAGAATGTTGACATCAACCTCAGAGTCAAGGCTCCCACAGGTTGGGCAACAGAGTACTCAGGTAATGTCGTAGTTACTATGGCATAATCAACTGTAGTTTCTCCAAACTAAAACCCCGCGCCCCGAGGCTTCGGCTTCGGGGCGCTTCCCTTTTTGCTCTGAATGATATTTAATATGCCGGTAAAATTTTTTTGTTCATTAGAGGTAGGCTGCTGCGACGATAATGTATCTGCGTCTTACATTCTTAAAGTTGCGATATATTTTATCTTTTACCGTTTGCTATTTTTCACTATCAGAATAAAAACACTATGTATTTATTAGTTTAACTCGATTTCGGGGTGCTTTTTGGTTTGTTTCGCGGCAAAATTTTCTTAATTGACACTTTGCTCAATAGTAACTCAAAATATTTGTGGAAGATGTACAAATGTCGAAAACTTTTATATATATTTAATATAAAAAACAATAAATAACCAATTGACAAGTGTTGCACACCGTGATAGAATAATTATACCTATAATAGCATACGTGGCAGTATCTCTAATTTTAGGACATGTCTTATAAGGCATGGTTTTACTGCACTGTGCTGTTGCGGAATTTGTATTTCTATTTGCAAGGAGGAATATAGTGTGAGAAAAACATCTACCCGCATACTCTCCGCTATCCTGGCAGTCATGATGCTTGTCGGTCTTGTTCCGATGATGACGATTTCGTCAAGTGCAGCATTCAATGACACATCAATTAAGTTTGATGAGAAGGGTGAGTTTACACTCATCCAGATCACAGACATCCAGGAAAATACGGAAGTACACGAAACGACACTTGCTCTTATTGCTAAGGCAATGACCAAGTACCATCCTGACATGGTCGTTTTCACAGGCGATAACGTCGAGTCCGGTATGGACGAAAGTGAATTTAAGACTTGTGTCAGCCAGTTCATGGCTCCCATTATCAATGCAGGTGTTCGTTATGCAGTTACATTCGGTAACCATGACGATGAAGACAGAAGTATTGTTAACACTGCTTGGGATAAGCAGAGCCAGTACAACTACTATGTAGGTATGTCAAACCTTGCTATCGACTTCGATGAGCCCAGCCTCTCCGGTGTCGGTACAGGTGCTATCCCGATCTACAGCAACGACGGTTCCCGTGTCGCATTCTGCGTATTCCCGATTGACTCGGGTACATACGACTCGAACGACGACTACGACCACGTTAAGGACGACCAGATTGCTTGGTACGCATCCGAGTCTGCAAGACTCGCTACTCTTAACAACGGCAATCCCGTCCCCACCCTTACATTCCAGCACATTCCTGTTCCCGAGATTTATGATAACCTCCTTGTTGAGGTTCCCAACGGCACAGCAGGTGCTATCCAGGGTACAGGTAACTGGAGCAGCAGATACTACATTCTTGACCCCAACAACCCCACCATCACAGGTGTTATGCAGGAGGGTCCTTGCCCTGCTGCTATCAACAACTTCCAGTATCAGGGTTGGCTTGATGTCGGTAACCACGTAGGTGCTTTCTTCGGTCACGACCATACAAATACATTTGTCGGTACTGATGCTAACGGTATCACAATGGGTTACTGTAAGGCTGCTACTCTTGAAGCTTACCACGCAGCTGACGAAGACCCCGCACTCCGCGTTTTCACAATCAAGGAAGACGGTACATACACAACTCAGTCTGTTTCTTACACACAGATGCAGGTTGAAGAGGGCGAAGACTATGAGCACGACGTTATCTCCGGTACTCCCACAGTCCCCGAGGTTCTCTATGTCGGTGCTGAAGACAACAGCATTGCAAAGCAGGAGTATGGTTCAACAATCCAGCTCCAGTCTCTCAACCACAAGACACAGGCTATGTACCCCAACGACCTTGCTGTCACTATTGACCTTGATAAGAACGCTACTAATGTAACAATCACACCTCAGTCAGGTATCAATCTCAGCGGTGTTACAGTTACAGCGGGCGAGCTTACCAATACATATACATGGCAGATCACAGGCGGTACTGCAAATGCAGGTACAGCAGCTGAGTTCAAGGTAGAGTATGACTTCGGTGGTACTCACTATGTTCAGTATGCATACAGCTATGTAGACAATATCAAGTCCCCCGCAGGTCACTACGTATATGTACGTAACTACGGCGGCCTTATGGATAGTAACGATGCTTACTGGAATACCCAGACCTATGTTATGACCGTTACAGGTCCTAACGTTTACGGTAGAGCACGTACAACAACCGATAGTGCTTACGCTGACCTCGGCTCATGGACTAACGCTCCCGCAGGTTACTACAACTACACAGAGACTGCGGATGCGGGCTTCGTACAGAAGGATATTTCCTACGGTATGAACTTCTGTTCTCCCTCACGTATCAGAACTCACGCTGAGTTCCCCCGTTTCCAGGAGGCAGGCAAGTCACCCGTAGCTACAATTTATGCTGATAAGGCAGAGCACAGTACAATTACAAGCCTCGGTGTTTCTGTCAACTACTGGAGACACTATACTCCCCAGCATAATATCAATACACCCTTCCAGTTTGCTTTCAAAGCCGGTGATGCAAGCTATACATATGATACATGGAACACAAATACAGTAGGCTCTTCTACTATTTCTGTTCAGAATGCAAGCGTTACTCTTGCATACGGAAGAGGTTCTAACGTTTCCAACAACATCACAGGTAATGTACTCCCCGAGAGCGGCACAATTTACACACTTATTTCTTACGCTCCCACTTACTATGACGGCGGTTTGTATGCTACAAATGTTTATACATTCATGCCTGTCCTGCTCCAGTTCATTACATACGATAAGGCAGAGCTTCGTACCCTTCTTAACGCAGAAAGAACTGCAAACCGTCAGCTTGACGAGACAGACGTAAAGGCTCAGACTTACCGTACAGCTTTCAGAGAGGCTTTCAAGCAGATTCAGAAGCCCGACACAACTCAGGTTGAGATCAACGCAGCTAAGTCAAGACTTGAGAAGGCTATTGAGGGTCTCAGCTTCACAGGTGCAGAGATCTCCGGTAACGGCGAGTACTATATGAACGCAACTGTTCCCTCAAAGCTTTATGTTGCAGGCTCAGGCTACGGCCTCTCCGCACAGCCCAAGGGTACAACAGTCGTTCCCCAGATCATCAACTATCGCACAAGAGCGCTGATTGATTACTCCAACTTCCAGGTTACACTTCCCAACGGTGCAACAAATGCAACTGTTGAGGTTATTAACCAGAATACAGGTACAGCTATGACCTTCACTTGGGATCCCGGTACGGCTACAGGTAAGGTTACAGGCGGTACAGCTAACGTAGGTGATACAGTTACTTACAAGTTCACTTACGAGCTTGCAGGTAAGTCCTACACTCAGATTGAGGCATCAACAGTTACTGATGCTCCTCAGGCTTCAGGTTGGCTTACATTCATCAGACGTAACAGAGGCTCACTTGTTTGGGATCCTCACGTATCTCAGCTTACTTCATTGTTCTTCGCTCCCGAAGGTGTACCGGCAGACGGTATCCAGTACGAAGCACTTCAGGGTAACGCAGGCTACGATAACACTTACTACGGTGTTAACCTCACAAACTTCTCAGGCGACGGCAGCCAGAAAGTAAGCGGTTTCGGTATCAACTCCTGGACCGGTCCGTCAAGAAACAATAACGGCGGCTGGTACGCAGGTTCTGATGGTGAAAACGATACTGAGGACGTAGGTGCAAGAGCAAAGTTCAGCGTCTACTTTGACTCATCGGTTGTTTCAGACATCACAGATGCAAAGATCATGTTTGTTGCAAACAGCCTTGGTCTGGCAGGCGAAAACGAAGCTAAAAACTATCAGCAGAATCATGAAACCTATTATGAGGGTCAGGGTAATCACGGCGCATACGGCGGTGAACTCGGCAACCTCAACTCCGCAGCAATGAACCTTGACGGTACAGAACGCGGCAACAATACAATCAGCACAACAGCGGGTGATGCTTTCTTCAAGTATCTGCAGGTTCCCGGTCTTGCAAACGGCGGTTACACATATTACACATACTTCTGGTGTGAAAGCTCGAAGGAACGTGCTCTTACCTGTCACTATTCTTGGCACATCAACCTTACAACAGTTGATAAGACAGATCTTCGTAACCTTGTCGCTCAGGAAAATGAGATGTTCCGTCAGTATGAGGACGGTTACTCAGACACTAACGGCAAGTGGACTGCATATGTAAACGCTCTCGCTAAGGCAAAGGGCGCTGTAAACGATGCATCACTCACAGGTGCTGAGAACGAAGCAGCAGCAACAGCTCTCCAGACAGCTATTGACAATCTTGAGTACAGACCTGCTGATTACAAGAAGCTTCAGGCAAAGGTTGACGAAATTCGTGGCTTCCTTGGTGTTGACCCCGAAACAGGTGCAAATCTGTACGAGTACAGACCTCACCCCGATGTTGACCCGCTTTACTATTCACGCGAGCAGTACTATCCGTGGTACTACTTCCGTTCAACAAACGAAACTGACATCCCGATTAATAACATTAACTGGAATCTTGATATACGCTATCAGGATGTAGTTGAAACATACTATGAACTTGTATGTATCGGTTGGGAATCTGCTCAGCTTCGTGATGCAGACTACACTGAGGTAGACGCACTTCTTGAAAACAAGACAGGTACTAACCCCAACGGCTCTTACGGCGGTCTTACAATCATACTTCCCGACCTTGAGAAGTATGAATTTGTCGGTGCCGACGACAGAGATGTAGATTGGGAGTACTTTACAACTGAGTCCTACAACAACTGGGCAAACGCTTGTGCACCCGCTATGACAAACCGTAGCCTTAAGATGCCCGACCAGCCCACAGTTGACGGCTACAGAGATGCTCTTCAGACAGCATACAACAACCTTGAGCTCAAGTCAGCTGACTATACACAGCTCAATCAGACTATCGCTGATTCTACACAGAATATCGATACAGTAGTTGACGTTATTGACCCGTCAAATGCTGAAAACAACTACACAATCACTTACTACCAGGAGGAGCGTATTGCTCAGCTCCGTGCAAAGATTGCTGAGAAGAAGGAAGGCCTCTACATCCTTCAGCAGGAAGAGGTTGACGTTCTTAACGCAGAGATCGATGCTATCTACGTAACCCTTGGTAACTACCTCAACGCTGCAGACTTCAAGTTTGCATTCGAGCAGCAGGCTATCAAGGCACAGTACGAAGATGAGTACGCAAAGTACTACACACCTGAATCATGGCAGAGACTTCTTGATGCTCGTGCAGCAGTAGACGAAGCTTATGACTACGGCTACATGGCAGGTGAGCAGGTAACAGTTAACGCTGTTGCACAGGAAGTTTACGATGCACGTACAGGCCTTGTTTACAACGATGCTGATTACACTCTTGTTAACAAGTGGCTTGCAGAAATCGCAGCTATTGAGTCCACAAAGGACGATTATAAGAACTGGGCAGACCTTCAGGCTGTTGTAGATTCTGTTGAACCGGGTCTCGACATCACAAAGCAGGCTGAAGTTGACGCAATGGCAGCAGCTCTTGAGGCAGCATTCACAGGCCTCGTTCTTAAAGACGCTGACTATACAAAGCTCAACGCTCAGATCACAACAGGTACAGAGGTTATTGCAAACCAGAACCTCTACACACCCGGCAGCTACACTAACTTCCTCGCTGTTTACAACACAGCTCTTGCATTCTACAATGCAGAGCCGAAGGTAAATATCCAGCAGCAGGCACTCGTAGACGAGCAGGAGACAGCTCTTGCAGCAGCTATCGCAGCTCTCGAGTATGTCGATGCTAATATCGAGCCTCTCGAAGACGCTGAGCTCAACTACTACTCAGTAGACTACTTTGCATACGAGGCAGAGTATCCCACAGATACAGACGAAGACGGTATCGTTGACGTATACGAAGACGTTGATGCAGCTTATCAGGCAGCATTGGTTCTCCTTACAAAGTACGACAACGGCGAGCTCGATATCCGCAACAACGCAGAGATTCAGGCAGCAGCCGATACTCTTAACGCAGCTCTTGCAAACCTTCCCGCTCTCTACGGCAACGTTGATTGGGAAATCGAGCAGATTCCTGCAGAGTACTACACAACTCCCGAAATGTACACACCTGCTTCAAAGAAGGCTCTTGACGATGCCCTCGCAGCAGTTGACCGTACACTCAAGATAGGCGACCAGGAGAAGGTCGAAGAGATGGCTATGGCTATCTACGATGCAGTTCTTGGCCTTGAGGAAGCAGATGCTGACCTCACAGCACTTAAGGACGCTATCACAGCAGCAGATGCTAAGATCGCAGGTGTTGACACATCCGTCTACACAGACGATTCCTGGGCAGCATTCGAAGCAGCTTACAACGCAGCAGTTGACCTTCGCGACGCTGATCCCGCTCTCAAGTACTCCGAGCAGGCTACTGTCAACACAGCAGCAGCTGACCTTGTAGATGCAACAGCTAAGCTCGCTAAGAAGGGTGCAAACTACTCCGCACTCAACGCAGCAATCGAAGAGGCTAACGGCCTTGAAAAGAATGATTACACAGCAACTACATGGGCAAACCTTGAGTCCGCTCTTGCAGCAGCTAACGCAGTAGACAAGAACCTCACAGTTGACCAGCAGGCAACTGTTGACAACGCAGCAGCAGCTCTTAATGCAGCTGTCGCAGCTCTTAAGAAGTACGCTGATTACACAGCACTTGACAAGGCAATTGAAGATGCAGAAAAACTCAATAAGGATGATTACACACCCGAAACTTGGGAAGCACTTCAGGATGCTGTCGAGGCAGCAAAGAATGTTGACAGAACACTCTCAGAAGATGAGCAGGCTGCAATCGATTCACTTACAGGTGCAGTTGCAGACGCAGTTGAAAAGCTCGAGTCCGCAGAGGTTCCGCTTGTACTCAACATCAAGGCAGGCTCAACAACAGTTATCGATACAGCTAATGCACCTGCAGGTGTAACAGGTTATATCTCAGGTCTTGACTGTGCAGGCGTAAACGCTTGGTCAGACCATATGGAGCTTACAGACCTTGTTTCTCAGGGCTTCCTTGAGATCGAAGGTGACGGCAGACTTGAGTACACATACTTCGGCAACAACACAACCATCGGTACAGGTACAAGAGTTGACTTCATCAACAACAAGACAAATGAAGTCGTTGCAACCTACATTGTAGTCATCTACGGCGATAACGACGGTGACGGCGCTATCACTTACGGTGACCTTACTGACCCGTTCAACTACATTGCATGGAACGATTACACCTTTGATTATGACTTTATGACAGAGGCTAACGCTATTGCAATGGATCTTGACGGTGACGGCGCTATCACATACGCTGACTTTAACGAGCTCTACAACTTCCTTGCATGGAATACAGATGCTGTTAACCAGGTCAGATAATTAAAGCCAGATTTATTATGTAACCCAAAGTATTGACCTGCCCGGCTTCTGCCGCCGGGCAGGCTGATATAAAACTTTGAAGGAGGAAACTCAACTCAATGAAGATGACTAAAAAAATAATCAGTGTTCTTCTTGCAGTTATGCTTGTCCTTGGTACTGTTGCAGTTGCCGCAAGTGCAGAAATGCTTACAGAAAAGGCAGGCACAGTCCTTACCTATACAGCTACTGTCAAGGGTAAGACTGCAAACGAAAACGGTGCTATTGAAGTTGAACCCGGTGAAAAAATTACGGTTGAAGTTTATACACAGACAAACTACTATATCGGTTCGGTTGGTAGTGAGCTCTTTGCTTGGACTGATTCTTTCTTCGGATCAATTACAACAGAAGATTGGCATCTCCACAACCACATCAATAACTACACACCTAACCAGAAGTATCCTGTAACAGGAAACCAGCTCGGTTCAAACTATGCATCAGGCTATGAAGGCTTCCTTTACGGCCGTGCATACAACACAAACTTCACAACTCCCACAGATGCTTCTACACCTGTTCTCAGCTACAGCTTTGACCTTACAGTTGAGGCAGGTCTTGAAGACGGCACAACAGGTAAGTTCCTTATGCCCGAGCAGATGCTTGGTCTTTCCACAGCTAATGCTCGTTTCAGACAGATTTATGCTTCTGTCGCTTCTAACGCAGACGTTTACGGTACTGTAGCAGATGCTTCCCAGTATCCCGAAACAATCAACGTCAGCGGTGCTGTTATTAACTTTGTTGTTAAGTCAGCTGCTGCTGAAGTTCCTTGCGACTACACAGATCTTAACGCAGCTATCGCTCAGTACGAGACAGACCTTGCAGACAAGGCTCTCTACACAGCTACATCTTGGGCAGATTACGAGGCAGCTTACACAGCAGCTAAGGCAGTTACTCCCAACATGATTCAGGATGCAGATGGCGTAAACCAGGGCAAGATCGACGCAGCTGAAAAGGCTCTTACAGATGCTAAGGCAGCTCTTGATCTCATCGAGTACTGCGATTACGCTGCTCTTCAGCAGGCAGTTAATAACTGCTCAGAGCTTGACTCAGCAGAAGAGTACTATGATCCCACAGACCTTGCTACATGGAAGGCAGCTCTCAAGGCTGCACAGGACCTCCTTGCAGCAGATAAGCTCGAAAAGAGTGACGAGAACCAGGCTATCATTGATAATGCAGCCGAGGTTCTTACAAACGCTTACGATGAGCTTTACGAGAGATACGTTGACACATCAGATCTCTCAGAAGCTATCGCAGCTTACAAGACTCCCGCACAGGCTCCCGAGTATTATGATTCCGCTAAGTACGCAGCATGGCAGGCAGCTCTCGCAGCAGCTCAGGACGGCGTAATCGATTACGACGGCGCAGCTGATACAGAGGCTAACCGTGCAGCAGTTGCAGGTCTCGCAGCAGACCTCAAGGCAGCATACGAGGCTCTCACAGCTAACTATGTTGATACAACAGCTCTTTCCGAAGCTATCGCAGCTTACGGCACAACAGATTACACTGCAGAGTACTATGATGCAACAGAGTATGCAGCATACACAGATGCTCTCGCAGCAGCTAATACAGCTCTCAGCTCTCTTGCACAGGCTCCCGATACAGCTGACAACCGTGCAGCTGTTGAATCCTTCGCAGCAGACCTCAAGACAGCTTTTGAGGCACTTGATGCAAGATTTGTTGACGTAACTCCTCTTGAGAACGTTATTGCAGAAAGTGTACCTGCTTATGCTGACGAATATTATAATGCAACGGCTCTTGCTACATTCAAGCAGGCAGTTATGTATGCAAACCAGATCGTTATATCCTACAGAGCAGCAGCTGATACAGAAGCAAACCGCCAGGTAATTGCTACATATGTTGATCAAGTAAGAAACGCATTTGAGGATCTTGTTCCTCAGTTTGCTGACGTAACAGCTCTTGATAAGGCTACAAAGGATTACGCAAATACAGAGTACACAGCAGAGTACTATGATGCAGCAGAGTACGCAGCATACACAGATGCTCTTGCAGCAGCAGTTGCAGGCGTAACATCCTACGCATCAGCTCCCGCAACAAAGCAGGCAGAGGTTGACGCTCTCGCAACAGACCTCAAGACAGCTTTCGAAGCACTCGATGCAAGATTTGCTGACGTAACAGCTCTTGATAAGGCTACAAAGGATTACGCAAATACAGAGTACACAGCAGAGTACTATGATGCAGCAGAGTACGAAGCATACACAGATGCTCTTGCAGCAGCAGTTGCAGGCGTAACAGCATACGCAACAGCTCCCGCAACAAAGCAGGCAGAGGTTGACGCTCTTGCAGCAGACCTCAAGGCAGCTTTCGAAGCACTTGATGCAAGATTTGTTGATGTTTCTGACCTTGAAGCAGCTATCGCAGAGTCTGTTCCTGCTTACGGTGCAGAGTACTACGATGCAGCAGCTTATGCAGCATTCCAGGATGAACTTGCAGCAGGTAACGCTCTTGTTCAGGCATACAAGGGTGCCGGTGCTGATACAGAGGTTAACCGCAATGCAGTAGCAAATGCAGCTTCCGCAATCAGAAGTGCATTCGCAAAGCTTGAGCCCGCATTCATCGACTACTCCGCTCTTGAAGAGGCAGTCAAGAACTACGGCACAACTCCCGAAGCAGCTGATAATTATACAGCAGTAACATACGAGCCCTATGCAGCAGCTCTTGAGCGTGCACAGGCTATGCTTAAGGATAAGAACGAGAACGCTCCTGCTTCCGACACAGCTCTTGCAGCACAGATCGCAGCAGCAGCAGCTGAGCTCGAGTCCACATTCAAGGCTCTTGAGCTTGCTCCCACAGAGCCTCCCGTAGAGCCTGAGCTTACAATCGTTACAAGCGTTACAGCAAAGCAGGAATACTACAAGGTTGGCGATACAGTTAACTTTGATGTAGTTTGCAACATTACTAACGTTACAAAGGTTCAGTTTGTCTTTGAAAACGGTTCTACAACAACTTACCACCGTGCACACTCCGCTGTTACAGTAAAGGATAACGGCGACGGTACAGAGACATGGACAATCGCTCACAAGGTTTACTTCGAGAATGCTGATGCTGTTGCAAAAGCAAAGCTCGGTAAGGTTTGGGAAGACAACGGTTATGCATTCACAATCGAAACCAAGACCGACGAAGACTACTCCGTCAAGAGTGCAGAGGTTCTCCTCGACGACGCAGCAGTTACAGAGTTCACAGTTGACGATACAGTAGTTATCAAGATCGTTTGCGGTCCCAGCACTCTCAGAATGAGACTTGTTGATAAGTCTAACGGCTGCACATCAACATACAGCCGCTCAAAGGCTACTCAGGACGAAAACGGCAACTGGGTATGGCTCATCACACGCAAGTGCGATGCAGGCAACTACGCATTCGACATCTACACAACAGGTTCTGAAAACTACCTCACAGACGAAGGCACAGACCTTACCTTCACAGTAACAGCTGCTCCTGTTATCACAGGTCCCTCAACAGGTGATGATGCAGATATCGTTGTTTCTGCAACAGCTAAGGCTCGTGTCCTCAGAGGTAACACACAGACATTCACAATTGTAACTGATAAACTCGCTACAGGCGTAAGAGTAACTGACCAGTACGGTTCTGTTCAGACTTACTCTAAGGATGTTGCTACAGCAGTTGACAACGGTGACGGTACACTCACATGGACTCTCACAGTTGCTTGCTCACATGCTGACACATATACCTGCACAGTAGAGGCTCTCTACTTAGCTGGTTGGATGAGCAACGGCACAACAGTTTCCTACAGAGTAGTTTATTAATCAGCTACCACAAAAACAACGGCAGGTGCGGTCTTCCGCACCTGCTTTTTTGTGTGAAGCACACACCAAATACCTCAATAAAACGGATATACGCAAGGAAAGAGTGGCCACGAGAAAAAGTTCAAGCCACAAAAAAGGTGTGAAGCACACACCAAATACCTCAATAAAACGGATATACGCAAGGAAAGAGTGGCCACGAGAAAAAGTTCAAGCCACAAAAAAGGTGTGAAGCACACACCAAATACCTCAATAAAGCGGATATACGCCGCAACATAGCAGCACCGAGAAACGTTGCCATCACAGAGCACCGAATAGATCAAAAAAGAATATACAACACAGTAGGGATAAAAAGAAAAAAGCCTCCCTTGCCTAAAGGGAGGGGGACCGCCGTCAGGCGGTGGAGGGATAGCTAAAGCTCTTAACCTCAATAAACTCAAAAAACGGAGACGCTCACCTTGAACGTCTCCGTTAAAAATTTTAATTTATTTCGCCTGGTCATAGTCTGATATAACAATCTCGCAGTCAAAGCCTGCTGAGCTTGAGTCACCGTACCAATATACGCCAAATGATCGCTCGCCGTCAAATTTGCTGTAAAACATAGCAACAGTTGACGGTGCGGTCGGCGGAATATGCTTGCGGCTGTTGTTATCTGCAAAGCCGGCAACTTCAAGCTTTTCTATGTAGTTCAGATAGCTGTCATAGTCAAAGCTGTCTATTCTGATTATCGTCCTGCGGCCCTTGTCCGAAACATAATTAATCGTGGTGACCTTGCCGGTTTTGATTTTCGGAATACCGTCGGTCAGGCTATTATCCTTCCAGCCGTTTTCTTCGCTGAGTCTTGTTGCGTGCTCATCATATCTCTCTGTTGTGATATAGTCGGGCACGTGGGTGGTTGATGCAGTCAGTATTTCAGTCTGAGAATCAACATAAGGCTTGATCGTTGTATAATCACCGACTGTTAAATTATCAAAATTTGCGGTTGTGTTAACTGTGTCCTCACTTGTACCGTTGTTGGGCAATAACTTATCAGAATATCTGACGCCGAGAAAAATCAGTACCGCCGCAATAACTGCAATCGCAACAATTGTTACCCTTTTGGCCTTATTCATTGTTATTCATCTTCTCAAGTGACTGCTGCTTGAGGTAAGCGTTGATAAAGCCGTCGATGTCACCGTCCATAACAGCGTTGATGTTACCCATTTCAAAGCCTGTGCGGTGGTCCTTTGCAAGAGTGTAGGGCATAAACACGTAAGAGCGGATCTGGCTGCCCCAGGCAATGTCCTTCTGTACACCCTTGATATCCTCAATCTTGTCAAGGTGCTCACGCTCTTTGATTTCGAGCAGCTTGGATTTAAGCATACGAAGAGCAACCTCTCGGTTCTGCACCTGGCTGCGTTCAACCTGGCAGGATGTTACGATACCTGTAGGGATGTGTGTAAGACGAACTGCTGAGGATGTCTTGTTGACCTTCTGACCGCCTGCACCGCTTGCACGGTAAACGTCCATCTTGATGTCGTCCATATTGAGGTCGATTTCTATCGTGTCGTCAATTTCGGGCATAACTTCAAGTGAAGCGAAGGAAGTGTGGCGTCTGCCCGATGCGTCAAAGGGTGAGCAGCGTACAAGTCTGTGAACACCGTTTTCGCTCTTCATATAGCCGTATGCGTTTTCACCCTCGATGTGAAGAACAGCGGATTTGTAGCCTGCCTCATCGCCGTCAAGAAAGTCGGGCATTGTAACCTTGTAGCCGTTCTTGGTGCCCCATTGTGTGTACATACGTACAAGCATCGAAGCCCAGTCCTGAGCCTCCGTGCCGCCCGCACCCGCATGGAATGTGAGGATTGCGTTCTTGCCGTCGTATTCTCCGCTGAGCAGTGTGCTGAGTGTCTGCTTGTCAAGCTCTTTCTTGATAGCGTCAACGCTCTCGCGGCAGTCGGGGAACATTGATTCGTCCTCTTCCTCATCAGACAGCTCTATCATGATAAGTGCGTCTTCAAAGTCTGTATTAAGCTTTTCGTATGCGGCAACCCTGTTTTTGAGTGTTGCGGTTTTTTGCAGAATCTTCTGTGAATTTTTCATATCGTCCCAGAAATCGGGTGCAGCAGCCTGCTCTTCAAGTGCGGCAATCTCCTTGCGCATTTCTTCAAGGCCGAGTGCCTCTGCAAGCTCATCGAGAGGCTTTCTGCATTCGAGCAGTTCGAGACGAAGCTCTTCAAATTGAAGCATAGTTTTTCCTTTCCCGGGTTACAAAGCCCTTAGTCACATAAAATATCATTATATATTTTAATACATTTTTATGATTATGTAAAGCGGCAGGCGAAAATTTATAAAAGTTTAAAAATAATTATATAATTAGATTGAACTTTTATGATAAATTGTGTAAAATAATAAATGTATATTTATATGTATACGGAAGGAATGAAACAAAATGAGATACACGGGCGAAAACTGTCCGTACTGCGGTACAGAGTTTGCCGAGCAGGACGATGTTGTTGTCTGCCCCGATTGCGGTACACCTCATCACCGTGTCTGTTGGTTTGCTCACGGCGAATGTGCCGCCGCTGAGAAGCACGCCGAAGGCTTTGTCTGGAAGAAATCAGCCGAGCCTCAGCCCGAACAGGAAGAATCTAAAACCGAAAAAAATGCACATACACGCAGTGAGTCCAATCTTGATATTGTCTGTCCCGATTGCGGTGCAACCTGCCCCAACGGTACACTGCGTTGCCCCGAATGCGGTGCAGTGCTGATTCCCTTTGCAAATCCTATGGGAGATCCGCCTATTGCTCAGTTTAAGCCTGATTTCAACCCCAACGAAAATATAAGGGGGCTCAAGTCGGGTGATATAGCTCTCTTCTGCCGCACTGCAGGTGCAAGCTATATCAAAAAGTTCCGCAGAAAGTTTTCGTGGAACTGGGCGGCTTTTTTGTTCTCACCGTATTGGTTTTTTTACCGTAAGCTGCATAAAGCGGGTGCAATCCTCTTTGCAGTCTTTATCTCTCTCAATCTTCTGATGATTCCGGCTGAGCAGTATTTTAATGATACTACAGCACCGATTATGGCAGAAATGTATGAGCTTATAGAGCCGTACGTTGAGGAAAATCAACAGACAGGATTTATGAGCTTTCTTTACGGCAACAGCGTTACCGTCAGTGAAGAGGGCTATAAAGTTCTGGAAGAATTTATTCAGAGCAACCAATCCCGTATTATAAACGAGGTTCTGAAGCCGTTACTTCCGATAGTTGCTGTTTTGTTTTTGCTGGGTTCGCTCAAGGTTGTATCAGCACTTTTGGCAGACAGGCTGTATTATAAAAAAGCCTGCACCGAAATAAAACGGATCCGGGGCTCTTCGTCGGATGAACGAAAGGTACAGGTTGAGCTTTTCCGCAAGGGCGGTACAAACATACTTTTCGGCTCAGGTTCATATCTTATAGGTGATATATTGATTTATGCGGCATCATATTTATTGATGCGGTAAAAAATAAAAAACTTTTTTCAATTCTCAATACAGAAAGGAAAGATACTACCATGAAAATCAAAAAGGCTATAATCCCCGCAGCAGGTCTCGGTACAAGAGTTCTCCCCGCTTCCAAGGCAGTTCCGAAGGAGATGCTCAATATCGTTGATAAGCCCGCAATTCAGTATATTGTTGAAGAGGCTGCAGCTGCAGGTATCGAAGATATCCTTATCATCACAAACCGTGGTAAGGGCGTAATCGAAGATCACTTCGACCATAGCTACGAGCTTGAAGACAAGCTTAAGAATAACCCCTCAAAGAAGGATCTTTACGAGGATGTTCTTGCTTGCTCAAATATTGCCAACGTTTACTTCCTCCGTCAGAAGGAGACAAAGGGTCTCGGCCACGCTATTATGTGCGCAAAGAGCTTTATCGGCAACGAGCCTTTTGCTATCCTTTACGGTGATGACGTTATTATCAACGACGAGTACCCCGTAACAAAGCAGCTTGTTGATGCTTATGAGAAGACAGGTAAGGGCATCGTCGGTGTCAAGGAAGTTCCGAGAAAGGACGTTTCCAAGTACTGCTCACTCGACGTTACTCCTCATGCAGACAATGCAGCTCTCATGGATGTACATAACATCATTGAGAAGCCCACAGAGGATCAGATTATGTCCTGCTTCTCAATCCTCGGCAGAGTTGTTGCTCCTCCCCAGGTATTCGATTACCTTGCAGAGGACCTTGCAAACACACCCGAGGGCGAAGAGCTCTACTTCACAGATACTCTTGCACGTCTCGGCAAGGAAGGCAACCTTCTTGCTCTTGATTTTGACGGCATCCGTTACGATATGGGTAACAAGCTCGGCATTATGAAGGCTAACTGCGAAGTTGCTCTCAACCATAAGGAGATCGGTGAGGACTTCAAGGCTTACCTCAAGGAGCTTGTTGAGAGCTTCTGATTATGAATAAGAAGTTTTTGGCGTTACTTCTTGCGGCTGCAATTTCATTTGCGGCCGCAGGCTGTATACATAAGGATACTCCTCAGCCCGGGACTGAAGAGACTGCTTCCGTGCAGGAGGATTCAACGGCCCCGAGCAAAGAGAATATAACTACAAGACCGCACAATTATACGTACGAAACGGTTATTGTCACCGACAAAGAAGGCAACACGCACAAGGTTGCGGTAACTCAGCCGAAGGTTACGCAGTATACCACTCGTGCTCCTTCTCCGTCTAGGCTTACCACACGTCCGACAGCCGCACCTACAACCGTTGTCACCCGTCCTGCTACAACGGCACGCACTACAAGGCCCGTTGTCACTACAAAGCCTGTTACAACCGGGTCAGCAGCAACGACCAAGCCCGTTGCTACCACTAAGCCTGTCACTACAAGTGCACCGTTCAAAGCACCAAAGGTCGAGTACGGCGGCACTCTCACAATGGGCGGCAGCAGCGTGCGTATAACCTCTCATACTGCATCGCTTTCGCAGAATAATTCGGTAATTCTGCTTCTCGATATTGAAATCATATCGGCAGACAGCAAAGCAAACGCTATGTATATCGGCTACGATTGCTATGACTCATCAGGGAAAAAAATCAATGCTGAAACAGTTATGTGCGTGGTGTCCCTTGCTCCGGGCTCAACGTCTACAAAGGCTATAGCAACCGCACCGATAAATACGGCAAAAGTGGTCTTTAAAAGCATTTAACAAAAAATCAGCAAGGCATCTCCTTTTGGTGATGCCTTTTGCTATTTATTCAATCGAGGTTATTTAATATGGTAAGAAAAGCAAAACCCGACGACATACCTGTAATATCAGAATTATACCGTGAGCAGTTCAGAGAAATGGCAAAGCTTATTCCCGACTTTATAAAAGAGGGTGACCAGAGTACAGAGTTTATTGAAAAAACAATAGCCGACGAAAACTCGGATATCCTGATTTATGACTGTGGCGGTGAGACAGTAGGTTTTATTCTGCTTCAGGCAAAGGTAAGACCTGATTTTGACTTTATGCTTCCCGGAAAGTATTGCTACATAATGGATATAATCGTTACAGAGAATCACCGTGGCAAAGGCTTCGGAACAGCGTTGATGATTGCTGCAAAAGCTTGGGCAAAGGAACAAGGCTGTAGTTTTATTAATCTTGATGTCCTTGTGAACAATCCGGAAGCAATCAAACTTTATGAAAAGCTTGGTTTTATACCAAAAGCTCAAGAGATGTATTGTAAACTTTAAAGTAAGAAGGTATTGCTTATGGCAAAAGTCTTTTTAATTTGCGGCAAAATATGCTGCGGCAAAACTACATACGCACAAAAGCTTTGTAAAAAAAAGAATGCTGTACTGCTTTCAGTTGATGAAATAACGCTTGCTCTTTTCGGTCAGCATTGCGGTGATAAACACGATGAATATGTGGAAAGAACAGAGAAATATCTGTTAAACAAATCTGTGGAGGTTATTAACAAAGATATCAATGTAGTTCTTGACTGGGGCTTCTGGACAAAAGCAGAACGAGAGTCTGCAAAAGGATTTTATAAGTCCCGTAATATCGAATGCGAGCTTCATTACATTGATATAAACGATGAAACATGGAAATATCGCTTGAATAAGAGAAACAACGCTGTGCTTGCAAATGAAACAAGTGCCTACTATGTTGACGATAATCTTGCCGCAAAATTCGCTTCAATATTTGAAGTGCCAAGCGAAGATGAGATTGATGTTATTTATCAAGGGGACATAGATGAATTTTGATGAGTTTATAAAACAAAAGGATATTAAAATCAGAGATAATGAACATTTAAAGGTTATTAAGTGTTTTTATCCTTATCTTCGCAGTGTTTCCGGTGATGAACAATTACTGCCATCACTTATTGGAAATATTTTAGGTGTTGATTTATCGAATGTTACAGTTGAAACCGCCTGTTTTAACGGCGTAAATGACGGTAGTGAACCGCCTTATGTTAACGTTGACCTTTACATCAAATTTAATAACGGTATAAAAGTTTTTGTTTACGGCAAAAAGCAAAAAAACCTTGTTGAACTAAAAGAAAAAGAGTATGTTATATCTCTGTAAATTTGTTTATCAAAACCTCCTTTTGAAAGGAGGTGACACGGCTTTAGCCGTGACGGAGGATTGAAAAATTGTTTATATATAGTTCAGAAAAGTAAGATAATAAAATGGTGATATTAATGATAAAACTTAATTGCTTTTTACAAAATGCAGAAATGCTTAATAATAAATTTAATATTATTCCGTTGCTTTACGGCTCGTTAGGTTTAGAAGTATTGACAAATACATCTTTAAATTCAGATGATATTGATATCCTTATTCCGCAGGTGTTTGTAACAGGCGATAAGTGGAAAGATTTTAAACTATTATTGGAAAGTTACGGATATACATTAATTGATGAGCACGAGCACACATTCCGTAAAGACGGTGTGGATTATTCCTATGCTTCTATTGAAGGCTTGAAGGAGTTTGCGGATATTGATATCTGCGATATTGAAATTCGCAATATATCTGGAACTAAGTTTATGTTTTTATCGTTGGAACAATATCTGAAAGTTTATCAAAAATCTTCATTAGATGGTTACAGAATGAATGTTAAAGAAAAACAGGATAACCGAAAAATTAATTTTATAAAGCATCAAATGAATTGTGAAAAATAGGAAGCATTTTATGAAAACACTAATTATAAACGGTTCTCCACGCAAAAAAGGAGATACAACAGCTTTAATCAGCAAACTTACCGAGCAACTGAATGGTGACTATAAAATAGTTGACGCTTATTATTCAGATATTTCTGCTTGTGTTGATTGCCGTTATTGCTGGAACAATGACGGTTGTTCAATTAACGATGAAATGACTGAAATATATGATTATATCGTTGACTGCGATAATGTTATAATTGCTTCACCAATTTATTTCTCACAACCAACAGGTAAACTTCTTGATGTATGCAGCAGATTTCAAACATATTTTGCAGCAAAACATTTTCGCAACCAAAAACTGTCTGTCGCTCCGAAGAAAGGCGCAATAATTCTTGTTGGCGGTGGTGACGGCAATCCGCAAAAGGCGCACGAAACTTTGAGCGGCATATTGAAGCAAATAAATGTCACCGATATTTTCAGCCTTACGGGCAGCTTCAATACAAATATAATTCCTGCAAAAGAAGATGCAAAAGCACAGCAAGATATTGACAAACTAATTGAGTTTTTAAGTATTTAAAAACCATATCGAGACCATTCGCGTTAAAATAAATATTCCTGTAATTTTATCCATCTAGTGTAGGAAAGGGTCTTGACTCTTCCGTTTACGTCTGATGCAATCTGTGAGGTTGCAAAGAAGTATGTTATAGCTTTTGTTGAGGATGCCCGCGGTCAATCGGCAGATATTATAAACGCTTCACTTCAACAACTCAAAAGAAGCCCTCAGGACGGAGTTTACCGTTCTGAGGGCTTCAGGTTTCAAGTATTCAGTTAAAACATGTATTCGAGCTCTTCAAATAAAGAAACACCGAGAATGAGAGAGAATATGATAGCAATGACAACCAGTACAATTGCAATTATGTACCAGATGAGATAGGAGCGTGCAAAATTCTTAAGGGTTTTGTTTTTCGGAGCAAAGGACATAACCATAATAAGTATGAAGCCTACAAAAGGAATGCTGAAAAGAATTCCGAAGCCGAAGAAAGCACCGACGCTGAGTCCTGCCTTGGGAATTTCAGGCTGTGCAGGCGGAGGAGTAACAGGAGGATAGCTTGTGGGCTGTTGAGTATAACCGTAGCCCGCAGGGGCAGCAGGCTGCTGAGCGTAGCCGTTGTTAACGGGAGCGGCATATCCGTTGGTGGTTGCAGGAGCAACCGGCTGCTGTGCGTAGGCGTAACTGTTGTCAACCGTGGGAGCCGCAGGTGCTTCGGGTGTGTTGGGTGTACCGCAGTAGTTGCAGAATTTATCTGTGTCCTGCATTTCACAGCCGCATACATTACAGATTTTTGCCATATTAATAACCTCTTCTCATTATTTTGCCGAATGTTTTTTGTTGAAAACTGTCGGTATTATTTTTATTCTATCATAAGGTTTGAGCTTTTGCAATATTAAGTTTTTGTGTTTTATTACAGTGTAATTTTTGTTTGCAGACGGTTGATTTCAGGTTGCATTTTGGATTTTATTGTGATATTATATATATTTGTAAAATTATATATAATATATTAAAAGGAGGCTTATGAATATGACCTCAAAAGAAATACTTGAAAGCATCGTAAAGGTGCTCGATGAAAAGAAGGCAGAGGATATCGTTGCGATTGAAACAGCAGGCATTACAATAGTTTCAGACTATTTTGTAATCGCATCCGCAACATCTAACCCTCACGTTAAGGCGCTTGCCGACGACCTTGAGGACGAGATGGCAAAGCTCGGTGTTTTTGCAACACATATCGAGGGTAAGGCAACGGGCTGGATTCTTATGGACTTCAACGATGTTATCGTCCACCTTTTCCTCAGCGATATGAGAGATTATTATAATCTCGAGCGACTCTGGGCAGATGCAGCACAGGTCGATATTTCACACTTAATTACAGACTAACAAATCAAAAGGATTGATAAAACTATGGCTAACTACGATTTTAAATCTGCCGAGCAGAAATGGCAGGACAAATGGGACGAGTCGGGCGTATTCCACGCTGAAGACGGCTCCGACAAAAAGAAATTCTACGCTCTTGTAGAGTTCCCCTATCCGAGCGGTGCAGGTATGCACGTCGGTCACATCAAGGCTTACTCAGGCCTTGAGGTTGTTTCACGTAAACGCAGAATGGAGGGCTACAATGTCCTCTTCCCGATAGGCTTCGACGCTTACGGTCTGCCTACCGAAAACTACGCAATCAAGACAGGTATCCACCCCAGGCAGGTTACCGACAACAATATCGCAAAGTTCACTTCTCAGCTCAAGCGTGTCGGCTTCTCTTTTGATTGGGACAGAGTAATCGACACTACCGAAGAGGGCTACTATAAGTGGACTCAGTGGATTTTCCTCAAGATGTTTGAAAACGGTCTCGCATTCCGTGACAAGACTCTTGTCAACTACTGTCCCTCTTGTAAGGTTGTTCTTTCCAATGAGGATTCTCAGGGCGGTAAGTGCGATATCTGCCACAGCGATATCGTTCAGAAGTCCAAGGATGTTTGGTACCTTCGTATCACCGAGTATGCCGATAAGCTTCTCGAGGGTCTTAATGAGGTTGATTACCTTCCCAACGTAAAGCTCCAGCAGGAAAACTGGATCGGTAAGTCAACAGGTGCTTTCGTCAACTTCACCGTTAAAGATACCGACGAAACTCTCCGTATCTATACAACACGTCCCGATACTCTCTTCGGTGTAACCTTTATGGTTATGGCTCCCGAGCATCCTTTGCTTGATAAGTATAAGGATATGATTGAGAATTTCGACGAGGTCGAGAATTACAGAGCAGAGTGTGCAAAGAAAACAGAGTTTGAGCGTACACAGCTTGTCAAGGATAAAACAGGTGTCTGCCTCAAGGGCTTTGTCGGCATCAACCCCGTAAACGGCAAGGAAATCCCGATCTTTATTTCCGACTACGTTATGATGGGCTACGGTACGGGTGCTATTATGGCTGTGCCTGCACACGATCAGCGTGACTACGACTTCGCAAAGAAGTTCGGCATCGATATTATCGAGGTTATCAAGGGCGGCGACATCGCTGTTGAAGCTTACACAGGCGACGGCGAAATGGTCAACTCCGACTACCTCAACGGCTATACAGATAAGAAGTCCTCTATCGCACGTGTGCTCGAAGAGCTTGAGAAGCAGGGCATCGGCGAAAAGGGCGTTCAGTATAAGATGAAGGATTGGGCGTTCAACCGTCAGCGTTACTGGGGCGAGCCGATTCCGATTGTCCACTGTGACAAGTGCGGTATGGTTGCCGTTCCTTACGAGGAGCTTCCCCTTAAGCTTCCCAAGGTTGAAAACTTCGAGCCCGGTCAGGACGGCGAAAGCCCCCTTGCAAAGATTGATTCTTACGTAAACTGTACCTGCCCCAAGTGCAGCGGCGCAGCCAAGAGAGAGACCGACACAATGCCTCAGTGGGCCGGTTCGTCATGGTACTTCCTCAGATATATCGATCCCCACAATACAGAGCGTTTTGCCGATATGGAAAAGCTCAAGTACTGGGGTCAGGTTGACTGGTATAACGGCGGTATGGAGCACGTTACACGTCATCTTATCTACTCACGTTTCTGGCACAAGTTCCTCTACGATCTCGGCGAAGTTCCTACTGCAGAGCCGTATGCAAAGCGTACAGCACAGGGTCTTATCCTCGGTCCGGACGGCGTAAAGATGTCCAAGTCCAGAGGTAACGTTATCGACCCGAATGATGTTGTCGAGTCCTTCGGTGCCGACGTTCTTCGTACCTACGTCCTCTTTATGGGTGACTACGAGAAGGCAGCTCCCTGGTCAGAGGACAGCGTTAAGGGTTGTAAGAGATTCATCGACAGAGTATGGAATCTTCAGTCAATCCTCACGGATTCAGACGAGTACTCAAAGAAGCTCGAGTCTGCATTCCACAGAACGATCAAGAAGGTTTCTTCCGATATTGAATCTCTCAAGTACAATACAGCTATTGCCGCTCTTATGACTCTCCTTAACGAGATTTACGATGCAGGTGCTGTTACACGTAAGGAGCTCAAAACTTTCGTAACTCTCCTCAATCCCTTTGCTCCTCACGTTACAGAGGAAATCAACGAGGCTCTCGGCTACGGTATGCTCGCAAACGGTGAGTGGCCGACTTACGACGAGGCAAAGTGCGTTGATAACGAGATTGAAATCGTTGTACAGATCAACGGTAAAATCCGTGCAAAGATGATGATTGCAACAGATATCGAGGCTGCAGACGCAATCGCACTTGCAAAGGCAGACGAAAAGATTGCCGCAGAAATCGCAGGCAAAACAATCGTCAAGGAGCTTTATGTCAAAGGTAAGCTCGTTAATATTGTTGCCAGATGACAAAATTATCTGAAGATAATTTTGTCGCGATATAAATCCCTTAGGGATTTGCGATATATTGCTCCGCAATGCGATATACGCTTTGCGTGCGATATATGCTGCGGCATACGAGGGGATTATATCATATCGCAGGCGAGATTTATCGAGCCTATATCGCAATTTCAAATATTTGAAATTATATCGCGTTTGCCGCAAGGCAAATATATCGCAAGGAGGAAGTCTTATGCTTAAAAGATTTATCTCGGTTTTGTTAAGTGTAATTCTTATGGGTGCTTGCCTTATTCCTTCAGCCTACGCTTCCGAAATGGAATACCCCCGCAAGCGTGAGGATATCGGCATCCGCGACCCTTGTATTCTTGTCAGCGACGGCAAATACTATATGTACGGCACAGGTGCAGCGTGGCAGGGCTACGGCTGCTACGTCAGTGAGGACCTTGAGAATTGGGCAGGTCCGTTTACCGTTTTCACCTTCCCCGAGGGTCATACGGCAGACGGTGACTACTGGGCTCCAGAATGTGTCGAGTACGAGGGCAATTTCTATCTTTTTGCCACCTATCACGATAGTGTGCTCAATCACCGAGGAACTGCGGTTTTCAAGGCTTCAAGTCCTCTCGGTCCGTTTGAGCAAATCAGCGACGGATTTGCAACTCCGAACGATTGGGATTCGATTGACGGCACACTCTATGTCGATAACAGCGGTCAGCCGTGGATGGTTTTTGTCCACGAGTGGACAAGCACAGACGACGGTATAGGCAGAATGTGCGTTGCAAAAATGAGTGACGATTTATCTTCGCTCATCTCCGAGCCGAAGGAGATTTTCCGTGCGGATGACGGCAGGCGCGGTATGGACAGACAGGTTACCGACGGCCCGTATATCCACACTTGTGAGGACGGCAAGCTGATAATGCTCTGGTCAAATGTTGCCGATAACGGCTACGCTGTCGGCATGGCAGAGAGCTACAGTATTGACGGCGAGTGGAAACAGCAACCCAGACTTCTTTTCCACAGAGACATCAGCGGCACGGACTGCGACGGCGGACACGGTATGCTTTTCACCGATAACGACGGCAGACTTATGCTCTCCGTTCACTCTCCCAATTCATCGGGTGATGGCTACCATGAAACAGCGGTTTTCCACGAGGTTGTCGAGGTTGACGGTACGTTAAGGCTCAAAACCGAGCAGGAAAAGCTCGACAAAGCACGCACTGTACTGAACACTGTGTTTACAAATCTCGCGAAAATAATCAGTACGATATGGAGCGTTTCAATTAAAATTATTAAAGCAATTATTAATTCAATATAAAGAGGTAATTTCAAAATGGCATGTAACGGTAACTGCTCAACCTGTTCATCAAACTGTGACAGCAAAGAGCAGAAGCAGGATATGCATCTTGCACAGAATGAATTCAGTAACGTAAAAAAAGTAATCGGTGTTGTCAGCGGTAAGGGCGGCGTAGGTAAGTCGCTTGTCACTTCGCTCCTTGCTTCCGCTTTCCAGACAAGCGGCAAACAGACTGCTATTCTCGATGCCGACGTAACAGGTCCCTCAATTCCCAAGGCTTTCGGTGTAAAGCAGGGCATTGAGCAGAGCGCAATGGGTCTTATCCCTGCCGAGAGCAAAACAGGCATACGTGTTATGTCGGTCAACCTTCTTCTCGAAAAAGAGGATGCTCCCGTTGTCTGGAGAGGTCCCGTTATCTCGGGTATCATCCAGCAGTTCTGGAACGAGGTTGCCTGGGGCGATGTTGACTATATGTTTGTCGATATGCCTCCCGGTACCGGCGATGTTCCGCTTACCGTTTTCCAGAATCTTCCCGTTGACGGTATCGTCGTTGTAACAACTCCGCAGGACCTTGTTACAATGATCGTCAAGAAGGCTTATAATATGGCAAACCTTATGAACGTGCCGATTATCGGCCTTGTCGAGAATATGAGCTACTTCGAGTGTCCCGATTGCGGCAAGAAGCACGCAATTTTCGGTGAGAGCAAGATTGAAGAGGTCTCTGCCGAGCTTGGCCTTCCCGTGCTTGCACGCCTGCCTATCAATACAAAAACCGCAAACCTTGTCGATAAGGGTGCGGTCGAGCTTGCAGGCGAGGATGATATAAAGTCAGCCGTCGAAGCAATCGAAAAATATTTCGCATAATTTTTCACTCCTCCGATTTCGGGGGAGTTTTTTATCGCTGTGAAAACAACACTGTAGGGGCGCCCATCGGGCGTCCTCTTTATTCCCGCTAATTAACGATAATGCAAAAATATTCACGATTCTACTTGACAAATGTTGACGATTGTGCTATTTTATACTTGCAACTACGGAAACACTGTTAATAACCGTTAATGAAAGGGGCAAAAAATATGTTTATCGAAGAAAGACATCAGGAAATCCTCAGAATTTTATCTGAAAAAGGCAGAATATCAAACTCCGAAATTCAGGAAATATTTCAGGTCAGCTATGACTCTGCAAAAAGAGATTTAAGACTTCTTGAAGAACAGGGGCTTTTGAAAAGAACTCACGGCGGTGCTATTCCCGCAAGACAGATTGGTGGAAATGCAATCAGAAATCTTTCTCCCGACGAGCGTGTTGTTAATGTCAAAGAAAACTACCTCGCAATAGCAAAAGAGGCCGTAAAAGCAATTGAAGAAAATGACGTTGTTTATATCACCAACGCCAGTATCGGTTTTCTTATGGCACAGAATATCGGAGAAGTAGCTTGTACTGTTGTTACCAATTCAATCTCAATCGCAGAAGAACTTCGCAAAAAGGAAAACGTAACAGTTATTCTTGCAGGCGGCGAAATGCAGGCAAATGGCTGTTTTTATGACAGCTTTGCACTGTCTTTAATTAACCGACTTCGTTTTGATAAATGCTTTGTTACATCAGCGTGTCTTTCAGTTAAGTTTGGTCTTTCTATTCAGAAATCAAGAAGTGTTGAATTAACAAATGCGGTAATAAACAATTCAAAAACTGTTTACGGTTTGTATCCGGTAGAAAAAATCGGCTTTGACTCTGTAATCAGCATTTGTTCTGCCAATAAGCTTGATTTTCTCATTACCGACAGCGAATCTTCCGAGGATGATTTAACAGCTTTTGAGGAGCTCGGAATTAAAATAAAAATAGCTGAATAACCAGAATCGTACGGGAGGTGAAACGCCTCCCTCTTTTTATATCCATTTGACGGTGAACTGTAGGGGCACATAATATGTGCCCGCCGTTGATTTTATATCAATGCAAAAACCTCCCTTGTTTAAAGGGAGGGGGACCGCCGAACGGCGGTGGAGGGATTGTAAATATTAATCAATCAATATGCGGTATAAAGCCGCAGTTACTTTTGTCTGTCGTTACAAAAGTATCCAAAAGAACTCTTGGGATTACACGCGCTCCGCTACGGCTGACTAAAGTTAATCCACTCGTTTAATCGGAACGCAGATGTGCATTCCGATTACCGCTGCGGCTATTAAAGCAAAGCAGTCTTTCAGGTTTGATTTACCGCCTGCGGACACTCGCTCGGATATAGCGGTGAAGTTTATTTACCGTCAGCCTGCTCCGTTCAAAGTCACAGCATCTTTCATCTTTACGCAGAATATAAAATTTACTTAGTAGGGGCGGTCTGTGTGTTGCTCGGCTGAAATTCTCCTTCTCTTTTTACAAATAATTTAATTGTTTTTAT
Organism: Clostridia bacterium; assembly: GCA_017399065.1. Lineage (GTDB taxonomy): Bacteria > Bacillota > Clostridia > Oscillospirales > Acutalibacteraceae > UBA8612. The sequence goes on along the minus strand of JAFQEL010000033.1, from coordinate 5,289 downwards.
CTTTGCTTTATGTTACAATTTTTATATATGCAGTTAAAAAGGAGGCGTGAGGATGTACGACAGAGTTTCAGCGTTTTTGTCAAAGGGAAGACGCAGAAACAATCTGTATATCGCAACGGTCGTGCTGTTTGCTTTCCTTGCTGCTGAGAAGGCGTTTTTTGGCCTGGGCATCGGCCTCACGATGAGCGGTCTGACTTTATCGCATCAGCCAGACATCAGTGATGTCCTCAGCCTTCTGGTTTATACAACTGTTACGTTGCTTGTTATCGCAAAGGTAAAGTATAAGTATATCTTAATCCCCGATTCGCTGCTTTTCTGCCTTAAGCTCAACGTGCTGATTTCAAGCATAATCTCGCTTACAGAGCTGGCAAAGCTCGGCCTGCTTACCGAGCTTTCAGTTATCGAGCATCTTGTAGAAGCGTTTTTCTTTGCACTTTTTCTCGCTATACTTTTTACGGGCAAGCTCGTGCCAGAAACAAGCAGATTCAAGCATATCTGCCCGTTTCTCTGCCTTGGTACACTTGCAGTGTGTCTGCCTGCGACAATAGCTTTTGAGGCGGTCAAGGTCTTTGTAGAGGAAACAGTTTATAACTTTTCAATAAGCATCGAGGTTATGTGGTTTGTCAATGGCGTGCTGCAGGAAATGGTGCTCGACCTGCCCTATGCACTGCTTGTGCTGCTGATGTTTTTCTCCGAAAAAAAGCAAAGCAAAGAATAATTTTGCAATGTAGGGCAGAGGCTTGCCTCTGCCGCTTTTAAAAATAATTATCAACTTTGCGACGATCGTGGTTGTTGAATTAATATACATAACGATCAAAACAATGTAAATTTACAGAAGAATGTTATTGAGGTAATAAAATGGTTGTTCTGGTAACGGGCGGCAGCTCGGGTATAGGTAAAGCAACGGCTGAAGCTCTGCGTGATGCAGGGTGTAAGGTCTATGAAGGCTCACGCCGTGAGAGCAGTATCAACGGTATAATTCATATCCCTCTTGATGTAACCGACGAAGTCTCGACACGCTCTGCAGTCGAGCGGATTATTGCTGATGACGGTAGGCTTGATATTTTGGTAAACTGTGCGGGCTCAGGTATATCCGGAGCGGTTGAGTTTACACCGACCGATGAAGCAAAGCGGCAGATGGATATCAATCTCTTCGGTACTGTCAATATGACAAAGGCGGCAACTGCCTGTATGCGTGAAAAGGGTGGGGGCAGAGTCGTCAATATCAGCTCGGTCGCCGCAACTTTCCCGATTCCGTTTCAGGCTTACTATTCTGCGTCAAAGGCGGCGATCAATGCGTGGTCGCTTGCACTTGCCAATGAGTTAAAGCCTTTCGGTATCAGCGTTACCGCAATCCAGCCCGGTGATATCAAAACAGGCTTCACGGCGGCACGTGCAAAAAGCGCTTCGGGTGACGATGTTTACGGCGGACGTATCAGCCGTAGTGTTGCAAAAATGGAGCACGACGAAGAAAACGGAATGCCTGCCGAAACCGCAGGCAGAATAATTGCGAAAATTGCACTTAAAAAACGTGTGAAGCCGCTTTATACTCTGGGTCTGAGCTATAAGCTTCTCTGCCTTGCAGGTAAGGTTTTGCCCGTCAGCGTCAGTAATAAGCTCGTTGGCTCAATGTACAGCAAATAAGATTGATTTTTTGTTCGGAGGTGATGTAATGGATGATATTATGCTCTGTCCTTCCTGCGGTAATAAGCTGCCGAAGGAAAGCTCATTCTGTCCTTACTGTATGACAAAATTCACCCCCGAAGCTCAGATAGATAATAAACCGAAGAAAAGCAGCAAGCCGGTTAAAATAATAATTGCGGCGGCAGTCGTTACGGTTGTTGCGGCCGTCGCTGTTGCCGTGCTGTTTGCACCCGATAAGGCTTCACAGCCAAATTCAACCTCTCCGCCGGAGTCAGCTTCTCAAACAGGTACAACATCTGTACGGGAAAATGGTAGCGATGCCTTACCGCCTGCCGTGCCGGAGCTTCACGATTCGGCTTTCGGCTTTATGTCGGGCGGTTCTGATGATGAGGCTTCTCTGTTTTATAAAAGCAGCTTTGTCACTGCCTCGCACAGCTCACTTGTCGCAAGTGAGTCGGCTTATAAAGGTGCAAAGATAAAATTCGATTGTGTCGTGCTTAAAGCCGACGGCGATATCGCATTTGTTGAGTACGGTGCAACACGCGGCTTTGACGGCATTTATAACTCGACGTCAGATTATGCCGCAGTTAAAATGAGCGGTGTATCGGCAGGCGACAGCCTTACCGTTTACGGTGTTTTTATCGGTGTCGAGAATTATGTTATCGGCGGCAAGAACGAATCTTTACCGACTTTCGAGTTGTTTTCGTGTACGGATTTTGTCTATTACGGCGTGCCCTCACCCGTGTTTTCTGAGGAGGATATTTCTGCCGCGGCTCGTCGGATTTTCGGCGACAGCATTACCGTAAAGAAGTCTGTGCGCTCGGATTTTTCTGATCCTGTTACAGCGGATATTTTAGTTGACGGCGGTCTGTATTATACAGCCGTGACAGAGCATGGTAATTACTGTATCTATGCAGGCGAAAACAGCTTTATTATGGACTGTACAAGTACCGCGGAAAAGGAAAAATACGTATTACCTGCCGTAAATACAGATAATATTTATACCTATACTTTTGATAACGAAACCAAAAAATTCACACTTGCCTGTCTTGATAAGAGTTTCAGTACTTTGTGGACAAGAGAGTTTAAGAATTCGCTTGATGCGGTTTTTGATTATACTTCCGATTGTTTTTATGTAATTGCCGATTCAAACCTCTATGTGCTCGATGTTTCTACGGGCGAAAATGCCGTCAGTCCGAAATATGTAGGTTCAAGGTGCGGTATACTTAAGGTCGAGGACGGCTTTATTCTGATTTCCGATAAGAATACGGATACGGTTTCAAAGACCGATATGAGCGGCAATATAATTTGGAGTACGTCGCTTTCCGGAGATATTTCCGATTCGTACGCCACAGCGCAGACACTCGCTTCGGGTTATCTCGTCAGCTTTGAAAATTATACGGCACTTGTGACCGATGAAGGTAAGGTTGCTTTTGAATACTCAGAAAAATAAAAACGGAGAGAAGAAAATGGATATCTTAACCGCAATTAAAGAGCGCCACTCTGTGCGCAGATATAAGGAAAGACCGATTGAAAAAGAGAAGCTCGATATCCTTTTTGCCGAGGTCGAAAAGTGTAACCGTGAGAGCGGACTTAATATACAGCTCGTGACCGATGAGCCGAGAGCTTTTACGGGTGCGCTTGCAAGCTACGGCCACTTCAGCGGTGTTGCTAACTATATCGCACTTATCGGCAGAAAGTCCGATATGCTCGACGAAACTGCAGGCTATTACGGTGAGCGGCTTGTACTGCTTGCCCAGATGCTCGGTCTCAATACCTGCTGGGTTGCACTCACTTTTTCAAAGCGTAAAGCAAGGTTTGAGGTCGGTAAGGGCGAAAAGCTCGTCTGCGTGATTTCGCTCGGCTACGGCGAATATCAGGGCAAACCTCATAAGGACAGACCGCTTACCGAAATATGTCCCTGCTATGACAGTTCACCAGATTGGTTTAAGGCAGGTGTCGATGCTGCAATGCTCGCACCTACCGCTGTAAATCAGCAGAAATTCACTTTTTCATTGAGCGGTGATACCGTTACCGCCTCGGCACTCAAAGGTCCCTGCAGTAAAATTGACCTCGGTATTGTTAAGTACCATTTTGAGGTCGGCGCAGGCAAAGACAATTTCAAGTGGGCAGAAAAATAATAATTGCACAAAAATTTTTTGTCTAAAAGCAAAAATAGCAGTAAAAATACTGTTGATTTTTGTTTAGATATATTTTATAATAAATGATACTTTATTTAACAGCAAGCCACAAGGTTTTGAAAGGAATCTTTCCGCCTCGACTTCGTTAAAAACCCTTGAAATAACCACGTATTCCTGCGGTTTTTTGCCTTGCCGAGACAAAAATCTTCTCTTTCAAAACGGCTTTACATCTCAATGCAATCGTGAATTTTTAGTCTTATGTGTTGCTGATAAATAAAGTATAAAAATTTTTATTTTTGTTAATCTACTCTCAAGGAGGAAACATATAATGGATTCAAACAAAAGACCCGAATCAATGGCTCGTATTACTACCGCAGAGCTTGCAAACGCTTTTATCGATGAGCAGATTGCTCTCGTGCGTGAGCAGGTAGGCGACAAGAAGGTTCTTCTTGCTCTCTCCGGCGGTGTTGACAGCTCTGTCGTTGCAGCTCTCCTTATCAAGGCTATCGGTAAGCAGCTTGTCTGTGTTCACGTTAACCACGGCCTTATGCGTAAGGGCGAAAGCGAAAACGTAATCGAGGTTTTCAAAAACGGCCTCGATGCAAACCTTATCTATGTCGATGCTACCGACCGTTTCCTCGACAAGCTTGTTGATGTAGCAGACCCCGAAACAAAGAGAAAAATTATCGGTAACGAGTTTGTTTACCTCTTCGCTGAGGAAGCTCGCAAGCTCGCAGACGATGTCGATTTCCTTGCACAGGGCACAATTTACCCCGACATTATCGAGAGTAAAGGTGTCAAGGCTCACCACAACGTTGGCGGCCTTCCTGAGGATCTTCACTTCGGCCTCGTTGAGCCCATCAAGCTCCTTTATAAGGACGAAGTCCGCGTAGTCGGCAGAGCACTCGGTCTCCCTGCAGAGATGGTAGACCGTCAGCCCTTCCCCGGCCCCGGCCTCGGTGTACGCTGCCTTGGCGCAATCACACGTGACAGACTTCACGCACTCCGTGAGGCAGACGCAATCCTCCGTGAGGAGTTCGATAAGTCAGGCCTTTCAAGCCATGTATGGCAGTACTTCATCGCTGTCCCCGATATGAAGAGTGTCGGCGTAAGAGACGGTAAGCGTTACGAGGGCTGGCCCGCAATTATCCGCGCTGTCAATACAACAGACGCTATGACTGCAACAATCGAGGAGATTCCCTATACCGTCCTCAACACAATCACAGCAAGAATCACAGCAGAGGTTGAAGGCATCAACCGCGTCCTCTACGACCTCACTCCCAAGCCCGTCGGCACCATAGAGTGGGAATAATTCCCTAAAGAGCCAAACCCCAGTAAAATCAAGGCTTTCAGGGTTCGGAAAATCCCTTTGATAACACTTTGATAACACGACCCGGGAGTTATTATTCCGATTTCCCGTTGGCTTGCAGGTTATCAAGCTCATAAAATTTCTGCAATAAACGACTAAACCCTTAACTGTGGATTATCACGGTTAAGGGTTTTT
>JAFQEL010000032.1 GCA_017399065.1 Clostridia bacterium | reverse complement strand
AGGCGTGGGCGTATGCCCACGCCTCAAACTGTCGATAAACCCGCATAAGCATATATGCAAATTTTATGTTAGAAAAAAGTTATTTCAGATGAGCAAAAAACAAACAAAAGTAAAAACGGGTGATACATCGAATATCACCCGTTTTTGCATATATTTGCCATTTTTTCACCCTCTCGAGGTACACACGTACATCTTCGGGGTTCAAAAAATGTCATTCCGCAGATTTCTCGGCAGTCTCACAGTTTGTCGAAAATTACTTTTTCGACAAACTGAGGCGTGGGCGTAAGCCCACGCCTTTTTTCTTTTAAAAAGTGCCTACCGAACCGACTCACTCCCCTGTCACGACAGCCGTAAAATCTCATCGTATTTTACTATCACCGTTACAAAAAAATCTCCCGGAATCGTTCAAAACCGGGAGATAAATTTTTATACCGACGCAAGCTCTTTGGATTTGTTTTCCTTTTTGTCAAAAAACGATGTAAAGTTTATCATAAACAGCAGCAGATACGCTACCCACATCGGCAGATTCTCAATGAATGCACTCTTGCCGACAAATACAAGTAAACCGAGCATAAGAAGAAGTATTGCAACGAAAATAACGGTTGCCACTATGTACTTCTTATCTTTTTCTCTGCATTTGTGGAGCAGGAATATTATAACACCGAAAGCTGCAAGGAACGCAAAGATAAGAGCAGTTGCCCAGTGACCGATACAGCGCGGAGTCATAATAATTTTAGTACCCGCAGAAGGAAGATTGATCGTCAGATATATTGCCGCACAGCCGAGCGAAGTAATTATTACGCCGAGCTTGCCTGAGTAGTTATTCTTGCGGTACATATAGAGAGTATTTGTGAAAACCGAAACCGAAGCGAGCACACCCCATGCCTTGAATTCCCAAGGATATTTTAAGCCAAGCATACTCGCTGTAACGTCTGTGAGTATGTTACCGAATTGCTCGGGGTAGCTGAGAAATCCGTACCACGTAACGAATGCACATCCCGCAATCAGATTGATAATGCAGAATACGGTTGTGGCTTTTGTCAGCTTTTCGGCAAACAGTATCTTCTTTATAAACAGGCCGTAGCAGAAAAGCAACGCCGTCGAGCCTATGACCCACAACCAGAATACGATATTGTTCGGATAAAGCGGCATATAAAGCATACCGTCAAACTTTGCGATAAACTCTTCCTTTGGCAGTGCCAGATCAGCTTCGGTCGGAATTATGTACGGATATTGATCCCAGCTCATAAAAAATGACATCCATATTCCGTACGCGGCTGCAATTACAGCCCAGAGCGAAGTATAAACCTTGCTCATCTTGTTTGTCATATTCATCACCTCGCAGATTATTGTATCACTTAATGACCTAAAAATCAAGAATGTCACTTAATATCAGACTCACATACGTATACTTAATCCGCACTTAAATCACCAACAGCACTCTATCTCACTTCCTAAACAATATCTGTCTATTTGTCAAATTTAATATTGTATCTTATATTTATATATCAATACAAATGTTTATGTTTTATTGACAAAGGCTGTCATAAAGTGTAGTATTCTGTCAAAGGAGGTATTCTTTATGAAAGCAAAAGGCCTGTTCCGTTTTATAGCGGTATTACTTCTTTGTATTATTCTTTTACCTATTATTTTCAGCGTATATGTCGGTATCTCACCCGGAGATCCTCCGCAGGATATCGGTAACGCCATCATCAGCACCGTTCCACTCGGTGAACAGATATGGGGAACGTTTCTTGCAGCATCGGGTCAGGGAAGCGAGGGCTTTGAATCAGCTCTCGGCTGGTTTGATAACACTGACATCAATGCCTTTGAGTTTATAATTCTCGAATCATCTCAGGTATTTCTTATCAGTGTTATAATGATTGCACTTGAATCTTTGCTGAGCATTGCTTTGTCTGATATAGGCAGAGGATTCCTTAATCAGGTAGCAAATATACTTTACAAATCCATGGTTGTTTTCGGTGCCAGCCTTATTTCTCAGCTTGTATATGACTTATTTATAAACGAAGTTTCAAAGCTTACGGGCACCTCGCAAAATGTTATGATATACGTTGTTGCAATATTATCAATCGTCGGCGGAATCGTGGCACTTATAGTCGGCAAAGGCTTTGTCAAATCAGCACTGAGATGCGCACTTAAATCTGCTGAAATCTTCGTCACTTACGCTCTTTGTATATCTATGTTCCTTGGCACGTTCCCTTGGATCGCTATTATAATTGTATGGATTCTTGTAATCTGGGGCTTTTACTTTGTCGAAAAGCTTATCAAATAAAATTCCCGTTATTCATAGGATAAGCAAGCTGAACATCAATCTTAATATTTCAATAAAGCAAGCCGCACGGAGCTGTAGCTGTCTTTAGCTTCTTCCTCCATCAACTTATGCTGATACCTGCCTGAAATATCCACAAGCTCTGCCAGCATATGCTCTTTTGCAGGAAAATAAAATGTCATATTTCCTGTGCTCATATTCAATGCTTTCTCCATTGAGGCAACCGTTGTGGCGGTGTAGCCATCGTTAAGAAAACGGTTTGCCGCAACACGGATTATCTCGTTGCGTGTAAGCTCGGCACGGTCAATCCTTATCATCCTCTGCATCCTTTGTATCAAAAGAATGCAGAGGATTAGTTTTTGTCTTAAATCCGTTTACAATATTAGCGCATATCCTATTAAAATGCAGAGCTTTTTAAGAAAATGTTTTTTATTCAACTTGTTTTCAAAACATAAAACGATTGTATATATGGATTTACGGTACAGTTGTGTTTATGCTCGATAAATTGGAATTTGTCAATCAAAAAACACCGTTATTATATTTTTTCTGCACGCAAAAAATACAGATAAATCCGATTATTAATCCAACAATTAATACTGCAACCGCAACCATTGTAATCTTATCCGAATCTCCCAGCAGACTTACTATTCCGCTAAGCAAAAGTGCCGTTGAGATAACAAACATAGCTTTTCCGAAAGATTTTCCATATGCAGATTTGTCGGTAACGTTTGTTTGATGATAATCATGAATCAAATTGGTTTTTCCCCGATATATTGCAACACCTATCACAACAAAAAGTGTCGCTGTCAAAAACATAATTATCGAATATGTAATCATAATATTACCCCGTCAAATTCCAATTTATAGAATAAATTATACCACATCCAACCCGAACAAATCAACCGCGTACATAACACTCGTCAGAATTTGACGGGTGTTTTTTTATATCCAAAATTCAAAAGAAAGCAGGAACGCTCTATGCAAAAATCAAAACTGAACACGCAGTCATTCAAGGAAGTTGATAAAAGGTTCGAAAAGGTTTGTTTTTATTCTTTCGGATTGTGAAATTCAAACTTTTTGTTTTTTTAGTCTGCTGATAAAAAGATAATGCGACCTTAAAAAGCCGCATAAATACTGGGTTTTATAATAAAAACACCATTGAGTCTGAACGTGAGGGTTCAGATTTCAATGGTGTCTTTAGTGGCAGGGGCAGAAGGACTTGGCCTCGCCTGTCGGTCTGTCGGTGCTTCTGCTTCGCAGAGGTCTCCACCGGAGACCCGCACCCCTCGGCACGCGGTTTGGGAGTCATCACATTTGGTTAAAAAAGTCAAGCAGAATAAGGAAATTCGAGAGTTTCGACCTAAACTGACAGTTTTTTGACAGTAGCGTAATGTCATATTATCAAGTAAATGTCATTTACATAAAAATTTGCGTTTCGAACGTACTTTATATGTGATTTGTACGTAATTGTCTTTTACACTACCATAATTTGAAGATATACTTAATTTTTATAAACTAAACTTTGTTTGTTGACTATACTTTAGCAGCGTGTTAAAATTTTGGCGGAGGTGTTTTTATGAAAATGCTCAATAAATTTTTTTGTATCGTGCTTTGCTTATGCATAATAGCTTCGGCAACGGTCTTTGCCTCGGCGTCCACGGGTACGGTTTACTATGTTGATTCAATAGCCGGAGATGACTCCAACAGTGGTTTATCGCCCGACAAGGCTTTTCAGACAATCGAAAAAGCTGCTTCCGTTTTATATTACGGCGGAGACAGCGTTCTTTTCAAGGCAGGCGGTGTTTACATAGGTAATTTTGGTGTTATGGGAACTTCCGACGCCTCAAATCCGATAACTATCGGCTCTTACGGTGAGGGTGCGAAGCCTCTGTTTACCTCGTCAAAGGAAAATGATCCCGTTATAGCTCTTTATGATGCTTCGGGTTGGATTATTGAAAATATTGAAATAACTGCTCCGAAAGGTACGGGTATTCTCGTTTATTACAGAAATTCGTGCGTAAAAGATGTAGTTATACGGAATGTTACTCTTCACGATATCCAGAATTATCCTTCAGACAATTACTTTAGCAGCAGCAGAGCTGCAATCCGTCTGATGGGCTCGCCCATAACTCCGGGTGCTCATCTTGAGAATATAACCGTTGACGGCTGTGAAATATATGACTGCGGTTACGGTATTTTCACGGGAAGCAACTACCCCAACACTCCCGAAACGCCGTACAATAAAAATATAATTGTTGAAAACTGCAGTATTCACGATTTGTGGGATGATGCGTTTATAATGTCGGATACGGATACAATTATTCTGCGCAATTCTTCAATTATCAACACTTGTCAGAGCTCCGGTGTTTATTATACTGCTCCCGTGTGGATGTGGGGTGTTACCAACGGTCTTGTTGAAAATTGTGAGATTGCAGGTGCAAAAAATGTGCTTGACGGAATGGCAGTCGATTTTGATGACCATACCGACCACAGCACATTCCAATACATTTACTCTCACGACAATGTAAGATTTATGTGGAACTGCCCTGTTCACGACGACCATTACGGCAACACTGTCCGTTACTGTCTTTCTGTAAACGATAATATAACTTCAAACGGTTCCGGAAATGGTAACGAAACAGCAGAGCACGATTTCAAGTTTTACAACAATACCATTGTCAACGGCAGCACGTATAACTTCTATATGTATGATGATGCCGTGATAAAAAACAACATATTCATCCTCGAACCCGGTTACCTTATGAAGTTTAACCGAAAATACGATTATGATATGTCAAACAACTGCTATTGGGGCGTTACAAAGCCCATAAATGACAAAAACTCCTTCATCGCCTTGCCACAGTTTGCAGGTGAGGATTTAACAGATAAGAACAGCTTTATACTCAAAGCCTGCTCTCCGTGCATCGGTGCAGGTGTTCAGGTTGAAGAAAACATGGGTGAGCATGACTTCTTCGGTAATTCTCTTGACAGTACGCACAATATCGGCTGTTACGAGGGTGACGGTGTTGAGGGTGAAAAGGAGAGCCCGACAATCTGCGATATCCTCGTCAGTATGTTCATTGCAATATCCCGCCTGATTTCCGATTTGTTTGATTGATAAAAAGAAAAGATAAAAGCTTGCATTTTTTACGATGCAAGCTTTTGTTTTATTTCTGAACGTCTGCCTCTTTGCAGAGCTTTTCAATCATATCATCATATTTCTTTGAAATTGCTGTTTTGCGTGCGGCGGTATAATTTTCCTCTCGTGTGCCGAAATTTTCAAGACAAGCATTGATTTCTTCTTCCGTCGGTGCAAGCTCCTTTTCACCGAGAATGTTTTTAAGTTCCATAACTCCCGTATCAATATAGTAAGTGTAAAAGGTATCCATTTCAATTGTTTTTAAACCAATTGCTCCGCTTTTATCCTGACTGTTAAAGTT
>JAFQEL010000031.1 GCA_017399065.1 Clostridia bacterium | reverse complement strand
TAAAGAATCTTCAAGGGTTTGTTCTTTCAATCGTTGTTTAATTTTCAAGGTGCGTTCGGTGTTGCGTTTCAGCCGCAACATTGTGAATTATATCACATCGTTTTGACTTTGTCAACACCTTTTTTCAACTTTTTTCAACTTCTTTGCTCAGTTGTTAAGTTGTTGTGCGCTCCTCACGAGCGCCTTGCTATAATAACAAATCATCCACGACTTGTCAACACTTTTTTTCAAATTTTTTTAAGTTTTTTTGCACTTTATAACACGCTGCCTCGTGTCTCATAAATTTGATTACATCTTATATATAATTATATACATTATATTGTATATCTGCCTGCAAGGAGCACAAACGAGCACATTGTTGCAATTCAGGGACAGCCGTGATAAAATATAAAGCAATCACAAAACACACGGAGAAAACTATGTTCAACTCATTCAACACAGCGATGAAAAGCAGATTCGGTTGCAAAATATATAAGCTCACCTTAAGCGGCGGTATGACCTGTCCTACCCGTGACGGTACACTTGGCACGCGCGGTTGCATATTCTGTTCAGCAAAAGGCAGCGGCGAATTTGCCGCAAAGCCGTGCGATGATATTACCGATCAAATATATAATGCCAAGAAGCTTATATCTCACAAAGCGAAAGACGCTAAGTACATCGCATACTTTCAGGATTACACAAACACCTACGCACCTGTCGAAAGATTACGTCCCCTTTTTACCCAAGCAACAAAGCCTGATGATATTGTCGCACTTTCCGTCGCAACACGTCCCGACTGCTTACCCGATGACGTAATCAAGCTGTTATCTGAACTCAATCAGACAAAGCCTGTATTTGTTGAACTCGGTTTGCAGACAATTCACGAAAGCACAGCCAAATACATACGCAGAGGGTATACGCTTGACGTCTTTGAAGAAGCAGTAAGTCGTCTCAAAGCAGCAGGAATTGAAGTAATAGTACATATAATAATCGGTCTGCCGTACGAAACAGAAGAAATGATATACGATACCGTACGATATCTTGCAAAAATGAAGATAAACGGAATTAAACTGCAGCTGTTGCACGTGCTTGAAGGCACTGACCTTGCCGAAGAATACAAGCAAGGCAAGTTTGAATTATTATCAATGGATAAATATATAGATATATTAGAAAACTGCGTACGTATTCTTCCACCTGAAACAGTAATACATCGGCTGACAGGAGACGGTGCTAAGAAAGACCTGATTGCTCCTCTTTGGAGCGCAGACAAAAAGAATGTACTGAACACAATCAACAAACGGTTTAAGGAGCACAACGTAATTCAAGGTAGCATATATAATGTTATATAATATAATACAATATATATAATATAAAGACCTGTACGCATAAACGCACAGGTCTTTTGTATTAATTAAGCTACTTAATTCTTTTAATTTTATTTCCCTTTACAAAATAGACCGAATCAGAAATATCCATAAGCGGCTTATCGTGCATTGAGTCGGTATACAGCGTATCAATATGAGCATCGGGATACGCTTCACGGAAAGCGGCAATTTTATTTTCACGAAAACAAAATCTGCCAAGCTTACCTGTTTCGCGGTTATACTGAGTGCCGATGCAACGTTTTATACCGAGTCTGCGACACACCTCATCAACAACAATCTGCGGTGAAGCAGAAATCACAAGGTCATCCTCACTCCTGACATCTTCATAAAACGGCTTGATCTTATGCATATGCTTATCCCAGAATTCATCGACAAGAGCGTCGATATCGGGAATAGTTGCAATATAATCCTCAAAGGGCTTCGAATAACGTTCAAGTGCAGTTTCAAGCCTGAGCGTGCCGATTTTATACTGTACAACTCCCGAAACCATAGTCGGCACGTACCTGAGCAGTAACGGATCTTTGCCGAGCACCATTACAAAAAGGTCAACAAAGCTCTCTCCGTCATAAATCGTATTATCAAAATCAAAAACATTCATTTAATCTGCCACTGAACCTACGCCGTCAAGCAAATCATAATCCGCAACAGAAATATAAAGATCGCAGTTACGGTAGGGATATTCATCGGTATAGTACGTCATTGTGATATAAAGTCCGTTTGCAACCGTATAGTATATATAGCTCTTACCAGCCTCGGGCTTTTCGGGAATCGCGGTACCCGCATTCTTCTGTACAAAGCCTGCCTTTTTGCAGGTTTCGATATAAGCAAGATAGTCAGCATAGCTGAGCTCGTTGACGTAAACGGTTGCAATTTGACCCTTATCCGTGGTTACGTAAGTAGTCTTGTCAATATTATCTCTGAGCTTGGGAAGCTTTGACATAAACTCGTGAGCAGGCCACTTTGCATTCTCACTCTTAATTGTGTTTCCCGCAGCTACGGTCGGTGCCTTAGTCAGAGGCGGCAGAGTCTCACCCTCTGCAGGGGGATATGTAGCAACAGCATTACCTACAGTTGTCATAACGTTGCCGTTCGCATCGAGCTGAGGCTCACCGTTTTCATCAAGCACAAGAGCAAAATCAGTTACTGTAACAACATCACCGTTTGCATCGGTAACCATATCGCCCGGCCTTCCTGTAGGCTCAGTCGTTGTATCAGGCTCGTTCTTAGTGCAGGCTGCAAAGGCGAAAATTACCGCAAAACAAAGCAGTACAGCAATAAACTTTTTCATTTCGTATTCCTCCTATTACAAAATCACTATTATTCTATCACAAAGAAATTTGCAAGTCAACAAAAGGCAGTGCGTAACACACTGCCTTTTAATAAAATTATAAAACTTTTGAAAGGAAATCCTTGAGTCTGTCGCACTTGGGGTTAGAGAAGAATTCCTGAGGCGGAGCTTCTTCCATAATAACACCATCGTCAATAAAAATTACACGGCTTGCGACTTCTCGGGCAAAGCCCATCTCATGGGTAACAACAACCATTGTCATACCCTCGTTTGCAAGCTGCTTCATAACATCGAGAACCTCGCCGACCATTTCGGGGTCAAGCGCACTTGTCGGCTCGTCAAAAAGAATAACCTCGGGATTCATAGCAAGTGCACGGACTATCGCAACACGCTGCTTCTGACCGCCCGAAAGCTGACTGGGGTAAGCATCCGCCCTATCCTTTAGTCCGACTCTGTCAAGAAGCTCGAGTGCATTGCTCTCTGCCTCCTGCTTTGATTTTCCGAGAAGAGTCATAGGTGCCTTTGTCATATTCTTAAGAACATTCATATTCGGAAAAAGATTAAAATGCTGGAACACCATACCCATCCTCTGACGGTGTGTATTGATATTACTCTTTTTATCTGTAATATCGGCTCCGTCAAAAAAAATCTTACCCGAAGTAGGAATCTCAAGAAGGTTAAGAGAACGCAAAAGTGTAGATTTACCAGAACCGGAAGGCCCGACAATAACAACGACTTCACCTTTTTTTATCTCACAGTCAACACCGTTTAGCGCTTTAACTGCACCACCGTTGTAATGCTTTTTGAGATTTTCAACTTTAATAAGAACTTTGTTATCTGTCACTCTTACGCAGCCTCCTTTCGAGAATACCTACAAGCCATGACAAAATCATAACAAGAACAAGATAAATCACAGCAACCGTAATAAGCGGTATAAAATATTCGAATGTTCTGCCCGCAATCGTGTTGCCTGCCTTTGTAAGGTCAATAACTCCGACATAACCTGCAACCGATGTCTCTTTAAGAAGGGCGATAAATTCATTACAAAGTGTAGGAAGAACTGCCTTGAACATCTGCGGTATAACAATAAATCTCATTGTCTGGAAATAGTTGAAGCCGAGACTTCTGCCTGCTTCAAACTGACCGTGATCCACAGACATTATACCTGCACGGAAAATTTCTGCAACATAAGCGCCGGAGTTTATACCGAACGCAAAAATCGCAACCGGCACTCCGTTATCAGCAAGAGCAAAAATAACAAAATAAGAAATCATCAGCTGAACTACAACCGGTGTACCGCGGGTTACGGTAAGATATAATTTGCATATAGCATTAAAAAAGGCAAGTATATAGTAGCCGACTCCGCCTCGAAGCTTCATTGACTCCCTGTTTTTGTCAAATGATGTACGTATAGCCGCAACGATAATACCGAGAACAACACCTATCGCCAAAGCACCGAACGTAATGGTAAAGGTGTTGCCGAGACCGTCGAGAATTAGCTCGTAACGCTTGCCGTCTATCATAATACTGTAAAATTTTTCGGCAAAAGCTATTACGTCACCGATAATATGTCGTAACATATGTTTTCTCCTTTTATAAACCTAAAAATTCAGGGTGGAAAAGTTCCACCCTGAACTAAAGCCGAAATAAAAAACTTTTATTCTGCGGGGAGATAGTAGGGATCAAGATCGTCAATTGACTGTATCTTGCTGCTTTCTGAAACGATAACAGCCTGAACACCTGTTGCATATGAGTCAGAGAACTCAACCTGCTCAAGTCTTTCTTCATTAACGGTCATACCGGCCATACCCATGCTGTATTTTCCTGCCTGAACGCCGGGAATGATAGAATCAAACGCAACGTTTTCTATAACAAGATCGTAGCCGAGCTTGTCAGCAATAATCTTTGCTACCTCAACATCGATGCCGTAGTACATATCACCGTCAATATACTCGTAAGGCGGAAACTCAGCGTTAGTAGCCATAACAAGGTTGGGCTTTTCTGTATCTTCAGCAGCTACGGGAACACCTACAAGTGCCTCACCTGTTTTGTTGATATACTTGTCAACGATCTTCTTAACCGAGCCGTCGGCAATGAGTGCCTTGAGAGCACCGTTAACCGAATCTTTAAGCTCAGTGTTTCCTTTCTGGAAGCAGATAGCGTAATCTTCAACAGCATACTCTGTCTCAAGGATCTTGAGGCCTGTGTTAGCTGCAACATAAGACTTTGCCGGCTCGTTATCGATAATAACGCAATCAACCTTACCGTTTTTAAGAGCTTCAACAGCAACTGCACCGTTATCGTAACTTACAACTGCATCCTCACCGAAATCTGTCGAGGAATAAATGTGACCTGTTGTGTTTGTCTGAACACCTATCTTGATCGTGTCTTGCTCTTCGCCACCGCAAGCCCAGAGTGCTGTCATACCGAGCACGAGAGCAAGAACAACGGAAGCGATTTTAATTATTGTTTTCTTGGACATAATAAATTACCTCCTATAATTATTCGTGTTGATTATAACATCAATATGCATTTTATGCAAGTTTTTTTGTAAATTTATTCACCTATGATGCCGTAGTATCTTCCCATCCAATAAGGCAGAAGATAACTTGCACCCTCAATAAGTGAAAACTTTGACGGAGTAGAGTCGGCAAGGAAGTGATTGCGCGTATAACGTACAACCGGCTTTTCATCGTAAGGAAGCGGCTCAGCAAGCTGTGGCGGCTCACCGAATTCCTCCGGTGAATAGTCCCATACCATATCGTTACGAAGGCTGTTGAGCACCTTCATCTTCATATATACAAGAGGCATTTCTTTAAGGCTTGTTACCGCTTTATCGATATCCGCATTCTCACCCGACATTGCGGCATATACGATATTGAGGAACGGGTTACGCTCTATACGCTCATACTCCCAGTGCTCACGCATACCCGTAAGGTAAGCGTATCGCAAATCGGGATCTGTTTCGTAGCTGAGAAGCGGAATTGCAGTAAGGAAGCAAAGGTTATCGTCAATATGGCAGGTATGCGCATCCTTCTCCTTGCAGTGCATTGAGTTGAGTGCATAGTGCTCTTCCCTGATGAGCTGTATATATTCTTCGTTATACTTTTCATTGCCGCTCATATGGTAAGCGGTTTTAAGGAAAGACAGCATTTCAAGTGCGTTTGTGCCATGTTCACCCGACCATTCGGGATTGCGGTTGATATCATCAGGATTCCAGTTACCCCAACGGGTGTAATTGCCGTTTGCATCCTTGAGCTTGTAGTCATTCTCAAGTATATGGTCAACAACCGAGCAAAGAGTCTTGCAGATTGTTTGCTTTTCGGTCTCATCGGCACATATATCGTAATAAACCGCGAGACCCGTGAAATGTCCTACAACCTCATCGCTCGAAACGTCACCGAGCCATTCGTACTCACCTGCATCATACCATTCCTTATTGGGGCTTCCGCAGTATGCCGTATCACCCTTACGGCGAATACAGCGAGCCATAAGACCCGGTACACCTGTAATATCAAAAAGCCTCATCATAGCGTGGTAGCTTCTGCGCGCAAGACGAAGAGCTTCCTCATCACACGTAACACCGTACTTGTAAGCCATAGCCATTATATAAGCACCCAGACGAAGTCCGTCGTTATCGGTAATTTGTACATAGCCTGAAGACAAATCTCTGTCATCGGTATATGCACGCTGTGCAACAAAGCCTATATCACGCACGTTGTACTTTTCGTTATAATCCTGATAAAACTCTGCTTTTTCTTCAAGAGTCATCATAACGGTTTCGATACAGACAGCGCCTTTCTTTGTGCCGACCCATACCGTATTGCCATCAGCGCTTTCAGCCACTGCGGTAACCTCACCGTCGGGAAGCCAATACTCTGCACCGTAAAAATGACGCTTTGCACCGTCATAAATCACAAGACCTATATCGGTCGCAACGTAGCGTTTACCGCTTGCGCCGAAAAGTATCTTCTTAACGTTGTAGCTCGTAAGTGAGTTGACTGTTTTCTTGGTAACGTAGTGATTTCGTGTATCGTAAACGATAACGCCCTTATCCGTACCGACCCAGACCGAGCCGAATTTGTCGCCTGCTACAGCCTGAATCCGGCATTCGGGCAGCCTTGAGGTTTCGGACGTTACGTTAAACCAACGCAGACGCTTGCCGAGTGCGGTTTTGATGCTATCTCCTGTAACAACAAAAATTTCACCGTCGGCAAAGGCACACATATCAAGCGGAGTCTTACCCTCCGTCCAGTACCACTTAACAAACTTGCCGTCCTCATATTTATATAGAAACTTTTCGGTTACAAGACGGAGTCTGCCCATATCATCCTGCGAAATCGCAACAACGTTGCTGTCAAGCGTCTGCCTGTTTTCACCGTCGGAAGTACAGACATCGCATCCGCTTGCAAGCCATAGCTTACCGTCACGGTCGATATACATAGCCTGCACCGCACCGTCAAAAACTGAAGCGGGCACAAAACTGCCGTTTTCAAAATAAGCAGCACCCTTATCTGTACCGAGCCAGGCTTTGCCGTCTTTATCAAAGGCGGCAGAGAGAATATTGCAGGAAGGCAACCCGTCACTGCAATCGTAACGGGTGCGCTTATCCTGCTTGAAAGCGTTATATTTTAATGTTGCCAATAAAATCACCACAATCCAATTCGGAATTAAGAATTAGGAATTCGGAATTATATTTTTAAAATGACATATTGCGGTTTTGTCATCTTTTTAAAATTACGAGAAATTATGCAAGATGCTGTTTTCTTCGCTCCGAAGGAATACTAAGGTATTTCGAGTGAGCGAAAAAACAGTAGGTTGCGAATTTGTCCGTAATTTTACTCGCCTATTAAGCCGTAGTAGCGTCCTACCCAGTATGGCATAAGATATATCGCACCGTCGCAAAGGCGGTAATCGTCTCTTGTACGGTCAGCCATAAGCTGATTCGTATCGTAAGCGGCAAGAGGCTTTTCATCGTAAGGAAGAGCAACCTTCATCTGCGGCTCCTCACCGTACTTTTCGGGCGAGTAATCCCACTCGAGGTCATTGCGCACACTGTTGATGAGCTTAAGTTCAAGCAGATCAAGCGGCAATTCACGAAGACCGTTGACACCCGTATCAAGATCAGAACACTCATCAGTGAATGCGGCATAGAGGATATTCCAGAACGGATTGTGCTCAATACGCTCATACTCCCAGTGCTCACGCATACCTATAAGGTAGCAATGGAGCAAATCGGGATCAGTCTCATATCTGAGAAGCGGAATAGAAGTAAGGAAACCGAGGTTGTCGTCAATATGGCAGGTGTGAGCATCGTCAACCTTGCGTGACATTGTATTTACTGCATAGTGTTCTTCTTTGATAAGTCGGAGATATTCTGCATTGTACTTTTCATCACCGCTCATATGGTAAGCAACCTTTAGAAAGCAAAGCATCTCAAGCGAGTTGATACCGCGCTCCCAATACCAGCGGTCGCTTCTGTTGAGGTCGTTGGGGTTCCAGTTTGCCCACGTTGTCGGCAAACCGTCAGCATCACAAAGACGATAGTCGTGAGAAAGGATATGGTCAACAATAGCACAGATTGCTTCGCTGATTTCCTTCTTCTCTTCCTCAGTTGCGCAGAAATCAAAGTAGCATGATGATGCGGCAAAGTGGCCTACCATTTCATCACTGGAGGTTTCGCCCTTCCATTCAAGCTCGCTGATATCGTCTTTTGTAAGATGCCACTCGGGGTGTCCGTTGCCGAAATTCGTTTCACCCGGGCGGCGAATCGCACGTGCGGTAAAGCCGGGTATACCGGTAATTTTCATAAGATGAAGCAAAGCCTTCATTGAACGGCGGGAAATATCAAGAGCCTCCTGCTCGCCCGTTACTGCGTAGCGGAAAGACTGAGAAATAAGATAGCTGCCTGTCCAGAGACCGTCGTTATCAGAAATCTCGACATGACCTGTACTGAAATCGTAATCATTATCAACAAAACGGTTAGTTACAAAGCCGATATCACGTACGTTATATTTTTCTGTCATCTGCTCATAATGCTTCGCTTTATCAGCAAGAGTCATCGTGAGAGTCTCGATATAAGAAATACCGCTCTTTGTACCGACAATAATTACGTTACCGTCAGCATTTTCGGCAATTGCCGTAACTTCACTGTCGGGGAGCCAGTAGCCCTTGACATAGAAGTGACGCTTTGCACCGTCATAAATCATAATACCGATATCCGTACCGACATAGCGCTTGCCGCTCTTGCCGAAAAGAATCTTCTTTATATTATAACTGCAAAGTGAATTAACGTCTTTCTTTGAAACCCAATGATTACGTGAATCGTAAACAAATACGCCATCCTTCGTGCCGACCCAGAGCATACCGAATTTATCGGCAGCTACAGCCTGCACCTGTGTTTCGGGCATATCAGCAGTTTCATTGTTTATTGAAAACAAGCGAAGTCTTTTACCGAAAGCCGTTACAAGACTCTTACCTGCTGCAAAGTAAACCTCACCGTCACCGAAAGCCGCCATATCAAGCGGTATTGTACCTTCGTTGGAGTGCCACAATACAAATTCGCCGTCATATCTGTAGAGATTATTTTTTGTAATAAGGCGGAGATTACCTGAATGGTCCTGAGCAATTGAAACTATCTCACTGTCAAGCTCCTGTCTGTTTTTGCCGTCAGCAGTACATACAACGTTGCCGCTGCCGACCCAAAGCTTGCCGTCATCATCGGTAAAAAGCACCTGTACAGCATCGTGAAAAGCATCGACAGATGTAAACCTGCCGTTTTCGAGCACAGCCGCACCCTTATCGGTACCTACCCATGCTCTGCCTTCAGCGTCAAACGCGGCTGACAGTATATTATCAGAGGGAAGTCCGTCTTTAACAGAATAAAAAGTTCTCTTATCTTGCTTGAACGGTTTATACGTAACGGTTGCCATTTCTTAACATCTCCATTCTCTTTTTATTTTCAAAAAAAGGCAGGAACGAACCTGCGCTCCTGCCTTTTTGATAGGTAAATTATTCAGCATCCTCTGCTGTTGCTTCTTCAGCAACCTCAGCTGCCTCTTCTACAGCCTCTTCTGCTGCGGGCTCGATAAGAGCACGGATAGAAAGGCTTACACGCTTCTTGTCGAAGTCGATCTCTGTAACCTTAACGTCAACAACGTCACCGATTGAAAGAACATCTTCGGGCTTGTTGATGCGGCGGTCTGCAATCTGAGAAATGTGGATAAGGCCGTCAATGCCGGGGATAACGTTTGCGAAAGCACCGAATGTTGTCATACCGACAACTGTTGCCTTGCATACTGTATCAACGGGATAGTCACGGCGCATGATCTCCCAGGGATTGTCCTCAATCTTCTTATAGCCGAGAGAAATCTTCTTGTTCTCTGCGTCAAGCTTCTTGATGTAAACCTCAACAGTGTCACCAACGTTGACAACCTCTGAGGGATGCTTGATACGCTTCCAGCTGAGTTCGGAAATGTGAACCATACCGTCAACACCGCCGATATCAACGAATGCACCGTAGCTTGTGAGAGACTTGACTGTACCTGTATAAACGTTGCCCTCAGCAGCATTCTCCCAGAATGCCTTTGAAAGCTCCTTGCGTGCCTCACGGAGAACAACGCGTACGGAACCTACTGCACGCTTGCGCTGCTTGTTTACGTCGATAACCTTGAACTGAACCTTCTGCTTGAGAAGTGTCTCAAGAGGCTCGTCCTTGGAAAGACCTGTATGTGAACCGGGGATAAATACGCGGGAACCCTTGCAGGCAACAAGTACGCCGCCGTTGGGGATAACCTCAAATACCGTACCCTCGAGAACCTCGCCGCTTTCGTTAGCTTCGCAGATGTCGTTCCAGGCCTTTGTAGCATCGAGACGGCGCTTGGAAAGCATCATTGTGCCCTCAGCATCGTTTGTCTTCATAATGATGAGCTCGAGCTCGTCGCCGATCTTGAGTTCCTCGGACGGGTCAGCCGTAGGATCGTTGCTGTACTCGTCAATCGGAACGTAGCCTGTCTGCTTGCGGCCGATGTCCACCTGAATTTCACTCGGGGAAATGCCAACAACGATACCACGAACCTTCTGGTCGGTGCTCATGCTCTTGAGTGACTCCTCCATAAGTGCCTCGAAGGACTCCTCTGCAGCTTCAACGGCTGTTGCCGTATCCTGACCGGCTGCCTGAGCAGTTACCTGCTCCTTTTCAGCCTCAAGAGCGTCATTCTGGGGCTGAACATTTTCAATTACATTTTCAGACATGGTTTGTAGTACCTCCTTTATTATACCGGCAGGGGTGGATGCCCCTGCAGTAACGCCAACACGGGTGCAGCCGCTTAAATCGAGCTGTCTCGCCTCATCTGCCGTTTCAACAAGATAAGTCGGACAGTTTGGCTCACATACAGCTTTAAGCTTTACCGTATTTGAGCTTTGACGGCCGCCGATAATAATCATTGCGTCACTTGTGAGAGACAGCTCATAAGCTTCCTGCTGTCTTTCTTGTGTCGCACAGCATATTGTATCAAAAATATTTGAATTTGTATAGAGCTTTTTTATCTTTTTTTCACACAATTTCCATTCTTTTGTGCTGAAAGTAGTCTGAGCAACTACTAATATTTCTTTTTCAGATAAATAAGGTTTTTCTTCTGCGATTTTTTCAAGCTCATCGCTATCCGGGAATACAATGCATTCAACCTTACAGTGGCCCACTATACCCTGCACTTCTGGATGCTTTGCATCACCTGCAACGAGTACCACAGTATTTTCGTTGGTTTTTTCAGAAACAAGCTTATGGATTTTTTTCACAAAGGGACAGGTAGCATTACAGCAATCTATATCCATTGAGCCTATTTCTTCTTCAACAGCGGCAGTAACACCGTGAGCACGCACGACAAGCGTTTCCCCCGGCATCGCCTGAGAAGGTTTGTCGATTATCCTCGTGCCTCTCGACTCCAGGTCTGCGATAACCTGCGGATTGTGGATAAGAGGCCCGAGTGTACACACACGCTTGCCCTCGTCAAGCATCGAATACACAAGGTCAACCGCTCTGTTTACGCCAAAGCAGAATCCTGCGGTTTTTGCAATTTTTATTTGCAATGTCCTTCCTCCCAGAGGTCAACGATTTTTCCCATAATCTTATCCGTAGCTTCACGAAGCTCGCGTGTACCGCCCTCTTCCGTAATACCGAGGTCCTCATATTTTATAAGCTCACCGTAGCGTACGGTAATCTTACGGAAGAGTCCGCCCTTTTTCTCACAGTAAACGGATGCGGGAAGAATATCAGCCTTTGTCTGTCTTGCAATAAGAGCAACGCCGGCCTTTGCCTTCTGCGGCTTGAGATCCTTTGAACGTGTACCCTCGGGGAAAATACCGAGAACGAGTCCTTTCTCTATAAGCTCAATAGCATAGTTTACCGAAGACTTATCACTTCTGCTTCTGTTTACAGGAAAAGCGTTAAGGTGTGTAAGGAACCATGCTGCAAGCTTGCTTGACTTAAAAGCCTCTTCCTTAGCCATAAAGTGAATAGGACGGGGGAATTTTGCAAGAAGCACTGCCGGATCGACAAAATGAATGTGGTTACAGGCAAGGATAAAAGAACCGTCCTTGGGAACGTTCTCAAGACCTACACATTTGATTCTAAGACCGAGTCTGAGAAGAAACCTTGTAGGTATTCTTACGGCATTGTAATACTTTCTGTCACGGACAATAGAATAATCAAAAGCCATTTTATATTTTCTCCTTCACAATATTATCAAGTGTTTCAACAACCTGCTCGAGGTTCATATCTGACGTATCGACAAGCACTGCATCATCCGCCTGCTTAAGCGGAGCAATCGCTCTGTGCGAATCCTGATAGTCACGCTGAATCATCTCTTCGAGCACCTGATTGTAATCTGCCTGCATACCCTTTGCAAGCAGCTCGTCATATCTGCGTTTGGCACGCACCTCAGCAGAAGCGGTAAGGAATATCTTGACCTCAGCATTCGGAAGCACAACCGTACCTATATCTCTGCCGTCCATAATGCAGTTGTTCTTAGCCGCAATATCACGCTGAAGGTCAAAAAGAAACGCTCTGACAGCAGGGATAGCCGATACGTTTGAAGCAGCCATTGAAGCCTCGGGTGTACGTATTGCAACGGAAACATCCTCTTCTCCGAGGAATACATGCTGCTCACCCTCTACAAAACGAAGGCCTACGTCAGCACCCTCAAGCGTTGCACAAACCTGCTCTGCATTTTTAGTGTCGGCACCGCTGCGCATTGCGTTCACACCTACCGCACGGTAAAGAGCACCCGTATCAACGTATATGTAACCAAGCTTTGAAGCAAGTCTTCTTGCGATTGTACTTTTACCTGCACCTGCGGGTCCGTCTATTGCAATATTTATCATCTGTTTTACCTCCCGTTTCAGAAGTTGTTACCTGCGGCATAACCCGTAGAAAAAGCAATCTGCAGATTAAAGCCGCCTGTATATGCATCAACGTCAAGCACCTCACCTGCAAAAGCAAGGTTTGGTACGAGCTTTGATTTCATTGTTTTCGGTTCTACCTCGCTGACCTTTACACCGCCCGATGTGATAATCGCCTCATCAAGCGGACGGAAGCCCGTAACGGTCACCTTGAAATCCTTGAGCAGGTCAACAAGTCCTGCTCTCTGCTCTCTTGTAATCTGGTTTGTCTTTGTCGAAGCCTTGATACCCGAAAGAGAAACAATTACGGGAATGAGCTTACGGGGCAGAAGAAGACCGAGCGAATTGACATAGTCTTTGTTTGCATTTTCCGTAAAATCTTTTATTACTCTTTTGTCAAGCTGCTCGTGTGAAAGAGCAGGCTTGAGGTCTATATGAATCACGTATTTTTCTCTCTGCATATCACGCATATGTGAGCTCGCACTGAGAATTATCGGACCCGAAACACCGTAATGAGTAAATATCATCTCACCGAAATCCTCATAAACCGTACGGTATTTCTGAGTGTCCTCAACACGGATTGCAACGTTACGCAGTGACAAGCCCTGAAGCTGTGAGCAGAAGCCCTCGTGAGCCTCGAGAGGCACGAGCGACGGCTTGAGCTGAGTTACGGTATGACCTGCCTGAGCCGCAAGAGCATATCCGTCGCCGGTAGAGCCCGTGCCCGGGTAAGATTTGCCGCCCGTAGCGACTATAACACCTGTACAGCCGAGCTTTTCACCGTCCTCGGTTTTAACCGCAGTAACCTCACCGTTTTCAATCACAAGCTCGGTTGCCCTGCCCTTGCGGAATTTAACGCCTGCTTTTTTTGCAGCACCGTAAAGAGCATCGACAATATCAAGTGACGAATCGGAAACAGGGAAAACACGGTTGCCCCTTTCAATCTTGAGCGGCACACCCTGCTCTTCAAAAAAGTCCATGGTATCCTGCGGCATAAAAGAAGAAAAAGCACTGTAAAGAAACCTGCCGTTGACGGGCACTGCCGCTATAAGGTCGTTGAGAAGATTGGTTGCGTTGGTAACGTTACATCTGCCCTTACCGGTTATAACTATCTTTCTGCCGGGTCGGTCGTTACGCTCGAGCATCGTAACACTGTTGCCGTTTGAAGCTGCCTGAATTGCGGCCATCATACCTGCGGCACCTGCACCGATAACAATTATTTCATTTGTCATTCTTCAGGTCTCGCCTCCTGTTTATCGTAGACGTTGTATTCATCCCATATCTTTTCAAGTTCGCTGAGGTTGTCGTAAACCTCACTGCGTCGGTTGAAGGTCGCAGCAACGATAAGTGCATTGATAAGGCTCAGCGGTGCAACAAGTGAATCGACAAATGACGCCATTGTACTGCGTGCAAGCAGAAGATAATCGGCAAACTGTGCAATCGGCGACAGCTCACTGTCCGTAATTGAAATGATCTTCGCCTTTTTATCGTGGATAAAGCGAAGTGCACTTATTGTCTGGTTTGAGTAACGTGGAAAGCTGATTGCAATACAGATATCTCTTTCGTCTATACGGAATATCTGCTCAAAAACCTCGCTTGCCCTTGCACTGTCAACAAGAACAACATTCTCATAAACAGGTCTGAAATAGAACGCAAGGAAATTTGCAAGCGTTGCCGCACTGCGTACACCGAGAATATATATGGTTCTCGCTTTATTTATCGCTTCAACGGCACCGTTGAAATTTTCTTTTGAAGTCTGCTCAAGCGTAGCCTTTATCATTGAAGAATCAGCCGTAAGAACAGTTTCGAGAATCTCATCCTGCCCTATGCGTACGCTTGCACTCTCCATCCGCTGTACGCTGGTGAGCTTACTGCGTATAAGCTCCTGCAGATCATTCTGAAAAGACGGATAGCCCTCAAAGCCGAGCTCTGTTGCAAAGCGCACGACCGTGCTTTCGCTTACACCTACAGTCTCGCCCAAGCGTGCAGCCGTCATAAAAGCCGCTTTATCATAGCTTTCCATAATGTAGTCAGCAATTTTTCTTTGACCCTTTGAAAGCTTTGTGTAAAGCGCATCTATTTTATTGAGAATTGACTTTGTCATAATTCCGCCACTCTCTTTAATTAATTACATACTATATAATTATACTATTTCAAAGTGAAGGATGTCAACCGCTTTGCAAGATTTGTTTCATTTTTCATATAATGAAAAACCTCTCTCCTGATATACGGAGAGAGGTAAATTCAGTTATTGAAATCAACCTTTTTTGTTTTTATTCTTCTTATCTTTCTTAGCCTTATCGTATGCTCTACGCTCTTCCTCGAGCTTGCGCTGCCTTTCCTCTTCCTCAGCAGCCTTTTTTGCCTTTTTCTTATCGAGGTTCATTTTAACCGGCACAGCAACAACAACTGCGACAAGCAATGCTATACCGCCGATAACAAACATACACTGACCGAAAATCGGGTAACATATACCGCAAACCTTACACTTTGCGTGCATAATACCCTTACCCTCTACCCAACGGGGCACGGAAAACTCAAGCACGTCGCTGTAATCTGAATAAAGTGTCTTATCTTCAAGATACGTTACGTATCTTGCTCTGACCTTCATTTCAGAAACGTCTTCCACGTCGGAAGCAGTGAGATAAATCGCCTTGGTTTCGTTGACGTAATGGCCTGCGGAAACAGAAAGATTAACGCTCTCCCAGGCTCCGTCACCACGGTCAAGCTCAACAAGAAGCGTAACATAGGTCGGCTCCTGTGTTGAGAACCAAGCCTCAGCCTCCTTTATACTCTCAGGAGTCTTAAGCTCGAAGGCAAGGTAAGGCATTTCATCATCAAGATAAGCAATCCGGGCGTCATAAAGCTCAGGAGCTTCAAGGTCAGTCGGAGCTTCACCGAAATCCTTATTACGCTCGACCTTTATGGTATCGCTCCATTCGGAGGTAATGACCTGTGCTATCCTGTCCGTAAAGGTCATCGTAGTTCTGATTCTGAATTCAAGCGTATGATTATCGAGATCAAATACATTTCTGCCCTTGTCATCCTTTTTTGCGAGAGCACCTGCATTTTTAATATCAATTTCGTTGATAAGATAGAGCAGATCAAAGGTCCTTACCGTATCGCCCGCCGGAACGTTTCCGCCGTACTGTGCAGCATTTGGTGTAGTCTCCCATATTTCGTCAGCCTGCCATTCGCCGCCGTCGATACGGTAGTCAATCTGCACGTATGTTGAAGCATTGATAAAGCCGTATTTTTTCTGGCTTTCTTCGTTAGTCATACCCGTCATAGCGGCATAATCATCCGTAAAAATACAGCTTATGCTGACACGCTCCGCAACACTGTCATCATAAACCTTATATACGATACCGTACGGATCATCAATTTCCGTCAGTTCAACGCTCGCATTTGCAGTTATTGCCGATACCGAAATCACAATAAGAGCCAGAATCAATGCCAAATATTTTTTAACCATAGAAACCTCCGTGTTCAAATGCAAAGTTAATACATATATAATAAACTTTTTTCGATGTAATTTCAAGTGGCAATTCAACGCATTTGTTTGACTCTGACGTTTTTGTGATATATAATAGTGTTAAATATACTGCTATAATGGAGATTTGTATGGATTTTCTGCTTTGCCCCGTATGTAAAAGTGAATTAACCCGGCAAGACCGTTCTTTTGTATGTGAAAAAGGTCATTGCTTTGACATAGCCAAAGAGGGTTACGTCAATCTGTTAACCGGCAGCAAATCCGGCGATTCGATCGGTGACAACAAGGATATGGCACGCTCACGCAAGGCTTTTCTTGACAAAGGATATTTCAGCAGCTTATCCGACGCACTGTGCAATACAGCAGAAAGCCTTCACCCGAAAACCGTTCTTGACATATGCTGCGGTGAGGGCTATTACGCAGAAAAAATTGCAGACAATCTCAACTGCTCCGTTTACGGCTTTGACCTTTCCAAAGAGATGATACGTCTTGCCGCAAAAAGGAAAAGCAGAGCAGAGTTTTTCGTTGCAAATATGGCAGGTATCCCGATTGCCGACGGCAGCATCGACTGTGCAATTCACCTTTTTGCTCCGTTTTGCGAAAAGGAGTTTCTTCGGGTAATAAAGCCCGGAGGTTACCTTATCAGCGTTTCTCCCGGTGCAAAGCACCTGTGGGAAATGAAAGCCGCCATCTATGAAAAGCCTTACGAAAACGAAGAGAATTCACCGTCTTTGCCGGGTTTTTCACTCGAAAAAGCAATCAATGCCGTCAGTCATATTACATTAACAGACAGCAATGATATCGAATCGTTATTCAAAATGACACCCTATTATTATCACACGTCCGCACAGGATAAAGCAAAGCTGTTGTCGCTTGATACGCTTACAACCTGTGTTGACTTTTATATCAGAATTTACCGTAAGGATTAAAGGCTATGAAAAAAAGAAAAAATGAAATTGATATGTGCAACGGCCCGCTTTTCGGCAAGGTGCTGATTTTTTCTTTACCGCTGATGCTGTCGGGCATATTGCAGCTGCTGTACAATGCCGCCGACGTTGCGGTTGTCGGCAGGTTTGCAGGCAGTGAGTCGCTGGCGGCAGTCGGATCTACAGGCTCGCTTATAAATCTTATGACAAATCTGTTTATCGGTATGAGCGTAGGTGCAAGCGTTGTCGTTGCGCGGAACCTCGGCGCACACAACTTCCGCAAGGCGCACGACTCAGTACACACCGCTATAGCAATAAGCCTCATAGCAGGTGCCGTCACACTCGCGATCGGCTTAAGCCTTTCAAAGGTATTCTTAGCTTTGATGGATACACCTGCCGACGTAATAGAGCTCGCAACCGTTTATATGCGAATCTATTTTATCGGTATGCCGGGGCTTATGGTGTATAACTTCGGTGCAGCAATACTGCGTGCTATGGGCGACACGGTGCGCCCCCTGATATTTCTCACTATATCGGGTATTGTAAACGTCGCACTCAATCTTTTTTTTGTATGTGTGTTTCATATGGACGTCGCAGGTGTTGCACTGGCAACTATCATCTCGCAGTATATCTCCGCTGTACTTGTAATAATATGCTTGCTCAAGCTTGAAAACTGCTGTCATCTGAGCATAAAAGAGATTGCCTTTCATAAAGAGGAAGTTACCGAAATTCTAAAAGTCGGCCTCCCCGCAGGTGTACAGAGCTCCCTCTTCTCTGTTTCAAACGTGCTGATACAGTCATCTATCAACTCCTTCGGCTCAACGGTTATGGCAGGCAACGCCGCGGCAAGCAACATCGAAGGCTTTACTTATATCGCAATGAATTCGGTTTATCAGGCATCTCTTACGTTCACAAGCCAGAACGTCGGAGCAAAAAAACCCGAAAGAATTTCACGTGTAGCCGTCGTCAGCTTATTTATCGTAACAGCAGTCGGTCTGGTGCTCGGAAGTCTTTCTTACGCCTTCGGTGAAACCCTGCTGAAGATTTACTCAACGGATGCAGCTATCATTCCGTACGGAATGGTCAGACTGAAATACATTTGTCTCCCGTATTTCCTCTGCGGCGTAATGGAGATCTTCGTCGGTCTGCTCCGAGGTATGAACTGCTCCACAATACCGATGATAGTTTCGGTATTTGGCTCATGTGTTTTCAGAGTTCTGTGGGTTTATACAGCCTTCCGTGCATACCCGACGCAGGAAACGCTGTATATCGCCTATATCATATCGTGGGCACTCTGCTCCGCAATACATTTTATCTGTTACCTCATAATCAAAAAACGCATCACAAAAAAGCTGAATGCAGAAAAATCGCTTGAAGTATCGCAATAAAAATTTAATTAACGAGCAGTTTTTGCATAATTATCTCTCTT
The DNA here is from genome assembly GCA_017399065.1 of Clostridia bacterium. Lineage (GTDB taxonomy): Bacteria > Bacillota > Clostridia > Oscillospirales > Acutalibacteraceae > UBA8612. The sequence continues at coordinate 107,830 of JAFQEL010000031.1, read as the reverse complement.
TTAACAAACAGTTCACATCTTTTTATATTAATTTCAACATATTATACGTTCCGAAAATCATCGGTTAATTGCAGGTTTTTACCGCTTTTTACCCGTTTTTTACAAAAAAATCAAGCAAAGAGCCCAAAACTCAATTAACACATTTTTCAGAAATTCCGCTCCCCTGCCGTAAATTAATCAATATCACAACAACCACTCTGCAGAGATTTTCTGCGGAGCGGTTGTTGTTTTTGATAATATGAAGTTATCTCTTTGAGGGCTTGAAGGTTACCGAAGTTAAAATGTTTCAGCTTGTCATAACTCACCGCAGTTTGCCGGCAACCCACTAAAGCTCAAATATCCTGACTTGTTGACAAAATATTGACATTTATTTGCAGAGAAGTCACTTTGAAATTCTGATTTTTGCAACCGTAATTTTATAGGTTGATTCATAACACGGAGGATTGTTGACATAGTAAAGAGTTGTTCCGTCCTCCGAGAAAAAGAGCGACGGACTGTAACCGCATTTTATGAAAGGGTCACCGGTCTGATACGGAATGGGATTATCAATCGGTGCAAAGGTTTTGCCGTAATCGAAGCTGATGAACATATCCGCGCCCGTGTCGCTTTCGCCTCTGATGGCGTGACGACCCGTAACAATAAGTGTTCCGCATTCACCGCCGACGGGGGACCACGCAACGCAAGGAGATGAGCCGAAGGTTTTGCCGCCTGCAGAAACTATCTTGCCGTAATCCGAAATATCGCCCCAGTCATCGAGAGATTTTGACCTTTTGCAATAAATCGGATTCATGAAAATACCGACCATCTCGTAAACCATTAAATATTCGCCGTTGCCCATTCTGGTAATTGAAACCATACCGGGTCTGAGTAAAGAATCTGAGCAGGCAACACACTCGAACTTCTCGCTCCAATTAACAAGGTCGGTTGTGTATTTATAAACAAGCTTCTGCGAATGCTCGGGGTCGGAATCGTCTGAATAGAAACAGAAAAGTCTGCCCGTTTCTTCTTCATAAATCAAGTACGGTTCCCACACGCCCCAATCTATTCCGCCTGCTCTGTCAACGTTGCAGAAAGCGTTGAACGACTTACCTGCATCGTTGCTTGAATAAAGAGTTATGGTGCTGTCGGTTATGCCTTCGCCGTATATTGACGTTGCAGCAAGAATAATTGTGCCCTTTTCAAAATCGCCGATATCCGCAGGCAACTCATAAAGAAACGGCATCCATTCATTCCAGTAGCCTTCGTTCAGGTTATCTTTTACTGTACAGACGTATTGCCACGTTTCGGCATCATCGTTACTCTCGTATATGGGATAAGTGTCGCCCCACTTTTCAAAAGTTGCAAGCAATTTGCCGTTGTCAGCTTCATTCTTCTGATAGCAGAGCTTTATGATTGAGGGATATTCAACCACGTTTGCGTTATTATCCGCAGGAACGTATATATCGTTCACGGACTCAACCTTAAACTCAATCGGAAGATGCTTATATTCAAAATTCAGACCGGCACCCGGAAACAACGTTCCAAAAACCGTCAGCAATGCAAGTAAGATACGGAAAAGAACCATTTTATCAGCCCCATCATTGAATTATATGAATATATTATATCACAATGCTTTCTCTTTGCAACAGATTAGTTTGAGCATATTGACATTCATCAGACTCTTTATATAAAAGCCCCTTTTGTAAATGCTTATAATCAGGCGAAAACTTTTTCAAATATCTGAAACTTGACAAAATTGGTTATTCTTCCAATTGGATTTTTCATATATCCCATTATATACAAAACCGCAAAATGCAAAGCCTTTTTATCCTTAATTTGATAACAAACCGTACTTTTTTGCAAAAAAGCGAATGTTGACATCAGGTTCTGACAGAATTATAATTATTCTATACAGAAACGAAGGAGAAAAATAATGAATACATTTGATAATCTTTTCAGCAGAAGATCAATACGTACATATAACGGTGAAAGCATAACCGAATCCGAACTCAATCTGATTCTCAAAGCGGCTTACGCATCACCCGTCGGCAGGGCACTTTTTGACACTCTGAACATCACGGTTATCAGCAACCGTGAGTTTCTGAACAAGTGGGAAGATTACTGCGAAAGCCAGACCGAACACAGACCCTTCTACGGTGCACCGACTGTTATTCTTGTTTCATCGCTTATCCCCTCAACCGACCTTAAGAGCGTTAATGTAAACTTCTCAAATGCAGCAATTCTTGTTCAGAATATGGCAATAGCTGCTACCGAACTCGGTATAGGTTCCTGCCACATATGGGGTGCGGTCAGATTTCTCAACAATAACGAGGAGCTTCTGAAAGAACTCAATCTTCCCGAAGGAATGATCCCCTGCTGTGCAATCATTCTCGGCAAAACAGACGAGAAATACGAACTGCGTGATATCCCCGAAAACAAAATCAAAACCAACTTCATTAAATAAACACAAATGCTCCGCAGAGAAAATTCTGTGGAGCATTTTATGTTATAAACCTGTAAAACAGGATTCCTAATTGGTCATAAATGTATCAAATGCCAGCCCTGCACCATACTTGAAGCCGGATCTAAAACTGTCATAGGCAGTGTCGCCGAGAATCAAGCCCCAGAGATCCGCATATTCCTTGAAGAGCTCTTTCTGTTCATCGGCAAGGCTGTTTCTGAGCATCGCTTCAATCTCACACATTCTGTTGAAATCCCGTTTGTCTGCGGGCCATTTCCAACACAGCATACGGTACCGGAGCAGGGGCGATAAATTTGAACATAGCCCTTTGAATGTTTTCTTTGTCAATCCCGTATTCTTCGTTTAACTTGTTGATACCGTAGTGTTGGCAGGGACACTCGTATAGCGGAATGACATTCCATTTCGTGGTAACTTGCAGAATCACCTGACAAAAGTTCAGTTCAAGAAACCAAAAGGTCAATTTGCGCAAGCATTGATACACCGTGATTCACGCAAAAACTCATTTTCCATCTGTTTGTTAGAAATTTGTCAGAAAAACAACGCTGTTCTTTTGGTTTCAAATTTAATAGCGCAGAACACCACCGTGGAATATAAAAGTACGGCGAATTTCAAACAGATTGATTTTTATATCATATTTTCAACAAACTGCTTTGCAGCTCTTGCGGAGCGTGAGCCTTTTTCGAGTGCGAACTGTTCCGCTTTTCTTTCAAGCTCGTCTGTATCATACTTTATGCGCTTTTTATTTGCAAGACTGCGGACGATATCAAGATAGGTTTCTTTGTTCGGCTTGTTGAAGGTGATATGTATTCCGAACCTGTCGGAAAGGGATATTATCTCCTGAACAGTATCGTTGAAATGAACGTCGTCACCTTCACGGTCGCTGAATTTTTCTTTGACAAGATGGCGGCGGTTGCTTGTTGCATAAATTGCAACGTTTTTTGATTTTGTCGATACTGAGCCTTCAAGAATCGCTTTGAGTGAGCTGAAATTATCGTCATCATTCTGAAAAGATAAGTCATCGATAAACAGAATGAATTTCAACGGATTATCCGAAAGTTCGTCGAGAATAACAGGAATTTCACGAAGCTGCTCCCTTCGCACCTCGATTATCCGCAAGCCTTCTTTGTAAAGCTCGTTGACAACAGCTTTTACCGTTGAGGATTTACCTGTACCGGCATCTCCCGTCAGCAGAATATTTGCCGCCGGTCTGCCTTCAAGAAGAGCTTTTGTGTTATCAAGAACAGTTTTCTTTTCTCGCTCGTATCCGATAAGGTCGGAAAGCATTGTTTCATCGGGATGCAAAACGGGAACGACTTTTCCGCCGTTAATGCGGAACATATGATTCTTTGCATAAATACCGTAACCGTATTTGCCGATATTCTTTGTTCGCTTTGCGTAATCGTTAGCCAAGTCAACCTTTTCAGCCTTGAACACGGGCAGAAATCCGTTCCAATCAATCGCACTTTGGAGCTCCGCAGGGGTTAAATCTGCAACCGATTGCAGAATTTCAAGCTCCGCATCAACGCATTTTTTCATCGTGGGTGAGCCGGATTTACCGCTGCCGATAATCTTAACATAGACATTTTCATTGTTTCCGACAACGGTGTGTATGTGCCTTGCAAGGCTGACCTTATTATTGGAATATAAAGCAGAAACAAAGTCGGAATAAAGGCTGATTTTTTCAGATGTTTCTGCGGTTTCAATACATTCAAGATATTTCATCAACTTGCTGATTACCGGATCTGAAAGCAAGGATCTGAAAATGCAAAGTGAGTTTAGCTTTAAATATAAATCCTTCCGGTTTTCATTATTCATTTCAGAATTGCACCCTCCACTCCGCTTGAAACAAGTGCGGCATATCTTTTCAGATAACCGGAAAGCTCTTTCTTCTTCGGAACAAAGTTTTTCATTCGTTCTTCGAGAATTTTTTCGTCCACTTTCAGTTCAAGCTTGTTTTCGGGGATATTGATGCTGATAACATCGCCGTCCTCAACAACTCCTATCATGCCGCCGCTTGCAGCTTCGGGTGAAACATGACCGATGCATGCACCTCTTGTTGCGCCGCTGAATCTGCCGTCTGTGACAAGTGCAACGCTGCTGCCCAGACCCATTCCCATTATAGCTGACGTTGGGTTTAGCATCTCTCTCATACCGGGTCCGCCTTTTGGACCTTCGTAACGGATGACAACAACGTCACCCGATTTGATTTTGCCTGCATTGATTGCCGCCTGAGCATCTTCTTCGCAGTCAAAAACCTTTGCAGGGCCTTCGTGAACAAGCATTTCAGGCAGAACCGCAGAACGTTTGACAACGCTGCCGTCGGGGGCAAGGTTTCCCCTGAGCACAGCGATTCCGCCTGTTTTGCTGTACGGATTATCAACGGGTCTGATGACACCGTGATCCAGATTTATACATCCTTCAATGTTTTCACCTACTGTTTTGCCCGTTACGGTGATACAATTGAGGTTCAGAAGATTTTTCTTTGAAAGCTCGTTCATAACCGCATAAACGCCGCCAGCTTCGTCAAGATCTTCAACGTATGTTCTGCCTGCGGGTGCAAGGTGACAGAGGTTCGGAGTTTTCGCACTTATCTTGTTTGCAATATCAAGATTTATTTCAATTGAGCATTCGTGGGCAATAGCGGGAAGATGAAGCATACTGTTTGTTGAACAGCCGAGAGCCATATCAACTGTCAAAGCGTTCATAAATGCTTCCTCTGTCATTATGTCTCGTGGACGGATATTTTTCCTGACCATATCCATAACCGCCATACCTGCGTGCTTTGCAAGTTCGATTCTTGCAGAATAAACGGCAGGAATTGTGCCGTTTCCTCTGAGTCCCATACCGAGAGCTTCGGTGAGGCAGTTCATTGAATTTGCAGTATACATACCCGAGCATGAGCCGCAGGTCGGGCAGGTTTTGCACTCGTATTCACGTAGTTTCCCTTCGGTAATTTTACCTGCACCGTATTCGCCTACCGCTTCAAAGATTGAAGAAAGGCTTGTTTTCGCGCCGTTCACTCTGCCTGCAAGCATCGGACCGCCGCTGACAAAAACGGTTGGAATATTCAGCCTTGCCGCCGCCATGAGTAAGCCGGGAACATTCTTATCGCAGTTGGGCACCATAACAAGTGCGTCAAAGCCGTGGGCAAGAGCCATTGCTTCGGTTGAATCGGCAATAAGGTCACGTGTTACAAGCGAATATTTCATACCCGTGTGTCCCATTGCTATGCCGTCACAGACAGCTATCGCAGGAAAAACAATCGGCGTTCCGCCTGCCATTGCAACACCGATTTTTACGGCATCAACGATTTTATCTATGTTCATATGGCCGGGCACGATTTCGTTATATGAGCTGACTATTCCGACAAGCGGTCTTTCCATTTCTTCGTCAGTCAGACCGAGTGCGTGATATAACGCTCTGTGGGGAGCGTTCTGTGTTCCGAATTTTAATGAATCACTTTTCATAAAAATCAATCCTTATCAGTTGTTAATGAGCTTATCTTCGCCGTTCCAGCTGTAAAGCTTTCTTATTTCTTCACCGACGATTTCCGACGGATGCTCGCTTGCAATTTTGCGCATTGCGTTGAAATGAACCTGACTGCCTGCATCGGACATATCAAGCAAAAATTCCTTTGCAAATGTGCCGTCCTGAATATCCTTAAGAATTTTCTTCATTGTCTTTTTTGTTTCATCGGTTATGATTTTCGGACCCGTTACATAATCGCCGTATTCGGCGGTGTTGGATATTGAATATCTCATACCTGCGAAACCGCTTTGATAGATAAGGTCAACGATGAGTTTCATTTCGTGGATACATTCAAAGTAAGCGTTTCTAGGGTCATAGCCTGCCTCAACAAGAGTTTCAAAACCTGCCTGCATAAGAGCACAGACACCGCCGCACAGAACAGCCTGCTCACCGAAAAGATCTGTTTCGGTTTCTGTTCTGAAATTGGTTTCAAGCACACCTGCTCTTGCGCCGCCGATACCGAGCGCATAAGCAAGACCGATATCCCACGCATCGCCTGTTGCATCCTGCTCAACTGCGATAAGACAAGGAACACCTTTGCCTGCCTGATATTCGCTTCTTACTGTGTGACCGGGTCCCTTGGGTGCAATCATAATAACGTTGACATTCTTCGGGGGCTTGATACAGCCGAAATGAATGTTGAAGCCGTGAGCAAATGCAAGGGTTTTTCCCTCTGTGAGATTGGGTTTGATGCTTTCTTTATAGAGCTTTGCCTGCTTTTCGTCATTGATAAGAATCATGATAACGTCGGCATTCTTTGCGGCATCGGCGGCGGTCATAACCTTAAGGCCCTGCGATTCTGCCTTTGCCCAGCTCTTTGAGCCTTCGTAAAGACCGACTATAACATCAACGCCGCTGTCTCTAAGATTGAGTGCGTGAGCGTGACCCTGTGAGCCGTAACCGATAATTGCAACGGTTTTGTCGCTTAACTTCTGAAGATCGCAATCCTGCTGATAAAATATTCTTGCCATAATAATTACCTCTTTATAGATTTAAATTTTGACGCAGTATTGAACTGCCTTTTTCTATTGATGCCGTTCCTGTACGGCAGATTTCAAGGATTGTAAAATCCTTCATAAGAGAAATAAAATCGTCCATTTTTGTTCCGTTACCGATTATTCTGAGAACAATGGAATCACGGGAATAATCAATTGTTTCCGCTTTGAAAGCCTCTGCCGCTGAATGAATTTCTTCTCTTGCGGCAGGATCGTTTTTAAGCTTGATGAGCATCAGCTCACAGCTCAAAGAGTTTTCATTTGTCAGCTCTTTTATCGAGCATACGTCGGGCAGTTTATAAAGCTGGTTTACAAGCTGAACCTTGCCTTCTTCTTCGCCGTCAAAGCTGAACGTGATTCGCGAAAATTCAGCCGATTCCGTTTCACTTGCGGTTATTGAGCTTATGTTGAACTGCCTTCTTCTGAACATACTCGTAAGGCGGTTTAGAACACCGAACTGATTTCTCACAAGTACAGCCAAAGTATATCTGTTCATTTTACCGCCTCCAATTCTGTCATAATATCATCCATACTGCCGCCCGGCGGAAGCATGGGAAGAACAAATTCATCTTTATCGATCAAACAGTCAACAACAAATGTTCCGTTATATGAAAATGCTTTTTCAAGAGCATTCTCAAGCTCATCAAGGTTTGTTGCCGCCATACCGTCTGCACCGAAAGCTTTTGCAAGCCCCACAAAATCGGTTTTACGGTTAAGAACGGTGTTTGAATAATGCTTGTCATAAAAAAGAGTCTGCCATTGGCGCACCATACCGAGAACTCCGTTGTTCATAATCAAAATAACAATCGGAACGTTATATGTAACTGCGGTCGCAAGCTCCTGTAGAGTCATTCCGAAGCTGCCGTCACCCGTTACAAGAACACTTCTCTCCTTTGTTCCGAATGCCGCACCGATTGCTGCACCCGTTCCGAAGCCCATCGTGCCGAGTCCGCCGCTTGAAACAAAACGGCGTGGAGTTCTGAATTTAAGGTTTTGTGCCGACCACATCTGATGCTGACCGACATCGGTGCAAACAGCGGTGTTTTCGCCGAGATATTTGTTAAGAGTCAAAATTGCATTTCTTGGAGTCATGCCCTCACGGTTATCGGCAAAGCGTTCTTCATCTTTAAGAAAATCCGCCACTTTTGCTGACCATTCGGTTTTTTTATTTTCATTAAGCAATGGCAGAAGTTCCTGAAGTGTGAGCTTCACGTCACCACGAAGTCCGCAGGCTGCATTGACCGTTTTGCACAGCTCCGAGCCGTCAACGTCAATGTGAATGATTTTTGCACCCGTTGCAAATTTCTGACGGTTACCCGTAACACGGTCATTGAAACGGACACCGAGAGAAATTATGCAGTCTGCGTTATGCATTGCCATTGACGATGCATAGTGACCGTGCATTCCCTGCATACCGAGAAATCTTGGATTATCCGTCGGGATTGCGGAAAGTCCCATAAGAGAACAGCCGACGGGAGCATCGATTCTTTCGGCAAGAGCAAGCATTTCTTCCTGCGCATCAGCGGCTATAAGTCCGCCGCCGAAATAGATAAACGGACGTTTTGATGAGTTTATCAGCTTTGCCGCTTCATCAATTCGGATATCCTTTGCGGCGTGGCTTTTTTCTTTTTCTGCAGGCGGTTTGGGCTCATATTCACACGTTGCAATCTGAACGTCTTTCGGAACGTCAATGAGCACGGGGCCGGGTCTGCCCGACTTTGCAAGCACAAACGCTTCACGGATTGTGTCCGCCAAATCCTCAACCACACCCACAAAGTAATTATGTTTGGTTATCGGCAAAGTTACACCTGTTATGTCGATTTCCTGAAAGCTGTCCGAGCCTATCTGCGTTGTTGGAACGTTGCCGCAGATTGCAACCATAGGAATTGAATCGAGATAAGCGGTTGCGATACCTGTTACAAGATTTGTTGCACCCGGACCCGATGTTGAAATAACAACGCCGACTTTACCCGTCGTGCGTGCATATCCGTCTGCGGCGTGTGCCGCACCTTGCTCGTGAGCGGTGAGGATATGCGTTATTTCATTCTGATATTTATAAAGCGAATCGTAAACGTTCAGAATCTGACCGCCGGGATAACCGAAAACGGTTTCGCATCCTTGCTCAATCAGAGTTCTGACGATTATATCCGCACCTGATAATTTCACATTATCACTTCCTCTCAAGTTGGGAAATAATAAGTTTGCCCATTTCGGAGCAACCGACTTTTTTACAGCCATTGCTCATAATATCGGCAGTTCTGAAGCCTTCATCAAGAACGGCTGAAACGGCATTTTCGATTGCATCGGCTTCTTTTGACATATCGAAGCTGTAACGCAGCATCATTGCCGACGAAAGAATTGTTCCGATTGGGTTTGCAATATCCATTCCTGCAATGTCGGGAGCAGAACCGTGAATCGGCTCATAAAGTCCGCAGGAGGTTGCGCCAAGGCTTGACGAGGGAATCATACCGATTGAACCCGTTATCATCGAAGCCTCATCGGAAAGAATGTCACCAAACATATTTTCCGTTACGATAACATCAAACTGTGCAGGATTCTTGACAATCTGCATCGCACAATTATCGACCAGCATATCGGAAAGCTCAACATCGGGATATTCTTTTTCAAGACGGTGCATAACGGCTTTCCACAGGCGGCTTGAATCAAGCACGTTGCTTTTTTCAACCGAGCAAAGCCTTTTGTTTCTCTTTCTTGCGGTTTCAAAGCCGATTCTGCCTATTCTTTCAATCTCACTTTCGGTATAGCTTAAAACATCAACGGCTTTCTTTTCGCTGTTTTCTTCGGATGTTGTATGTTCACCGAAGTAAATTCCTCCGATAAGCTCACGGACAATGATGAAATCAATACCCTTATCAACGATTTCTTTTTTCAGCGGTGAAGCATCTGCAAGCTGTTTCCAGATTTTCGCAGGACGGTTGTTGGAATAAACACCCATTCCTGCACGAAGCCGGAGAAGTCCTTTTTCGGGTCGCATATCGCCGGGAACATTGTTCCATTTTTCGCCGCCTACCGCACCGAGCAAAACGCTGTCACTTTCAACGCACTTTTTAAGCATTTCTTCAGGCAGGGGATTGCCCCATTTATCGATGGCACAGCCGCCCATATCAACGTCGGTATAGTTGAATGTATGACCGTAAATTTCAGCAATTTTATCAAGAACTTTGAGTGCCTGCTCAAGGATTTCGGGACCGATTCCGTCGCCTCTGATAACGGCTATATTTTTAGTCATTGTCTTCGCCTTCTTTCAGGGATTTGAGAAGTCCACCGCACTTGATAATATTCTGAATAAACGGCGGGAAAGGCTGTGCTTTATAGGTTTTACCGCTTGTGTGGTTAGTAATTAACCCCGTATCAAAATCAACGCTGACCTCATCGTTTGCGTTTATTTCTTCCGCCGCTTCTTCGCATTCAAGAATCGGGAGTCCGATATTGATTGCGTTGCGGTAAAAAATTCTTGCAAAGCTTTTGGCGATTACACAGCCTGTACCGCAGGTTTTGATAACAAGCGGAGCGTGTTCTCTCGATGATCCGCAGCCGAAATTCCAGCCTGCAACCATAATGTCGCCTTTTTCGACTTTCTTAACAAATTCCGTATCAATATCTTCCATACAGTGAAGCGCAAGTTCCTGCGCATTTGCGGTGTTGAGATAGCGTGCGGGAATGATAACATCGGTATCAACATTATCGGGATATTTGAATACTTTACCTTTTGTATTCATAAATCAGACCTCCTTCGGCTCTGTGATATAGCCTGTCAAAGCACTTGCCGCCGCAGTTGCAGGGCTTGCGAGGTAAACCTCGCTTTCAACGTGACCCATTCTGCCGACAAAGTTGCGGTTTGTGGTGGCAATACATCTTTCGCCTGCCGCAAGAATGCCCATATATCCGCCAAGGCACGGTCCGCAGGTCGGGGTTGAAACAACTGCACCTGCATCGATGAAAGCGGTATAATAACCATTTTCAACGCATTCGCGCAGAATCTGCATTGTACCCGGAATGATGATACATCTCACTCCGTCTGCAACCTTGTTTCCGTTAAGGATTCTATAAGCTGTTTCCATATCTTCCATTCTGCCGTTTGTGCAGGAGCCTATAACAACCTGATCGATTTTTATATCTGAAAGCTCGCTTGCGGGGTGAGTGTTTTCGGGAAGATGAGGACAAGCGACGGTCGGCACGATTTCTGAAAGGTCAATATCAAATACTTTTTCATATTCCGCATCTGCATCCGCTTCATAAACAACGGGGGGTCTCTCGCATCTGCCGTTCATATATGCCTTTGTTACTTCATCAACGGGGAAAATTCCGTTCTTTGCACCTGCTTCAATCGCCATATTACAAATGCAGAGGCGGTCATCCATTGAAAGAGAAGCTACACCGTCACCCGTAAATTCCATGCTCTTATAAAGTGCACCGTCAACGCCTATCATACCGATAATTGTGAGGATTACGTCCTTGCCGCTGCAGTTTGACGGAAGCTTATTTTTAAGAATGAATTTTATAGAGGAGGGAACTTTGAACCAAGCCGTACCGGTTGCCATTCCTGCTGCCATATCCGTTGAGCCGACACCCGTTGAGAATGCGCCCAATGCTCCGTAGGTGCAGGTGTGGCTGTCTGCGCCGATAATGCAGTCGCCTGCGGTAACAACTCCCTGCTCGGGGAGTAAAGCGTGTTCAATACCCATTTTGCCGACGTCGTAAAAATGGCTCACACAATGTGAACAAGCAAATTCACGGCATTGCTTCGACTGCTCGGCGGCCTTTATATCTTTATTGGGAACAAAATGGTCAAGAACAATCGCCACTCTGTCTTTATCAAAAACTTTGTCGAAACCTGCTTTTTTGAATTCATTGACGGCAACCGGAGTTGTTATATCATTGCCGAGAACTATGTCAAGCTTTGCGTTTATAAGCTGACCTGCCGTCACGCTTTCAAGACCTGCGTGGGCGGCAAGGATTTTTTGTGTCAAGGTCATTCCCATTTTATTATCCTCCTTTTGTCATATTGTGGAATGCGTTGAGAAGTGCATTGGTGCTTGCTTTGATGATATCGGTGTGGGTGCCTGCACCCCAGAACATTTCACCATTTTCTCTTTCAAGACCGACATAAGATGCCGCAACGCTTTGTGAGCCCTGACCCTGCATACTGTGCTGTGTAAACACCTGCAGGGTGTAGTTTTCATTTGTATAGGCTTTGAGTGCGTTGTTGACGGCATTGAGTGAGCCGTTGCCCTCAGCCTGCATATCGGTTTCTTCGCCGTCTTTCGAAAAGGTTATTTCAATTTTCACCGTATCGTTTTCACGCATAAAATCAAAATATGCTATCGAAATCGGAGTTTCATCGTAAAGATAATTTGTCTTGAAAATTTCAAAAACCTCGTCGGCCTTAAGCTCTCTGTGTTCGCTGTCGGAAATATGCTTACACAGGTAACTGAGCTCCTCACTCATTTTCTTCGGGAGAATATAGCCGTAATTCTGCTCGATAAGATAACCGATTCCGCCTTTACCGCTTTGTGAATTGACTCTGATTACATCTGCATCATAAGTTCGGCTTATATCGTGGGGGTCAATCGGAATATACGGCACGCTCCATTCGTGAAGTCTTTTTTTGTTTCTGTATTTCATTCCCTTTGCGATTGCGTCCTGATGACTGCCCGAAAATGCGGCAAAAACAAGTGCACCTGCATAGGGAGAACGCTCGTAAACGTGCATTCTCGTGCATCTTTCGTATATTTCAACAAGTCTCGGCATATCCGAAAAATCAAGCTTCGGGTCAACGCCGTGGGAATACATATTCATCGCAAGAGTAACGATATCAACGTTGCCCGTTCTTTCGCCGTTGCCGAAAATAGTGCCTTCAATTCTGTCTGCACCTGCAAGAATCGCAAGCTCGGCATCGGCAACGCCCGTTCCTCTGTCGTTATGGGGATGAAGTGAAATCGTGACATTCTCACGGTATTTGAGATTTTCGTGCATATATTCGACCTGACTTGCGTAAACGTGAGGGCTGCTCATTTCAACCGTTACGGGGAGATTGATAATAACGTTGTTTGCTTCACTCGGTTCAAGCACGCCAAGAACAGCGTTGCATACCTCAAGAGCATATTCGGTCTCCGTTCCCGTAAAACTTTCCGGAGAATACTCAAATCTGAAATTGCCTTCATATTCCGAAGCGAGTTTCTTGACAAGTTTTGCGCCGTCAACGGCAATTTTCTTAATTTCTTCTTTGGATTTTCCGAAAACCTGTTCTCTCTGAGCAACGCTTACGGAATTATAAAAGTGAATTATTGCACTCGGTGCACCCTTGCAGGCATCAAAGGTCTTGCGGATAATATGCTCTCTGCATTGGGTGAGCACCTGCACGGTAACATCATCAGGAATCATATTATTGTCGATGAGTGTACGCAAAAATTCATATTCCGTTTCCGATGCTGCGGGGAAGCCGACCTCAATTTCCTTAAATCCGACCTCAAGCAAAAGCTTATAAAATTCAAGCTTTTCTTCAAGGCTCATCGGAATAACAAGGCTCTGATTTCCGTCACGCATATCAACGCTGCACCACTGCGGTGCTTTTTCTATATGGTCTTTATTAACCCACTTGTTATATTTTTTATCGACCGGATAATATCCCACTCGGTATTTGGTTGAATTCATCATAAAATAACACCTCTTAATCATTCTACAATTTTGAAGTCCTCGCTCTTAAGTGCTTCTTTAATTTCAAGCACATGCTCATAATTCCGGGTTTCCATTGTGATTCGAAGATAGCAGCCGTTTACGCTTTCCGTGCTGCCTGCACGCTCGTGGTGAACACCCGTAACGTTTCCGCCGCAGTCTGCGATTATTCTTGAAACGTCTTTCAACTGACCCGGTTTATCAATCAGTTCAATAAGCATACTTGAGGTTCTGCCCGATTTAATAAGACCTCGCTCAATTACTCTTGAAAGGCTTGTAACATCTATGTTTCCGCCAGAAACAAGGCTGACTACCTTTTTTCCCTGAATCGGGAACTTGTTGAACATTGCCGCCGCAACGGAAACCGCTCCTGCACCTTCGGCAATCATTTTCTGCTTTTCAATCAGTTCAAGGATTGCGCCTGCAATTTCATCCTCTGTTACAAGAGCTATATCATCAACATACCTGTTGATAAGGTCAAATGTGTGTTCACCCGGCTGTTTTACGGCGATACCATCTGCTATGGTGGAAACAGATTCAAGACATTCTATATTCCCGCTTTTGAGTGAATTGAACATACTCGGAGCACCTGCCGCCTGAACACCGTAAACCTTGATTGAAGGTCGGATTGATTTTAGCGCATAGGCAACACCCGAAATTAGTCCGCCTCCGCCGATCGGAACGATAACCGCATCAACGTCATCAAGGTCATTTGCAATTTCAAGACCGATAGTTCCCTGACCTGCAATCACTGCTTCGTCATCAAACGGATGAACAAAGGTGTAACCCATTTCATCTTTAAGCTGTAGTGCTTTTGCATAAGCATCGTCATAGCATCCGTTGACAAGACAGACATCGGCGCCATAGCTCTTTGTTGCCTCAACTTTTGAAATCGGTGCGCTGTCGGGCAGGCAAATCAGCGATTTAATCCCGTGCTTTGACGCCGCAAGAGCAACACCCTGAGCGTGATTTCCTGCCGAGCAGGCTATAACGCCCCTTGCTTTTTCCTCATCGGAAAGTGTAGCGATTTTATAGCCTGAGCCTCTTAGCTTGAAAGAACCCGTTTTCTGTAGGTTTTCGGGTTTCAGATATAGTCGGCAATCCGCCGCAATTCCGTTTGAAGGAACAACTTTTGTAGCTCTAATAATGTCCTTGAGCACCACCTGTGCTTCAAAAATCTTGTCAAGCGTCAACATTTCACTACACTCCAATCGTGATAAAATAAAAACAAAAAGTCCCATCTCTTTAAATAAATTTAAAGAGACAGGACTTTTAATACAAAAAATTAAAAATCTTGCGGTACCACTCTTCTTGCCGCCCCAAAAGGCGACCACTCACTGCGACCAACATCGCGCCCTGCTGTAACGGTCAGGCTCCGTCCTCCCTATGTATCAAAAGATTGGTTCGGGTAGGCTGCTCAGAGGAGAGCTCGCAAATAAGACCTTCCGTTGACTCGCACCATCCGTCAACTCTCTGAAGCAGGTACAAACCGCTTATTCCTCGTCATAGCTTTTATAGTAGTTACACTACAAAAAACACGACTAACATCGCTCCCCGCTGTAACGGTCGGGCTCCGTCTGCCTTACTTGAAAAATCTTTCAGGCTCGCCGCTCGGAGGTGATTTAGCCATGATAAATCCGTCCGCCGATTCACACCAACCATCGGCTCTCTGATGCGGGATTAATCTGCCGCTCCTCGTCATCGCGTTTGTTTACTGCGTTATTAAATTGTTGTAATTATAGCACCGTGAAAAACTGCCGTCAACCGCAAAATTTCACAAAAAAGCATCCGCTTTATCACTTTAAAGTTTTGCACTTTTAACAAATTAGCACACTGCATTATTTTATATATTTTTACCGTTTTTATAAAATTTTTTACAAAGCATTATAATGAGTCGGTTGGGGTATTTAACTGAAATTATGACAATGACTCCGACAATCCTCGTTATGAAAGAATATCATGTCTGGAACGAGTGTTGCCGCGTGCTCAGATGGGTGCAGATTGCTTTCGGGTCTTGATAGTGGCATAGACTATTTGTTTGAATAAATTGACAAAATATTGACATTTTGCATTTTCTAAGTATTTCGATAAAAGAAATAAACCCTTGGAACCGTTGAGATTCCAAGGGTTTTTGATTTTTCGCCAATAGGCTGAAATTATCTCTTTGAGAACTGGGGTGCACGACGTGCGCCTTTGAGGCCGTACTTCTTTCTTTCCTTCATTCTCGGGTCACGAGTGAGGAAGCCTGCCTTCTTGAGTACGGGACGAACTGACTCGTCGTACTGAAGGAGAGCACGGGAAAGACCGTGACGGATTGCACCTGCCTGGCCTGTTACACCGCCACCGCTGACACGGCATACGATGTCGAACTTCTCAGTTGTGCCTGTGAGCTCGAGGGGCTGGCGAACAATAAGCTTGAGTGTATCAAGACCGAAGTAATCGTCGATTGAACGGTCGTTGATTGTGATTTTACCTGTACCTGCGTAAACGCGGACACGTGCTACAGATTTCTTTCTGCGGCCTGTGCCGTAGAAATAAGGATTAGTATCGTACATTATTCATTTGCCTCCCTTCAATTAAAGAGCCCACTCTTCGGGCTTCTGTGCTGCGTGCTTATGCTCTGCACCCTTGTAGATACGAAGGCGGCCAAGAGCATTACGGCCGAGTGTTGAATCGGGAAGCATACCCTTTACTGCGAGCTGCATAGCAAACTCGGGCTTTGTCTTCATAAGTGTGCTGTACTTAACCTCTTTCATGTTACCGATGTAACCTGTGTGGTGGTAGTACATTTTCTGATTAAGCTTGTTGCCGGTAAGAACAGCCTTTTCAGCGTTTATGATGATTACATGATCACCGCAATCAACATGGGGAGCAAACACGGGCTTGTGCTTGCCGCGAAGGAGAACTGCAGCCTGTGCAGCTACCTTACCCAGAGGTTTGCCTGCGGCGTCAAGAACATACCAGCTGCGTGTGATTTCGCCTGCTTTGGGCATATAAGTTGACATAGCTTGACCTCCAAAATATTTGATTCTTTAAATTCAATCGCCCGACTATAGTATCACAAGTGCAAACCCTTGTCAACACTTATTTTCAAAAAAATTAATTTAGCAAACGCAAGCTCCGTTTTTCTCGCGTTTTCTCGTTTTTTCATAGCATTTGCTCACTTTTAATTTTTAAAAATATTTGTCTGCTTTCACAAATTCAGCCCCGTTTTTTCGTTATTATGGCGAAAGCAACGGTCTGTTTATCATCTTTATTCTTCAACCATATTCTTAATCTTTTCGGGAATCTCTAAATCTTTAAACCCATAAAATTTTCTTGCGTTTTCACCGAGGACCGAGGAAAAGCCGCTTGTTTTCTTCCGCAATCCCCGCAGAATCCCGGGGATTGCGAATTTTTGCAGAAATAAATCGGATAAGCGAGCGAAAGTGTATTTCCTGCCGTGCTGTGCCTTGTATTCAAGTATTGTCAGCAACACGCGTACCGGGAATTTGCTGACTTAATTGATTGAGATCGCATGCCACTTGTGCTTTATAAACGGATTGCGGAAGAAGATTATTTAATCACAAGCTCTATGCAATCGCAGCCCATAAGCTTATTGCTTACGATGTCAGGCTGATGTCCGCCGACATAGAGTGTAATCTTGCCGTCGGGCTCAACACGCTCACCCTCATCGTTTACTGCCTTGAGCCAGTAGCGGTCGATGTCAAAGCTGACCTTTACTGTTTCTCCCTTAGCAATTTCAACGGATTTGAGAGCACAAAGCTGATAGTGAGGTGTTGCATATCGGCTGTCGGTATAGCTTGCGTATACCTGAGCACGCTCGTAGCCGCTCATATCGCCTGCGTTTGTAATATCAACGCTGAGAGTGATTTTGTTATCATCAACCGAGTCAATGCTTGCATTGCTGTAGTCGAACTTTGTAAAGGAAAGACCGTAGCCAAATGGGAAGAGAGCTTCGCCGTCGATATAGCGGTATGTTCTGCCCTTCATGCTGTAATCCTCAAAATCGGGCATATTGTGGTTGCCTCTGAAGATTGTGACGGGAAGTCTGCCGGCAGGTGAAAACTCACCTGCAATAAGCTCTGCGGCTGCAAGTCCGCCGACAGCACCGGGATACCATGCGTGGATGATTGCTTTTGCGTGGTTTGTAACCTTTTCGCCAAGGTCGATCGAGCTGCCGCACATAAGCACAACAATAACGTTATCGCAAACATCGCATACAGCATCGGCAAGCTTCTGCTGTGTTGCGGGCAGGTAGAGTGTTTTCTTATCGCCGCAGGCTGTGTAATCGTTATCAAAGCCGGTGTCCTCGCCCTCAATTGACTGGTCAAGACCGAGCGCAAGAATTGTGAGGTCTGCCTCTGCAGCGGTTGCGATACCGTCACTTATCATATTCCGGAAGCCGCTCCAGTGGTTGAGGAATTCATCGCAGTAGTTACATCCCTTTTCAACCGTTACGGTTGCGTCCTTGAATACTCTGCGCACACCGTCGGCAACCGTGATGTATTCGGAAGCGTAACCGTTGTAGTTGCCCTCAAGTGCGGTTACGGAGAGAGCGTTGGGGCCGACAACTGCAATACGCTTGTTGAATGATTTGTCTATAGGCAGCAGACCGTCATTTTTGAGCATAACAAGGCACTGCTGTGCGGCGTGGTGGTTGAGCTGCTGATGTTCCTTACAGTCGAGCTTTGCAAAAGGAATGTCGCTGTAGGGTCTGACCTCTTCAAATTCACCGAGCAGAGCACGGACCGTGTAAAGCCTTTCTGCGGCAGCAGTGATTTCTTCTTCTGTTACAAGGTCCTGCTCGTAAGCATCGATAAGAGCGTCGTATGTATCGCCGCAGTTGAGGTCGCAGGTGCACTTGAGTGCTACTGCAGCAGCCTCAGCTCTGGTGTCGGTATAGTGATGGTCGCGGTAGATATCGCCGAGTGCACCGCAGTCGGAAACAATGTAACCGTCGAAATTCCATTTGTTACGGAGTATGTCGACAAGCAGGTATGGGTGAGCACAGCAGGGATCGCCGTTTGTACGGTTGTAAGCACCCATAACGCCGCAGACACCTGCCTCTACAGTCTTTTCGAAAGCAGGGAGGTATGTTTCAAACATATCGTGCTTGTCAGCCTTTGCGTCGAAGCCGTGGCGTGTTTTTTCGGGGCCTGAGTGTACGGCAAAGTGCTTTGAGCAGGCACAGGCCTTGTAGAATTCGCCGTCACCCTGGATACCCTTGATAAAGGCTGTGCCGAGCGTTGCGGAAAGGTAGGGGTCTTCGCCGAAGGTCTCCTGACCTCTGCCCCAACGGGGGTCGCGGAAGATATTGATGTTGGGTGCCCAGAATGTGAGGCCCTTGAAGATATCGAAGTCGTTATATTTTACGTGCTGGTTGTACTTGATACGGCCTTCGGTTGAAATTACGTCGGCAATATTCTGAATAAGCTCGGGGTCGAAGGTTGCCGCCATAGCGATAGTGTGCGGAAAAACTGTTGCTGTGCCTGCACGTGCAACACCGTGCGCACCCTCGTTCCACCAGTTATAAGCCTGGATGCCGAGTCTTTCGATAGCGGGTGAATTATAGAGAAGCTGAGAAGCTTTTTCCTCAACCGTCATTTGCGATACAAGCTCTTTGGCAATTTTTGCAGCCTTAATCTTGTCCATGGTTCTCTCCTTTTGTTTTTATAAATATTTACATTAAATATAAACTACAAATCTGTTTCAGTCAACAAAAAAGAAGACTCCGGATGTAAACGCCACCGAGCCGCAAGGCAGTATTTCTTTAAAATGTGAATTTTCAGTACAATAATGCGTCAAATCTCACAGATATGCGTAAGCATTATCTGCGGGATTTTCCTTTTCTTGTATCTTAAAATTTCATTTTAAAGTGCTTTGCAGTTTCGTAAGAGTATAAAATTTCTTGTATCGAAGCCAAAAACGCAGCAAGGCTGTCGCCTTGCGAGGCTTTTGTCAAAGATACGGGGAATTTTTCTCGAGAAACAAATACTTCCTTTCGGCTCGGTGGCGAGAAATCCGAAGTCTTTTTTGTGTATATTGGTTATGCGTTTGCTTTTATTTCGTCCTGAGAAACAATTTTGATTCCGCCGTCGGAAAGCACCTTTGCGGCTGCAGCATTGTCCTCAACACGGATGATGATGTATGCCTTGCCGACCTCGGGAGTGAGGAAGGCGTAGACATATTCAAGGCTGATACTGTTGTCTGCAAGCAGTGACATAGCATCGGCAAAAGCACCCGGTGTGTCCTCAATCTCAACAACGAGCACCTCTGTAACAGAGCAGGTTACACCTGCTGCCTTGAGTGCTTTTTCAGCCGCCTCATAATCAGATACGATAAGGCGGAAGATGCCGAAATCGGTTGTGTCTGCCATACAAAGTGCACGGATGCTGACACCATTGTCTGCAAGGTGTCTTGCGATTGATGAAAGCTTGCCGTGCTTGTTTTCTACGAATACGGATATCTGTTTAACGGGTGTCATTCAAATCCCTGCTTTCTTATTTGAAGTTGTAGCCGAGGTCAAAGGCCTTGAGGTTGAGCTCAAGGAATTTTGCGGGCACTGTAGCCTTTACTGCCTCAACCCATGTGTCATATGCGATATCTGTCTTTGAAGCGAGCACGCCCATAAGCACAACGTTAACAGCTTTTGATGAGCCTGCTTCAACTGCGAGTGAAAGTGCGTCGATTGAAGTGATGTCTGTGCCTGTTGCGGCGATTGCCTCGATAACGCCCTGCGGATACTCAGCAGCGCCGATAACTACGGGCATCGGGTCGATCTTCTGTGTGTTTACGATAAGCTTGCCGCCCTGCTTGAGGTAGGGAAGCCATCTTGCAGCCTCAAGCTGCTCGAATGAAAGAATGTAGTCTGCCTCGCCCTTTTCGATAATGGGTGAGTAAACTTCATCGCCGTATTTAACGTAGGTGACAACGCTGCCGCCTCTCTGGCTCATACCGTGAACCTCGGAAACCTTAACGTCGTAGCCCTTTGTTGTAAGTACTGCACCGAGGAGACGGCTTGAAAGGAGAGTACCCTGACCGCCTACACCGACTATCATTATGCTCTTTGTTTCCATATTGCTCATTCTCCTTTCTCGATTGCGCCGAATGCACACATCTGCTCACACACACCGCAGCCGATACACTGGGTAAAGTCGATAACAGCCTTCTTGTCGCGGAAGCTGATTGCGGGACAGCCTATCTTCATACAAGCCTTACAGCTGCGGCACTTGTCTGCGTTGACCTTGAGCGGCTTCTCGTGCTTGACGTACTTGAGAAGTGCACAGGGACGGCGTGAAATAATAACGCTCGGCTCCTCAACTGCAAGCTCTTCTTTAACTGCTGTTTCTGTTTCTTTAAGGTTGTAGGGGTCAACAACTCTTACTCTGTCAATACCTACAGCCTTTGCAAGTGCCTCGAGGTCAACTGCGGTTGCGGGGTCGCCCTTGATTGTCTTACCGGTTGTGGGATTCTGCTGGTGACCTGTCATACCTGTGATTGAGTTATCAAGGATAATAACCGTTGAGTTGCTTGCGTTGTAAGCAATATCGATAAGACCTGTTACACCTGAGTGAATGAATGTTGAGTCGCCGATGACTGCAACGGACTTCTTCTCGTTTTCGGGGTTAGCTTTGTTTCTGCCGTGGAGTGCGGAAACGGATGCGCCCATACAGATGCAGGTATCAATCATACCGAGGGGTGCGAGTGCACCGAGTGTGTAACAGCCGATGTCACCGCTTACGGCAACATTCTGTTTCTTGAGTGCGTAGAAAAGACCTCTGTGCGGACAGCCTGCACAAAGTACGGGAGGACGGCCGGGGATTGTAAGGTCTGTTTCAACGCTCTCGGTTTCTTTGCCGAGAATTACCTTTGCAATAAGGCTCTGTGAGTATTCACCGAGTACTGTAAATGCGTCCTTGCCGATAACCTCAATGCCGTTTGCCTTGCAATGCTCCTCAATAAACGGATCGAGCTCTTCAAGCACGTATACCTTGTCGCACTTTGCGGCAAAGTCTTTGATGATATCTACGGGCAAGGGATATACACAGCCGAGCTTGAGGTAGGAAGCATTCTTACCGAGAGCCTCTTTTGCGTACTGGTAGCATACACCGGATGTGATGACGCCGATTTTTGTGTCGTTCATCTCAACTCTGTTGATTTCACAGCTCTCTGCCCATTTTGCCTGGTCGATAAGTCTCTGCTCGACAATAACGTGTCTGCCCTTTGCCATTGCGGGCATCATAACGTATTTCTGGGGATTCTTTGTGTATTCCTTAACACCGATATCGTTTCTTTCACCGATTTCTACAAGGCTGCGTGAGTGAGCAACTCTTGTTGTGAGGCGGAGGATAACGGGACAGTCAAACTGCTCTGAAAGCTCGAAGCCTTTCTTTGCAAATTCAAGGCACTCTGCCGAGTCGGAAGGCTCAAGCATCATAACCTTTGCTGCCTTTGCATAGTGGCGTGAATCCTGCTCATTCTGAGAGGAGTGCATTCCGGGGTCATCAGCAACTGCGATAACCCAGCCTGCGTTGACACCTGTGTATGAGCCTGTGAAAACGGGCTCTGATGCAACGTTGAGACCGACGTGCTTCATACCGCAGAATGCTCTTGCACCTGCGATTGCGGCACCGAGTGCAACCTCGGCGGCAACTTTTTCGTTGGGTGCCCACTCTGAGTATACGTCATCGTATGTGGAAATAAACTCTGTAATTTCTGTACTTGGTGTGCCGGGGTAGCTTGAAACTACGCGTACGCCGCCTTCGTAAAGGCCGCGTGCAACGGCGTCATTACCTATTCTGAGCTCTTTAGCCATTGTTTCTTTCTCCTTACTTGTTTTCTTTTCTGAGGTCTACTACTCGTTTTGCCTTGCCGACAAAACGCTCTATTGTGCCGTGCTCGACAATGCTTATCTTACACTGGATACCGAGCACTGTCTGAATTCGCTTTGCAATGTTTTTCTGAAGTTCCTGAATCTTGCCGTAGCTGTCAAGCAGGCTGCTGTCAACAAGCTCAACCTGTACCTCAAGTGTATCTGCAAAGCCCTCTCTGCGAACGACAAGCTGATAGTGCGGGCTTACCTGGTCCATACCGATAAGTACGCTTTCAATCTGTGACGGGAAGATGTTTACGCCGCGGATCTTGAGCATATCGTCACTTCTGCCCTGTACCTTTTCCATACGTGCGTGTGTTCTGCCGCACTTACAGGGCTCGTAGTTGAGCTTTGTGATATCTCTTGTTCTGTATCTGAGAAGGGGTATACCCTCTTTTGTGAGCGTTGTGACGAGAAGCTCGCCATATTCGCCTTCGTCTCTTGCCTCGAGAGTTTCGGGGTCAACGATTTCGGGCAGAAAGTAGTCCTCGTTAAAGTGAAGACCGCAACGCTCCTGACATTCACCCGATACACCGGGGCCGATAAGCTCGCTCATACCGTAGTTATCGGTTGCGAAAAGACCCCAGCCGTTTTCAATCTGTGTACGCATCTCGGGTGTACAACCCTCGGAGCCGAGGAGACCCAGACGGAGCTTATAATCGCTCATCGGGTATTCGAGGCTCTTTGCAGTTTCGCACATATACAGTGCGTAAGAAGGTGTTGCGACAAGTACGGTTGTGCCGAAGTCTCTCATATACATAAGAGCTTTCTCTGTGTTACCGCTTGAGTTGGGAATAACGGTTGCACCGATTTTCTCAAGACCGTAGTGAAGGCCGAGTGCACCGGTGAACATACCGTAGCCGAAGGATATCTGCACGATATCGTCGCTTGTAGCACCTGCGGCAGTACAAAGTCTTGCCATACAGTCTGACCACAGGTCAAGGTCGTGCTTTGTGTAGCCGACAACAGTGGGCTTACCTGTTGTACCTGAAGAAGCGTGAAGTCTTACAATCTCCTTCATCGGCTTTGCGAAAAGACCGAAGGGATAGTTGTCACGCAGGTCAGCCTTTGTGGTAGGCGGTATGTACCTGATATCGTCAAGTGACTTGATTTTGTCCGCAGTTACACCGGCTTCGTCGAGCTTCTTTGTGTAAAACGGTACGTTTTTGTAGCAGTAGTCAACGGTCCACTTGAGTCTTTCAAGCTGGAGCTCCTCCAACTGCTTGCGGGACATTGTTTCAATATCTTTCTGAAAAAACATCTTTATCATTATCCTCCCGGATTATTCTTTTTCAATAGTGCCTGTGTAGAAGAATGAGTTGTCTTCTGCGTGCTTTTTATCAAGCTCGGAAAGAACTATACACACAAGGATTGATGCGATCATTGCAGCGCAGGCAAATGTCGGACCCTTTGCTGCGAGCGAAGCCAGCTTCTCATTTTCAAAGCAGAACATTGTGATGAATTTTGAAACTGCAGGAATAAGCGCAATACAGAAACCTGTGAGTATGCCTCTCCATGCGGCGTTGCGATTGAGCTTCTTATAGAACAGAGCGAGTACATAGGGAGCAAGGAAGGAACCTGAAATAATACCCCATGAGTAGCTCATCATATCGAGAATAGGTGTGTCGGTAGTTGCGACTATGTAAGAGAGTATGACAAAAACGGCACAGAATACCTTGGTAAGGGTGGAAGTTGTTTTGTCGCTCATATTCTTTTTGCGCTCACGGATAAGGTCGATCGATACGGTTGAGCAGGCTGTGAGCGTAACAGAACAGAGTGTTGAAACCGATGCCGATATAAGGAGCACAAGAACGATGCCGAGCAGAATTGTCGGCATATCTGCAGCCTTGAGCATATTGGGCACTATGTAGTCCTGAGCAGGCATATCAACACCTACCGTGAAGAAACGGTGGCAGAGTGAGCCGATGAAGTAACCGCCGCCTGCAACGAGCAGTGCAAAGAAGGTCGAGATTTTGATACCTCTTTTTGCCTGAGCATCGTCCTTGATGCCGAAGTACTTCTGTACCATCTGGGGCAGACCCCAGGTACCGAAGCTTGTCATAAGCACGGTCGCGATAAGCGATGTCCATTTGTCGCCGCTCATCGGTGCAAAGCCCCATTCGGATTTTGCATAGTCGATAATTCCGCTTACACCGCCTACCTGCTTGCTTCTGATTACGAAGATTATAAGGAGTGTGACGCCTATCATCATAACAATACCTTGAACGAAGTCGGCTCTTGCCTGAACGAGGTAGCCGCCGAGTACGAGCAGAATCAGAGCGACTACGGCGATAACTATCATACAAATATTGACGTCAATACCAAGGAGTACTTCTGCGACACTGCCCAGACCCTTGTAAACCGAAGCGGAGTAGGGTACGAGGAAGACGAAGATTACGATTGCTGCAAAAGTCTTCATTTTCTTTGAGCCGTATCTTAATTCGAAAAACTCCGGCATTGTCTTGATTTTAAGACGTGATGCAACATCACGTGTGCGGCGTGCGAGCACCTTCCACGCAAGCCATGAGCCGAAGATGCAGTTACCTATACCTGCAAGTATACCCCACAGACCGTAGCCGAGACCCGTACCGCCTGCATAGCCGACGAACATAACGGCTGAGAAATAAGCCGTGCCGTATGAGAGTGCCGAAAGCCAGGCTCCTGCATTTCTGCCGCCTACGGTGAAATCTGCAATGCTTTTGGATTTGCGACCCTCGATAATACCTATTATAAACATTGCGGCAATATAGACGAAAAGTGTGATCCATAACGTGAGGTTGGGCATACTGATAACAGCGTTTAAAAACGACTTGAAATCAACATTGATCCATAATGAGAGATTTTCCATAACTTATTTCTCCGATCAATTGTCTTTTGCGATTTAAAGCTTCACCGCTTTTATGCGGTAAATCGCATAGGCAAAATTTATTGGTTGTACTTCTGTTAAACAGATGTACCACCATACCGAGTATTTTACGACATATTTTTCATTTCGTCAATAGTATTACCAATAATTATTTTATGAGAATTTATTGCACAATTCGCAATAATTTATTATAATCATACAAAAAGTTAAAAAAATCTTCAAAAAGTTAAAAATTTTTTAAAAAAATATCACATTTATGCTTTCTTATGTGTTTTATTAACAGTGGCTTTCGGAAGGAGGGGAACTCTTGGGCATTAAAGACAGATATAACGAAGAGCTGCGGCACATCGAATATGCTGTTGAAAAGTACAGCCGTATGCTGTTTCGTATATCATACGGTATACTTATGAATGAGCACGATGCTGAGGATGCGTTGCAGGAAACCTTTATGCGGTATATGACCAAGGCGCCTCTTTTCCGTGATTCCGAGCATGAGAAGGCATGGCTGATAAAGGTTGTTACCAACGTCAGCAAAAATATGCTCAGGTTCAGAACCTATCAGGTGGCACACAACATCCACGAGCTGAGCAGCATAGGCGTTGACGAAATCGACAGAGATGTGTTTGAGCTGATAATGAATCTGCCCGCTAAATACAAAACGGTACTTGACCTTTATTATATAGAGGGCTATAAAGCAAATGAAATAGCGGACATAATCGGCATATCACCTGTTGCTGTGCGTAAGCGGCTGCAGTACGGCAGAACGCTGCTGAAAAATGAAATGGAAAGGAACGGTATGTGATGAAGCGGAAATATATAGAAAACTATAAAAAAGTAATGAACAACGTTACAATGAGCGATGAAGCAAAAAAATACATCATCCGCAACTGCGCTCGTTACAGTACTCTCCAGAAAGTCAAAAGCAGCAACTTTGTAATAACTGCAGGTCAAAAGGAAAAAACAACTGATGGGGTATAACTCATCAGTTATTTTTTGGTACATAGGTTAAAAGGAGAAAAATGATGAAAGAACCGACACTTTACAAAATTGTAAGACCCCCTCTGGCATTTCTTTTTAAGCTCATATACCGTCCCGAAACGGAAGGAACGGAAAACATTCCCGCAGAGGGCAAAATAATTCTTGCAGGTAACCACACTCATCTGCTCAACTGCTTCAGTGTTGCGTTGGCAACAAAGCGCTGTGTTCATTTTGTTGCAAAGGCTGAGCTGATGAAGGGTATAGGCAAGTATATCTTCCCGGGTCTCGGCATAATTCCCATCGACCGCAGCACAAACGGTAAGGAAGCCATTATGGAAACGGAAAGATATCTTGAAGACGGCAAGCTGATTGCTATCTTCCCCGAGGGTACTGTCAACCGTACCGATGACCCGATGATGCCTTTCAAGGGCGGCGCGGTGAAGATTGCACTCGATACGGGCTCGGATATAGTACCCTTTGCAATAACGGGTAAATACAAGCCGTTCAAAAAAGGTCTTAAAATCAAGTTCATGCCCGCAATCAAGGTTGAAAAAGGCTCACTCAAAGCTACTAATAAGCTTCTTGAGCAGACAGTGCTCAACGAGGTAATAAAGGAAGGAAAATAAGTACATGAAAAATCCCGAAGAAAGAGAACTCGGCTATAAACTGTTCATGCCGTTTATGCGCCTTGGTTTTAAGCTCTGGTATAACCCACGTATTATCGGAGCAGACAGAATACCAAAAGACGGTGCAATAGTTATAGCCTGCAACCACAAGCACATTCTCGATCAGTGTCTGACTATAATGGCGACCAAAAGAATGATTCACTATATGGCAAAGAAAGAGTATTTTGAAGGTAAGTTTGCCTGGTTTTTCGGTGCTATGGGTTGTATACCCGTAGACAGAGCGAATACAGACATCAAAAGCGTTAAATCCGCTATGAAGGTGCTCCGTAAAGACGGCGCGATCGGCATTTTCCCCGAGGGTACACGTAACCGTACCGATGCATTCCTTCTTGAATTCAAGCCCGGTGCGGTATCGCTTGCAAAAAAGACGGGTGCATATATCGTGCCCTGCGGTCTTACGGGCGAATACAAATTCCGCAGTAAGACTCTGACCGTACGCTACGGCGAGCCCTTTAAGGCAGATAATATGACTGCTCAGGAAGCAAACGAAAAGCTCTACCGTGAAGTGGAGCGACTTATGCGTGAAGGACTTGAAGAAGAGAAAAGGTTGGCAAAATAAAAATGAGGATAGGACTGGATGTAGGATCAACAACACTCAAATGTGTTGCCCTTAATAATGAA
This sequence comes from Clostridia bacterium, assembly GCA_017399065.1. Lineage (GTDB taxonomy): Bacteria > Bacillota > Clostridia > Oscillospirales > Acutalibacteraceae > UBA8612. Next base: position 80,124 of record JAFQEL010000031.1, on the reverse strand, counting down.
GGAGAAATAGTATATAAAGCATACGAAAGGCATTATTCGAAGATTGCCGAAATGAGTGCAAAGATGCTCGGCGAAATTCTTGCCGACCACCCCGAATTTAAAAATTCGATGCTCAGCGTTTCGGGCTCGGCAGGTATGGGCTTTGCCCAGACACTCGGCCTTGAATTCGTGCAGGAGGTTTACGCCACAAGAGTATCTGTGTCAAAGCTTCTGCCCGGTACGGATGCCGTTATCGAGCTTGGCGGCGAGGATGCAAAGATACTTTTTTTTACAGGCGGTACAGAGGTGCGTATGAACGGCTCATGTGCAGGCGGTACGGGTGCATTCATCGACCAGATGGCGTCACTGCTCGAGATATCACCGCTTGAGCTCAACGAGCTTGCTAAGCATAAGGATAAGATTTATTCCATTGCATCGCGTTGCGGTGTTTTTGCAAAGTCGGATATTCAGCCGCTTCTCAACCAGGGTGCGGCAAAGGCTGACGTTGCGGCAAGTATATTCAATGCCGTTGTAAATCAGACAGTTGCAGGTCTGGCACAGGGCAGAAGAATTGAAGGCAATATCGTTTACCTCGGCGGCCCTCTGTATTTCCTTTCGGAGCTCAGAGCCGCATTTGACGAAGGCCTTAAGACAAAGGGTGTCTGCCCCGAAAACGGACTTTACTTTGTTGCAATGGGTGCGGCTTACTGTGCAAAGGGCAAAGAGCTCGACATAGCAAAGGTCAAGGACGAGATTGCAGGCTGTGTGAACAGCGGCGATTACGTCAGTGCAAAGCCGCTCTTTGCCGATAAAGCAGAGTATGATGAGTTTGCAAAAAGACACGCTGAAAACAGCGTTGCCGTAAAAGACAGCTGCGATAAGGATGAAAAGATATATATCGGTATCGATGCAGGTTCAACTACGGTAAAAACTGCAGCTATAAATGCAAATGGTGATTTGCTCTTCAGCAAGTATATGCCTAACTCCGGTGACCCTGTAAGACTTGTAAAAAGCTTCCTTGAAGAAGTTTATGAGAAGTTTGATGGTGCAGTTATCGGCGGCAGTGCCGTTACGGGCTACGGTGAAGACATAATCAAAAACGCTTTCTGTATTGATATCGGCATTGTCGAAACGGTTGCTCATTTCACTGCGGCTAAAAAGTTCAGACCTGATGTCGATTTTATTATCGATATCGGCGGTCAGGATATTAAATGTTTTAAAATAAGAAATAATACTATAGATAATATATTCCTTAATGAAGCTTGCTCATCGGGCTGCGGCTCATTCCTGCAGACCTTTGCAAGCGCATGGGGATATGATATCGAGAGCTTCTCAAAGCTCGGCCTTTTTGCGGACAGACCCGTTGACCTCGGCTCACGCTGTACGGTGTTTATGAACTCATCCGTTAAGCAGGCACAGAAGGACGGCGCTACAATCGAGAATATCTCGGCAGGTCTTTCGATAAGTGTTGTAAAGAATGCACTTTATAAGGTTATACGTGCGGCAAGTGCAGACGAGCTCGGTAAGAGTATTGTTGTGCAGGGCGGTACATTCCTCAACGATGCCGTACTGCGTGCATTTGAGCAGGAGATTGGCAGAAACGTTGTACGTCCCAATATATCGGGTCTTATGGGTGCTTACGGTGCGGCTCTTATTGCCGTTGAAAAAGCACCGAAGGAAAGTACGATTATCAGCCGTGAAGAACTTGCGGGATTTGAACATACCGTAAAAGCGGCAATCTGCGGCAGGTGCAGCAACAACTGCCGACTTACGGTAAACACCTTCAGCGGCGGCAGACGCTTTATCGGCGGCAACCGTTGCAGTAAGGCTTTCTCGGATAAGAGCAACGAGGATACGCTTAACCTGTTTGAATATAAAAAACAGCTTCTTGCAAAATATTCTTCCGTTGACGGCAAGCGTGAAAAAATCGGCTTGCCTATGGGTCTTAATATGTTTGAGCTTCTGCCCTTCTGGCATACGTTTTTCACAAGCCTCGGCTTCGGTGTTGCGCTGTCCGAGCCTTCTTCAAGAGAGCTTTACATAAAGGGTCAGCATACGATTCCTTCGGATACGGTTTGTTACCCTGCAAAGCTTATACACGGCCACGTCGAGTCACTTCTTGAGCAGGGTGTGAAGCATATTTTCTACCCCTGTATGACATATAATCTTGATGAAAACCTTGGCGACAACAACTATAACTGTCCCGTTGTTGCCTACTATCCCGAGGTTATTCGCTCAAATGTGGCAGGTCTTGCAGATGTTGAATTTATCAGCGATTATCTCGGACTTCACAAGCGTAAGCATTTCCCGGCTAAAATCCATAAAATACTTTCACAGCATTTCGGCGAGATAAAACTGCGTGACGTACAGACTGCGGCAGACAAAGCCTATGATGAATACTCAAAGTATATGAACAACATTCATATTACGGGTCTGAAGTTTATGCAGGAAGCAAAGAAACGCAATATGCCCGTAATTATTCTCTGCGGCAGACCTTATCACCTTGATGCGGAAATCAACCACGGTATTGATAACCTTATCTGCTCCTGCGGTGCGGCTGTCATTACCGAGGATTCCGTAAGTCCGCTTGTGTCAAAATTCCCGACGGACGTTCTCGACCAGTGGACCTACCATTCACGTCTTTATGCCGCGGCAAAGTATGTTGCGGATAAGAAGGATGACGATATCAATATCGTTCAGCTTGTTTCGTTCGGCTGCGGTGTTGACGCTATAACAACCGATGAAATGCGTTCAATCCTTGAAAGTTCAAACAGAATTTACACACAGATTAAAATTGACGAAATTTCAAACCCCGGTGCGGTCAAGATAAGACTCAGAAGTCTGTTTGCCGCAACCGGCAGATAAGGAGGCGAGCAGTATGAATCCCGAAAACAGAGTTGAATTTACCAAGGATATGATGGATTATACCCTGCTTGCCCCGAATATGGCAGACGTCCATTTCTCTATCCTTACAAACATTTTTGCCGAGTACGGCTACAAGGTCGAGCTTCTTAAGAATGACGGCAGAGCAGTAGTTGACGAGGGCTTAAAGTACGTGCATAACGATACCTGCTACCCTGCACTTCTCGTTATAGGTCAGCTTATTGACGCACTCAACAGCGGCAAGTACGACGTCAATAAAGTTGCCCTTATGATTACTCAGTCGGGCGGCGGCTGCCGTGCTTCAAACTATATTCATCTTCTGCGTAAGGCTCTCAGAAAGGCAGGCTACGGTCACGTGCCCGTTATTTCGCTCAACCTCTCGGGTCTTGAGAAAAACAGCGGCTTTAAAATCAGACTTTCAATGGCAATTAAAATGTTGTCGGCTATGATTTACGGCGACCTGATAATGCTCCTCAAAAATCAGGTTGAGCCGTATGAGGTCAACGTCGGCGAAACAAACAAGCTCGTGCAAAAGTGGATTGACGACATCAATACAATGTTTAAAAACCGCAAGGGTTACTCACTCAAGGAGATGAGAAAAATCCTGCCCGAAATAACAAAGAGCTTTGCCGAAATAAAAATCGAGAAAACCGAAAAGGTAAAGGTCGGCGTTGTCGGTGAGATTTACGTCAAATATTCACCGCTTGCAAACAATCACCTTGAGGAATTCCTTTTCAGCCAGGGCTGTGAAGTAATGGTGCCAGGTCTGCTCGGTTTCTTCCTTTTCAAAACCGACAACAGACTTGAAGACTGCAAGCTCTACGGCGGTAAGGTGCTCAAGAAGTATGCAATGCAGATTGCAATGTGGTTCCTGACAAGATACGAAACAGAGCTTCGCAAGGCTGCTGCAGCATACGGCAACTTCTGCGTGCCCGAAACATATAAGCACATCAAAGAGAAGTGCACGAAGATTATCGGTGCAGGCTGTAAGATGGGCGAGGGCTGGCTTCTCACTGCGGAAATGATGGAGCTTGTCGAGAGCGGCTACGGCAATATTGTCTGCGCTCAACCTTTCGGCTGCCTGCCCAATCACATTGTCGGTAAAGGTATGATAAGAAAGCTCAAGGAGCTTTATCCCGAGTCAAACATCGTGCCGATTGACTATGACCCCGGTGCAACAAGAGTTAACCAGGAAAACAGAATCAAGCTTATGCTCAGCGTTGCTCAGGAAAACCTCGAGAAAAAAGCTTAAATCAAAATCGGGTGAGGATGCAAATCCTTGCCCGATTATTATATTGTTATAGAATTTATCCGCTAGCCTATTTACAAATCGTTAATATTATGTTATAATTTGGTTAACAATTCCAAAAGGTTGTGATTCCGATGTGGCAAATGTGTTAAACAAATAGCGTTACTGCACATACAATTGGTCATAGAGAAATAATCATTAACTATTAAAACGACTAAAGGAGTTAATAACAATGATAACAATGGCTCTAATGCATTTTTTAACGATACCAATGGCTTATCTGATTCAAATTTTCCCGTGGCTGGGTTCGATAATAGACAAATCGTTCGAAACACTATTGAATCTGATGGGAGTGTTTCCGAAATAGACGCAAGATAACACAGGGGACGGTTCTGTGTGTTATATAAACAATGGATTTAGGAGGAGATAATAATGGAAATTATAGGTCAGGTTTTAATGGATGCTTTTACGGGTCTGTATATGGTAGCGGCAACGTTGTTGGGAGCAATAGCCTCACCGATATTGTTACCGATACGACTAATAATGGATTATCTTCATCTGTAAAGTCTAATACAAAGACCACAGGGTAAGAGACCGTGATATGCTTCCGGAAGTCTTTTTTAATTTGAATTAATGTTATACTACCGTTAAGTAGGGGCGACCTTTGGTCGCCCGTTTTTTATTTTTATATCAATTTTTTAACGGGCTGTAGGGGCACATATTATGTGCCCGCCATTGATGCAATATCTCTTTTGCCACGTGCGGATGGTATCCGCCCCTACTCAGGATGACATTATTTTTCGTCTTAAATTTGTTTGTCAAATGTAGGGAAGGGCTTGCCCCTTCCGTTAGGTCAGATATAAAATTGCGGCAGAGGTAAGCCTCTGCCCTACTCGAAAGGGAGCTGTCCCCCTTTGTCCTTTCAAAAGGAGGTAAAACTCTATTGAACAGCGTTGCAGATTGCTTTATCCTAAGCTCCCTCTGACGAGGGAGCCGGATTTTTGCGCGGCAAAAAGACTGAGGGGGAGATAATAAACAGACCGTTACTTTCGCCATAATAACGAAAAAACGTGGCTGAATTTGTGAAAGCAGACAAATATTTTTTTAATTAATAGTTTTTCTTATGCTATTTCGTCGAGGTTTGCGCCCTTGGTTTCTTTGACCTTGCGTGCAAACATAACTGCGGCAATGCTTACCATTGGTACGGACACCGCAAGGCAAGCCCACCATATCGGCATTACCATCATACCGACTATTGTAAGTCCGTAGCCGACTACAAGGCCGATTATTACAAGCAGACCCTCTGCACCGACAACGGAGGCACGTATATCCGTCGGCACTTTTTCAGTCATCATAACGTTCATATAGTCTCTGCCGATCCAGTACGAGCCCTGATAAAGACCTGCGAATGCACCGACCACATACGGATTCCAACCGAGAAGAATACCTGTGACAAAGAGTATATATCCTGAAACACAGGTTACGGAGAAGCCCGTTACAGTAGCCTTTCTGCCTGCCTTGTCTGCAATAAAGCCCGAGAGGAAGGTGATTGAGCCGTAGATTATCGGCACCATAAACAGTGCCTTTGTGATTTCACTCGTGCTCATTCCCGCGGTATGCATTGACGACTCAAAATAAAGTGCAATCGCAGGCATAGCGGAATCGAAAATAATATGTGAAATTATAAGCGATTTCGTATCCTTATGTGCCCATATATACTTGACTCCGTTGAATACGCTTGCCTGATTACGCTGAGCCTGCTTAGCCTGCTTTTTCAGCTCTTTTTCCTTCTGTCTTTCCTCATAAGGGCGTGAAAGATATGCGATTCTTTCGCCCACAAACACCTTGGTATCCTTTGCAAAAAGCACAACAAGCAGCACGGCAATAAAGCCGATAAGTGCAGGCACAAGGAAAATCTCACGCCACTTTGTTGCGTCATCGCCCATAAGTGCGTTACGCAGTGTGGGAATCAGCACAACGCCGAGTATGCCGAAACTTTTGAGCAGGCTGTATATTTTTGCTCTGTGCTTATCGGGTGCTTCTTCGAGTATGTATATTATCTGTATATCGTGCCCCATAAAGAAGCTGATTATCGCAAAGCCGACAAGGAACATTATGTAGCTTGTTGAGAGATGGATTATCATAAGGCCCGTTGCCATACCGAGAGTAGATATTGCAAACAACGGCTTTCTGCCCCATTTATCGGCAAGTGCCTTGTAAAACGGTGTGATAACGCCGAACACGTAGGTGACTACGCTTATCGTTGAATGAAATGCAAGTCCGTCTTCAAAGCTGTAGAACTTACCCATAAACGGGTTATTTACAAAAAACTCCGTAACGAATGAGGACTGCACCGTAACCGTAAGGTTGCTCGTAACCTCGTCGAGTATGTTGACTATTGCTATGAGCATAATCAGCACAAGGAAGTATTTGCCGCCCGAGCTTCGGCTTTGCATCTTTTTCAGCCGTGCAAGCTGTCTGCTTTCTTTTTTGTTCATATCCTTTTCCCCTTAATTTATTAAATTTATTATAGCTGTTGTCTTAAACAATTACAACAGTAATTGAAAAATAAAATCAATTGACTTTAGTCTCGGTTTGATATAATATTAAATCATTAAGATAAGGAGGCTAATATTTTATGGCAGCTTTTTTCAAAAGAATATTTGCAGTTATTATCGCTTTCTTTCAGTCTTTCGTGCTCAATGTAAACTACGGAGAGTATGTTGCACCGGAAGAAACCAACAAACCTGCAACAGAGATCATCAATAATATCGACGGCGACTCAAACCTTTCCGCTTCAATCAAGTATGCGGCAGAGGTTGACGATATCGGTCAGGCATACTATACCGATGCTGAGCGTTCAGCCTTTAAAATGGCAAACAGCCATATGGTGCTTACCCACGACCTTACAGCAAAGGTTAAGGATGCAACGCTTACCGATACTCAGGGCAATGTTTATGTTGCCGATTCGTTTGATACATATTATGTGTCGGGCGGTAAAAAGCATTATTCAAGCTCATCCAAAGAAATCGGCAGAATAAACGCAATCCGTATAGGTGAATATTATAACGAGGTGCACGTGCGTGACCTCGATTTCAAGTCAAAAGATTTCAAGGTTGATAAGACCTACCACCTCTACGGCGATAAGATTTACAGCGAGCTTTCACTCTTTGCCTGCGAAGCTACGACTGCACTTGAAGAATTCGGCAGTGAAATAAAGCTTGCCAAATCAACGGTTGCTTCCGTACAGTTCAAGGATAAAAACGGTATCGGCACAGACGTTTCAAAGCTCGACAGTGCAACTGTCGAATACATTGCTTTTGATATAAACGGTGTCGGTGTAGTCGGCTTCATTGTACCCTCAGACGGCAGCACAAGAGCACTCTTTGTTGAGGATAACGGCGACAGCTACACAGTCCGTCAGGTTGCAAACTACGAGTCAGGTACAGGCATCAACAAGCACGACGAATCCGGAGATTATTCTCTCAACAAGGTAACATTCGGCTTCCGTATCTATACAGATTCAACTCACAGCTTCGACGGCGTTGCAAAGCAGGCAGAGCTTGAGCGCAATCCTCTTAACGGTATCACAGTAAACGGCGGCAATGCCAACGGCAAGTACCTCGGCTACGAAGCTCTCAGAGGTACGTATACATTCCGAATGGACGGTACAGATTTCACATCAGCTTACAACGACCCCGGACGTCAATATACAATGCCGATTTCCGTTACCTGCGATGATAATGACAGAAAAATCTTCATCAGAACAAACGGTGCAAACGGCTGTCTTGAGGCAGGTGCTGTTCTTGACAGCAACGGAGTATTTGTACCCGTAGCTGTACAGGTTGACAAAAACTTCCAGGGTGACGGCGGCGAGCCTTTCTACAGCGTTAAGGATTATCAGTACGGCGACTGCTTCTTCCCGCTTTCACTTAAGGCAAATGAAACACTTGAGCTGACAGTGCTCAACCTCTATCAGAATTGGGGTAACGTACCTCTCAAGCAGCTTTCGGGTATAGAATTCCATGTTTCATATTACCACCTTTCAACAGGCACAACCGAGTCCAACTGTATAGCACCCTATTTCGTAGATAAAAAGGATGGCTGGACACTGCCTGACTTCCGTACACGCAGCGGCATTATGTGGTCTACACAGCCACAGTTCAATTCTGTCGGTACACTCAAGTTTGTCACATACAATAAAAAGGCGCTCGGATTTATTAATGCAGGTCAGGTCTACAGCGAATATCAAAACGCTCAGATTGACTCTGTCGGTCCTACTTACAGCGATATAACCAACACTTATGAATCCGACTGCGGATCATACACATATACGCTGCGCCACGTTGAATTCCCGCAGACAGATGAAAACCGCACATATTATGAGGTTGAAATCAACTTCAACCGTGAGATTACTTTCGACAACTTCAAGCGTGACTTTGACCTTTTCTATTTCGACGGTCGCTACGCTAACTTTACAAAGCTCGGTTATCTCAACGAGAATAACGAGAGTGTTGTAACAGAAGTAAACACATTAAAGGATGTTTACTATACGCTCGGCGATGAATGTCCGTATTGGGGCTTCTTCGATGTTACGGCAGACAGTGAAGAAAATGTTGACAACCATTTCGGCTGTAACTTTGCAATGCTTGTAAAGGACAGCGAAATTGTAGCAGGCGGCACACAGCAGGATATTGCTTTTGCAGTACGTGATTCGTCCGAAATGTCGCTCACAAGCGGAAGTCTTACACTTGATGTTGAAGAAATAACATTCAAGCCCGGCGACAGCATCAGACTCAACCTTGTGCTCCTTCCCTGGGGTCAGGGCAAAGAGGATAATGACAGCAATGTAAGAAAAGTCCGTGAGGATTCAGGACTCAAGCCTGTAAAGGTAACTGCCATTACAGGAACGCTTGAAGACGATGCACTTGTACCCACAATCCGCGTAGATAACGGCGTTGGCGAGATTCACGTCACAGGCGGCAGAAACAACAACGTTGTAAGGTTTAACGGCTTTACAGAGCTTGAATGCCCGAAGATATATATTAAGGACGGCGACAGCTGGATCGAAGCAACCGTATGCACTGAAAAAGGATATGACGGCTACGGAATACACTATAATGACGACGGCACATACGGTTTCTCATTCGTTTACTCTATGGATAACCCCGACGTTGAGCATACGTTTAGAGTAGTACAATAAAAGTTCCCCGCTGCAAAGCATGAGCTTTGCAGCGGGGATTAATATTTTTGAAGTCCGAATATTACCCACCTTTTATGTTATTTTTATGATAACAGCCACAAAGGTGGGTTTATTTTTGCATAATTTACTTTTTCTTACCTCTGCGGATATAGTCTTCGTTGATATCATTGCTCCAGTCTTCGCAGAGAGGGGCTTTTGCCCTGACATTGCAGACAGCTTTTGCGACTGTCTCATAGACAATACCTGTGCCCTCTTTATCGGCGTTATAATTTACGGCTCTGTCGGCACCGATACCGTACTTTGAAGCGGTTTCAACGGCGTCGATATTCGCACCGATGAAGAGAAACTCCCAGCCGTATTTTTCCTTCTGACGCTCAATCTTCCGTTTAACCTCTTTAGCCGAATATTTACGGCTTGCGTTTTCCATACCGTCGGTTGTGATGACAAACATTGTGTTTTCCGGCACGTCCTCGGGGCGTGCATATTTGTGAATATTACCGATGTGGCGGATCGCACCGCCGAGTGCATCAATCAATGCAGTACAGCCTCTGACGGTATAATCCTCATCTGTCATCGGCTTTATTTCACTGAGCTTCACTCTGTCGTGAAGAACCTGCGCTTCGCCGTCAAACAGCACGGTTGAAACGTAGCACTCGCCTTCCTGCTTCTTCTGTTTTTCAATCATAGCGTTGAAGCCGCCGATTGTGTCAGCCTCGAGCCCTGCCATTGAGCCGCTTCTGTCAAGGATAAATACAAGCTCCGTAACGTTGTTTCTGATTTTTTCTTTCATAACTCAAAACTCCTTTTCAATAAATTTGTCTGTAAATTTTTCGGCAATATCAAGAAGATAGTCATCAAGATAAGAAAGCGCCGTTTCTTTCATATCTTCATCTGTACCGTAATAAGCTTCAGCGATTGAACCTGCTATGGCGGCTATTGTGTCGCTGTCGCCGCCGATTGAGATTGCGTTTCTGATGGTGTCCTCAAATGAGGTTGATTCAAAAAACGCTTCAAATGCCTGAGGTACGGATTTCTGGCAGCTTACTTCAAACTCATACTCCTTGCGTATTTCATCGAGCGTGAAATCAACCGTGTAAAACCTGCTGACGTATTCCTTTATTTCGTCCATTGTGTGACCAGTTCTTGCAAGGTAAACTGCACCTGCAACAGACACAGCACCTTTGATCCCCTCGGGATGATTGTGTGTTACTTCTGCTGTTGCCCGAGCCAGCTTTTCGCACTCTTCAAGCGAAGAAGCAAACCACGCAACAGGTGAAACTCTCATCGCAGAGCCGTTGCCGTAGCTGTTATACGGCTCAGTGCCGTCACGCATCATCCACACAAGAAACCTGCCGCCGTAGCCGCAATCGGGGTAACGCACACCGACCTCGTGCATATAATAAATAAGCTGCATTTTAAATTTTTCAATATCAGTAATCTCATCATATTGAAGCAGAGTTTTTGCGATCGCAAGCGTCATAACGGAATCATCTGTAAAATCGCAGTCCGGGCTGAACAGCTCAAACTCCTTTGATTTGTGATTATCAAACTCAAACCTTGAGCCTACAACGTCGCCTGTAACAGCACCCAACATATTTCATTCCTCCTTAAAAAATAAATGTGGCTGTAAAGCTTTCTTAACCTTACAACCACATTATAGCGATCAGTTTTATTCAATTGGTCGCTTGAAAAGCGACTAATTACAACAGGCTTTTCCACTCCTGCTCTTTGAATCCGATAAGCACGGTGTCATCGCAGATAAGCAACGGTCTTTTTACAAGCATACCGTCAGTTGCAAGCAACGAAAGCATTTCACCGTCGCTCATTAACGGTAATTTATTTTTCAGCTCCATTGATTTGTAAAGCAAACCGCTTGTGTTGAAAAACTTTTTAAGCGGTTGTCCGCTGATATTATACCATTGTGACAATTCTTCAACACATGGATTGTCGCTTTTAATATCACGCAGTTCGTATTCTATTTTGTTGTCATCAAGCCATTTTTTAGCCTTCTGACAAGTTGTACATTTCGGATAGCAGATAAAAGTAATCATATTAAACGCTCCTGTAAAGTTCTTTCAACAACCCAACAGCACCTGGTCGAATTCAAACAGTGCTTCGTTGATTTCAAAGATATTGTAATTACCCTTCTGGATAAAGTAGCGGATGATTTTATCGAACACAAAGCTACGGGAGAGTGTCAGACCTGCTGAAGACAGCAAATCCTGGGTTTCGTCGATTGTGAGTTCGAGTGCTATCGCAAAAGCAACTGCGGTCTGCTTGGAGGGCCTGTAGTTTTGCGGATTGCACTTGATTTTCGAGAACGTTTTCTTGTCAACGTTGGCTTTTTTATAGCACTCAACGTCCGTCATTCCCTTGCTGTCGATATAATCAAACAGCTTGTACGCAAAGGATTTATCCATCGCTTTCATATATTCTTCGAGCGATTTGTCCCTTGCGTCAGCGTGTTCAGGTTTTTGCATTGGCGGCATTGGTGCACACGGTGCCATACAAGGTATAGGTAAACTTTTTTCCGAAACATCGCATTCAGGAAAAACCGCCGTTGCTGATTCGTCTTCGCAAGTATCGCACCTGCGATTAGCGGCACGGCTGTTGAATCTGTGGGTAAAGCCGCGCTTTTCTTTAAAGCCGTAATCGTCGTCAATGAACTTACTTATTTCGTTGAAAAGTTCCTTGCTGAATTCGTAGGAAGTACGGTCGAAAACGCAAAGATAAACCGTCAGCTCGTGTGTAAAAAGAAATTCAGTAATAATCTGAACCGCAAATTTCAGGACTTTGTCCTTAGGGTAACCGTAAGTGCCTGCGGAGATAAGCGGAAACGCAACGGATTCGCAACCGTTTTCAACAGCAAGCTTTAAAGACTCAAGGTAGCAGGATTTAAGGATTATGCTCTCCCCTGCCAAGCCTCCCTGCCATATCGGACCTGAAGTGTGGATTATGTATTTAGCATCAAGGTTATAGCCCTTTGTAATCTTCGCCGTACCAAGTCCCAACGGAGCAAGGTGCCGGCACTCCTTGTCGAGTTCAGCTCCTGCACCCTCGTGCACGGCAAAATCGACACCGCTGTAGCCCACCATTTCCTCGTTGGTGGTGTTGACAATGGCATCAACCTTCATTTTTGTTATATCCTGTCGGATAATCTGCAACGGCATAACATCACCCCTTATCTGTACATATCCGTAAGCTGTCTGAGCTGATTTTTCATTTCTGCTTTTACAGCTTCGGGCGAGAGTATTTCCGCTTCCGTACCGAAGCCGAAGACCCACGCAAGGAAATGCGTGCTCGGTACGACCGCTACGTTTATAATAAAGTGCTCATCACCGTCGGGGATAAGCATAGTATCCTTGCCGAAGCGGTCAATAACAACACCTGCAAGGTGGTTGGCAAAGCGGAGCCTAACCCTGACCTCTTCACCGCCGAACATACCGAAAACCGTCTTCGTATACGCCGACATATCAAAGCTTTCAAACTCCTCGTTACCTTCTCTGTCTTCGTCGGTCACTTCAACGCCGTACATTTTGTCAACTCGGTAGTGCTTCATTTTCCTGTCAACCGAATCCCACGCAAGCATATAGTAGTTTTCATCATCCCATATAAGTGCAAATGGGCTGACAAAATAAACAGCACCGTTATGACGGAACCTGCGCTCCTTACTTACCGTATATTCAAAGTATTTATACCGTATTTTTTTATTCTGTGCAACAGCATCGGAAACAGCGTCAACGGCGTAATAAATACTTTCGTTCATGCTCTTGACCCTGTTCTTTACGTAAACCTGTCTTTGCAGAAGCTGACCGTCGTATATACTGGCAAGATTCTCAATTTTCTTAATCAACTTATACGTCTTTTCTTCGGTTATGAATTTTGAAGACTGAACGCTGTCAACAAGAAGCTTGAGCTCGGGCAGCTCAAAATCACGCTCACCTATATAATATCCGCCGTTTTTGCCTCCGATACGGTTTACGTCAAATCCGAATACCCTGAGTGACTCCATATCGTCATATATACTTTTGCGCTCGGCAGAAATACCGTTTGCGGCAAGCTCTTCAATAATCCTGTTTATGCCGACGGGATGATTCTCATCAGAGCTTGTCATAAGCAATTTGGTGATATATAACAGCTTCAGCTTCTGGTTTGCAGACTTAGCCATACGGCACACACCCTTTCTTAAACAGGCTCTATTATACACCATTATCTGTACAATAACAAGTACTCAATCGGTAATTTTTTGCAATAAAGTCCGTTTTATAGTACACATAATGCACTAAACTTAAGGTACATCAAAAAAGAAAGGGTGCGATTTAAATGCTGGTTATAGCAGATATAGAGTGGATATGCGGAAAAGAACAGGATAAGCAGCCCACTCAGCTCGCCGCCGTAAAAGTTGACAGTCTGTGGAATCCGATAAGTAAATTTGATTCCTTTATACACGCGGACAGTCTTTCAGCCGTCCCGTCATGGCACGTAGCTCTGACAGGTGGCAAGACGGAAGATTTCGAGTCTGCACCTAACATGGAGCAAGTATTATGCGGATTTCTGGAATGGCTTGAAAAAGACGATACTATAGTATGGTGGCATCACGAATCCGAAGAACTGCTGCGAAAGCTGATAAAGAGGATTTCAGACGATATGCCGCGTATGTACAGCCTTAATAAATTCGTGCGTTCTTTTCTGAAGCCCGAGGAAGAATCAAGAGTAGATTTATACGGGCTTGCACACGGTAAAGGGATAAAAACAGTCTCTTCATTAAAACATAATTCAAAAAATGACGTTCGGGTTTTTCGCGAATTTATGGCTGCAATAAAATTTCCGCAATCAAATATCCTTAATTTACCTGAAGCTCCGGCAGACTCATTCGATTACCATCCCTCTTATCAGTTCAGATACGAACCTGCAACAAACAAAATCCATAAGGCTGACTGTCCGTTGACAGAAGGAGTTGAAACCGTTTGCTATAAATATATGAAAACCGCAATCCGCAAGGGATATATTCCCTGCAGCTGTTGCAGGCAGGAGTATAAAAATGCACTTAAGCAAAAAAACATAAGAACGATTCAGCACTGCAGCTTCAGGTTTGTATATTCACCTGATTCCGATGTATTTCATAAAGCTGACTGTCATCTTATTCTGTCTGCCAAAATGATTAACGGAAGCCCCAAATATGAGACCGTGGCAAAAACACGCAGAAAACCCTGTAAATTCTGCAAGCCGACATTCCGCGACGCTTTTGACAAGCCTGTAAAAAAAGCCGATCCCGATTCACTTATAAAAACGAACAACAAGGAACACTCCAAAGCTCTCGCACGCCATAAAGCTGCTGCAAAAGAGCGCAGTATAAAACTGAATAAAGAAAATATTACAGAAGCTGAAAAGAAAGACATTCTCACACTTACTCAACCGCGTTATGCCTTCTGGGCAAGCAGGGGCTACGGTAATTTTCACAAGCATTCCTGCCCGAAATTAAATCAGGCAAATAATCTTGTCGGATTCAGTACGTTCAATGAAGCGATATCAGCCGGATATACTCCATGCCGAAAATGTAAGCCCAGCAAAAAGAATGATGCCGTATATACAATTCCGATTTCAAGCCATACCCGTGAAAATGAAACTGACGAAGATCTGATAACGCTCTGCCGGGACAGCGGATACAAATATTCAGCGGAAGATAAAATTTTCTGTATTGAAACACCCGTAGGCAAATGGAGGCTTGACACAAGCCTGCCGCCTTTCACGCTGGAGCATATGAACCTCGTCGTAACTCCGGGTGTTACAAAATATCACGATCAGCCGTGTATATTTCTGTCACTGACCGATGCTTTTTACTATATAAAAAGACATGACGATGACCTTGAGATAAAAAAATCAAACGGCAAAGCATTTGTAATCCTTGTCACGAATAAATAAATCATTACGGTATGTATTGTAAATCACACTTTACTTTGATAAAATAAACTTAATCTTTCCACGGAGGCAAACAGAATGAAGCTTATCCACTTATCCGATTTACATATAGGCAAGCGTGTAAACGAATTTTCAATGCTTGAAGACCAGGAATACATACTCACAAAAATCGTTAATATCATCGACTGCGAAAAACCGGACGCAGTACTTATCGCAGGAGATGTTTATGATAAATCTGTACCGTCTGCAGAGGCGGTACAGATTTTTGACGATTTTCTTGTAAGGCTTGCCAAGCGAAATCTGAACACGTTCATAATAAGCGGCAACCACGATTCTGCCGAGCGTCTTGCTTTCGGCGGCAGACTTATGGAGCTCAGCGGCATTCACCTCTCCCCCGTTTACAACGGCAAGGTTGAACCGATAAGTCTTGAGGATGAACACGGCTCAGTCAATTTCTATATGCTCCCGTTTATCAAGCCCGCCAACGCACGCAGATTTTTTGAGGACGAAACAATCGAAAGCTATACCGATGCAATACGTGTTGCGGTTGATAATGTGGAAATTGATGAAAGCAAAAGAAACGTACTCATCACTCACCAGTTTGTGACCGGTGCAGAAAGAAGCGAATCCGAAGAAATATCCGTCGGCGGCTCCGATAACGTTGACGCAAGTGTATTTGACATATTTGATTACGTTGCGCTCGGCCATATTCACGGCCCGCAGAATATCGGAAGTGAAAAGATACGCTACTGCGGCACTCCGCTCAAATATTCATTCTCCGAGACAAAGCACAAAAAGAGTGTAACCGTTGTTGAGCTCGGTAAGAAAAGTGAGCTTGAAATCCGCACAGTGCCGCTTATTCCCAAGCACGATATGCGCGAAATCAAAGGGAAGTTTGACGAAATTGTCCTTAAGGAAAATTATCGGAATACAAACACGGATGACTATATGCATATCACTCTCACTGATGAAAACGATATCCCGGATGCAATAGGCAAACTGCGCATCATTTATCCGAATCTGATGAAGATCGACTATGACAATACCCGCACAAGAAACAACAATCGAATAGATACGGCTGAGAATATTGAAGCCAAAACAAAGCTTCAGCTTTTCTGCGAGCTTTTTGAGCAGCAGAACAACAGACCTATGAGCGAAGAACAGCTTGAGTTTTCTCAGCAGCTTATTGACAGCATATGGGGGGAAGACGAATGAGACCTTTAAAAATAAAAATATCAGCCTTCGGCCCCTATGCAGGCTTGACTGAAGTTGATTTTGAAAAGCTCGGCATCAACGGACTGTATCTTATAACAGGTGATACAGGCGCAGGAAAAACAACGATTTTTGACGCGGTTTGCTTTGCTCTTTACGGTACGGCAAGCGGCAATCTCAGAGACAGCTCAATGCTGCGCTCAATGTATGCCGACCCCTCAACTCCCACCTTTGCAGAGCTCACATTTGCCTATGCAGGAAAAATATACACAGTAAAACGCATACCCGAATATATCCGCGAATCAAAAAGAGGCGACGGCACAACAAAGCAGACTGCCGAAGCTGAACTCATTATGCCCGACGGTACGGTAATTACAAAAATAAAAGATGTCAACTCAGCAATCAACGAAATAATCGGAATTGACCGCAATCAATTTTCGCAGGTTGCAATGATTGCACAGGGCGATTTCAGAAAGCTTCTTACAGCAGACACAAAAGAGCGACAGGAAATATTCCGTAAAATTTTCAAAACCGCACCTTATCAGACGTTTCAGTTAAAGCTCAAAGCCGCAGCTTCCGAAGCTGAGGCTGAGTGCCGGAGGCTCAGCAACAGTGTGAAGCAATATATTCAGGGTATAATGTGTGACGAAGATGACGTTCTGAACATTGAAACAGAAAAAGCCAAAAACGGTCTGATGATGATAGAAGACGTACTCACACTCACTCAGCAGCTTATCGACAATGACCTGGCAGATAAAGAAAACACTTCCCGACAGCTTGCGGAAACAGAAACCAAATTTGTTCTCGTTACCGAAAAGCTCACACGTGGTGAAGAGCGGGAAAAAGCGAAAAAATTGCTTGCAGTTTCACTCGAAAACCGCAAATACGCATCAGAAAAGCTTGAAGAATCAAGGAATGCTTTCGAAACACAAAAAGCAGTAAAACCTGAGCAGGAAAACATCGCAAAAAAGGCAGCCGAAATAGAAGCAGAGCTTGTAAGATACGACGAGCTGGACGCCTCTTTATGTAAAGCTAATTCACTTGACACATCTATGAAAAATGCAGCAGCTGCACTTGAGCTTGCAATCGGCACTGCTCAGAAAACAGAAAAGCAGATTGCCGATATAAAAGCTGAACAAAAGTCGCTGGAGAGTGCAGGAGCACAAAAAGAGAAGCTTTTTCGCCGCAAAGAGCAGCTTTCAGCCAATAAATCAGAGCTTGAAAAGCTTATCCGTAACATCCGTCTGCTTGAACAGTTGCAGAAACAGTATGCACAAGAGCAAGCTGTTTACCTTGCCGATGCACAGAAGGCAGAAGAGCTCAGGAACAGCTACACTGTAAAGTACAAAGCCTTTCTTGACGAACAGGCAGGTATACTTGCAGAAAGTCTCCGCGACGGTGTCCCATGCCCCGTCTGCGGCTCGGTTTTGCACCCTATGACAGCACGCAAATCCGAAAAAGCACCTACCGAAGCTGAGGTAAACGCCGCAAAATCCAAGGCAGATACCGCTCAGGCAAACGCTGCCAAAGCAAGTGCGGCAGCAGGTGAAACAAAGGGTAAAATTGAGGCACAGAAAAGCACTGTTCTTACACAACTTGAAAGTATTCCTGATATCAGCGAAACAGATACTGCTGCAGACTGTGCTCAGACAGCAATTGAAAAAATCAACATTGAAATAACCGAAACCGATTCGGAGATATCAAAAGAAACCGCAAACGAAAAGCGTAAGGCTGTACTTGATGAGCAGTTGCCTCTGCTCGAAGAAAAATTCCAAAGCATCAACGCGTCAATAGCAGATATAAAACAGAAAATTGCATCTGACAGTGCAGCTAAAGAAGAGCTTGAAAGCAGATGTAAAACTATTGCCGCAACCCTGAAATTCGCCGTCAGGACAGAAGCACACGCCGCCATAAAAGCTCTGCGTAATTCTCTGAACACAATGCAGGCTGACTACGAAAAAGCCCGTACAGCCTTCAATACAGCCGAAAAAGAAGTAACTGCACTTGACGGCAGAATCAATCAGCTCAAGGAGCAGATTGCAAACGTTGACGAATTTGATATCGCTGCTCTGACAGAAGAAAGAGCAACACTTACAGCCGAGAAAAAACAGCTTACCGAAAAAATTGACCTATTGAACATACGCCTCAACGCAAACTCGACCGCCCTTGTAAATATCCGTACCAAGTCTTCCGACTTATCCGTTGCCGAAAAGAGACAGATAAGCCTTGACGCTCTTTCCGACACCGCAAACGGCAATGTCAAAGGCAAAGAAAAGCTTGCATTTGAAACGTATGTACAGAAAAACTACTTTGACAGGATCCTGCGCAAAGCCAATACACGTTTCTTCAGAATGTCCGGCGGACAGTTTGAGCTTATCCGCACCGAGATTGCCGATAACAACCGCAGTCAGAGCGGACTCGAGCTTTCGGTAAAAGACTACTACAACGGGTCGGTCAGAAGTGTCAAAACACTCTCGGGCGGTGAGCAGTTCAAGGCTTCGCTTTCACTTGCACTCGGCCTTGCCGACGAAATCCAGTCAAGTGCCGGCGGAATAAAGCTTGACACTATGTTCGTTGACGAAGGCTTCGGCTCACTCGATTCAGAATCACTTTCGCAGGCATTTTCTGCACTTGCTGAGCTTTCAGACGGCAACAGACTTGTCGGCATCATATCCCACGTTGCCGAGCTTAAAGAAAAAATCGATAAACAGATTATTATCACTAAAGATAAAACAGGCGGCAGCAAAATTAAAATCTCTGTTTAATAACTCATTTTATCCCCTGTTGAAATAACGTTATTTCCGTAATCTCACATCAACATTTTCGTCAGTATTCACGCACTCTCCGTTTTTATAAAAAGGCTCTGAATTAATATTTACGTCAGCACCTGTCGGCGCGTACAGAACAACCTTCACATCTTGCGGAACGGTAATATTAATAACGTAATTTTCCGCATTCTTTTCATAATCCAGCGTGATTAATCCCTTTACACTCGGTACGGTACAGCTCATACTGTCGGACAGAGCGTACTGCGGCTCTATTTTCACCTTTTCGTATCCTGCTTCAATCGGCGTGATGCCGGCAAAATGCTTACTCATTATAACAAGAGGGCCGCCGCTCCATGCGTGATTTTTCGTACCGCGCCACGAATCCCAGAATTCCCACAGCGTAGAGTAATCCTCACCCATCATATCGGCATATCTTTCCGTGATTCTGTCCTTTGCAGCTTCATACTCACCCATTTTACAAAGTGCCTCAAGCACGTAGTATTCCATATAAGGGCTTGAATTTTTAGTTGTTGTAAGCACTTTTGTTATTGTACCGTACTGCTCTTCTTCGGCAAGTCCCGACAAAACGGCAAGAGCATTTGCTCTGTCATCAGGCTTTCTTACGTCTTTGCTCTTGTAGCCGCCTTCTGTCCAGAGAGTTTTATAGCCTTCTTCAACAGCTGCTTTTCTTTCGGCAACAAATGCGATATCTTCATCCTTGCCGAGAATCTCCGCCATTTCTTCCACAGAGGAAAGAGCGTAGTAAACCCAGGCGTTTTCTATCGCCGTCATATCAGCTTTACTGCCCCAGTCAGCCCAATCCCACGAACCCGCTCGGTGCACAACAAGATTATTTTCGCCAATTTCCCAGAGCTTCAGATAATCGAGCGAAGCATCGTAAACCTTTTCGATAAAATCAGTATCACCGGTGTATTCATAGTAAGTCAGAAAGCCTACGATTCCTGCAAGCTGCTGTACCGGAAGCTCAAAATAATCACCGCTTATCGGCACAACCGTCTGCAGTACCTTTGTATCGTCAACGTGAGAAAGCATAGCCTCCACGCCCTTCTGATACAGCAGATATGAGTTGCTGTCCATAGAGTACATCGTCATAAACATTTCGCTTGTGACGTCGCCCCACCACTGTGCTCTTTCTCTGTCGGGGCAATCCATAAAGCTGTCACGCATAGTTACGTAGAGCGTACGCAAAGATTTCTGCCACAGTGAATTCAGAAATTCGTCATCGCATTTAAAGTCTCCGCAGAATGAGCTGTCATAACCCGTTTCACGGTACATAAGCGAAATTACGGTAACACCGTAAGGTATTTCATAAGTAATGTGCTCACCGTTAATCCAGCCCAAAGCCTCAAATTCCTGCTCGCCCTCCTTGGTTATATAGGTAGCTGAAACCGCACCTATCAACGTATTTTCCGTTGTTATGCGTATCTTTTTGCCTGCAGGTGCTGTGATTTTAAGATAGGGAGTGAGCTGTGCGTTATACGGAATGTCAACCGTTATTTTCTCACCCGTAAGCTTTGTTACGGTATAGTTTTCGTAATCCTTTGAATTCTCATAATCTTTAAGCCCATAATCTTTGAGGAAAGGTATTCCTCTCGGATAAAGTTTGCCGTAAACACCTTCGCCGCCTGATGCATATTCGGTTGCATTCTCCCACGAAAAAACATCATAAGCTGTACTTGTCCAGTCGCCGAGCTCCTTTCTTGCATCAAAATAAATGCTGTATTCGGCAATTCTGTAATTAGGCGGATAAAGAGCACTGTCTATATAAGCCGAATGTCTTTTCACCTTCCAGCTTTTATCGGAAACTATCGCTGTATTATCGTTTACAGCTTCAAAAAGAAAACCTCCCTGACCGCTGCCGCAGTAGGAATAGCTCGTTTCATCATCCCAATACCACACCAGCGCACAAATTGAGTTTTCGCCCTCTTTGAGAAAAGGAGCAATATCTATACTGTCGTAATATCCGCCATTCTTTTCAGGACCTCGCTTTACATTTCCTTCAAACACAACTGTCTCTCCGTTTACATAAAGCCAATATTTAGAGTCTGCGGAGATGTACGCAATGAGCTCCTGCGGCACTTTGTCAAAACCGACCTTTTTACTAAAACACATCCAGACGTTTTCTTCCGTCAGGTTGTCCTTGTCCCATATCCATTTTGCTTCCCAGTCTGTTTTTTCTTCGGTTGAAATAACGCAGTATCCGGGAACGGTTTCGGGAATCTCATAATCGTTTGTATAAGGTACTAACGTCGGATTGCCCCACGAAAACAGCGACGTAACAAACCCCGCCGCTATTACAAGATATGAAATTATCGTCTGTATAATCTGCATTATATCCTCTCCTGTATCCCTATCGGAATCAACCTACTGAAAAATCATAGCAATGTAATTTTAATTATATCATAAGTGCGCATCCAAAACAATCCGCACAACCAAAATACCAAAAGCAAGCAGTAAATGAACTGCTTGCTTTTTTGTGTACGGTAATTGCAAATTGTTTTGTCAAATCCGAATCTCACCCGTTAACCGTAAAGCTTGTTCATTATAAAGCAAGTGCTTTTTCCACAAGCTCATACGCCTTTTCGACAATCGCTTCATCACCCTCTTCAAGATTGAGAAGAGGAGCTCTTACGCCGCCGAGGTCAACGCCCATTCTCTTTTTAAGAACAGCCTTAGCCACTGCATACATATTGCCCTTTGCAGAGCACATTGTATAGGTAACCTCGTTTGCAGCATCCTGAAGCACTCTTGCAGCTTCAAATTCTCCGTTCTTTACGAGCTCATCAAGCTTTACGTAAATTTCGGGCATTACGCCGTAGGTACCGCCGATACCGCCGTCAGCACCGATAAGTCTGCCGCCGACAAACTGCTCATCGGGACCGTTGAAAATGATAATGTCTCTGCCGCTCATCTTTGCCTGTCTCTTGAACATCTGTATATCCTGAATCGGCATAGATGAGTTTTTAACGCCTATAACTTTAGGGTTTTTGAGCATCTCAGCGAAAAGAGACGGTGTGAGAGCAACGCCTGCAAGCTGAGGAATATTATAAATAATATAGTCTGTGTTGGGAGCTGCCGCTGAAATATCGTTCCAGTATTTAGCAATAGCCTTTTCGGGGAGGCGGAAATAGATAGGGGGAATTGTTGCTATAGCGTCAACGCCGAGACTTTCAGCGTGACGTGCAAGCTCACAGCTGTCTTTGGTGTTGTTGCATGCAACGTGGGCAATAATCGTGATTCTGCCCTTTGCGATTTCCATTACCGCTTCAAGGGTTTCTTTTCTGTCCTGTACACTATGATAAATACACTCACCTGATGAGCCACCTACGTAAAGACCTTTGACACCCTTTTCAATAAGGAACTCTACGAGAGCCTTTGTTCTTTCTTTTGAAATATTACCTTCATCATCATAGCAGGCATAGAACGCAGGAATTATACCCTTATACTTTTCAAGACTCATTTTTAACAACCTCACTTTTATTCTAAGTAATTTAACGATTTATTTAATTATATTCTCCGAATACAAAAATGTCAAACATTCTGTTTTTGGCCGAGCTGATAAAATGCTACCGCGGAAGCAGCTGCAACGTTCAGCGAATCAACACCGTGATACATCGGTATTTTCACTGTAAAATCACAATCGGCTATAGTATTATCGGAAAGTCCGTCGCCTTCTGTCCCCATTATCACCGCAAGTTTCTTTTCACTTGTCAGCCTCGGGTCATTTATAGAAAGTGAATTATCCTTAAGAGCCATAGCTACGGTTCTGAATCCGAGTGACTTTATTTCATCAAGGCTCTCATCCTTCAGAAAAGTCCATTCAATCTGAAACACCGTACCCATACTTACTCTTGCGGCACGTCTGTACAACGGGTCTGAACAGCCGGGAGTAAGCAGCACCGCATCCATACCCAGTGCCGCTGCCGAGCGGATTATTGCGCCTACGTTTGTAGGATTCATCACTTTGTCAAGTATAACTATCCTGCTTTTATTTTCGCAGATTTCTCTTACGTCGGGCAAAGGCTTACGCCTCATCGCACACAGCATACCCCGTGTAAGCTTGAAGCCCGTCAGCTGAGTCAGAATATCAAACTCCGCACAAAATACGGGAGCATCTTTTATTCTGCTTAATATCTGCCTGCCCTCACCCTCAATATGCTTTTTCTCCATCAGGCATGAAACAGGCTCATACCCTGCATTGAGAGCACGCTCGATAACCTTCGGGCTTTCCGCGATAAACAAGCCTTTTTCAGGAAATTCTCTGTTCAGGAGCTGATTCTCGCTTAACCTCGCATATACATCGAGCTCGGGAGCAAAAAAATCCGTTATTTCTGTGATTGTGTTCATATTATTCTCCGTTACGTTGATATATAAATTATATCACTCTGTTATAACAATATCAACATCCAAACAAAAATGCCCGACGAACTTGGCGTGCGTCGGGCTATCTTAATGACCTTGCTATCTTAAAAAACTCCGCTTTTAAGGAGTCTCGGAACCGGATGTTTTTAAACAAGCAGTTCAGCTGATTTAATTTTATGTGTGTATAGCGGTCATCTAAGATTGAATTTATTGAATAACAAGGCTCAATTCAAACACTATAGTCTGTAATTTAGCTACAAATATATTTATAGTATATCACCATTGGCAAACAATATCAATAGTCTGTAGAATAATTATTTCGATATTCATAGACTATAATTGAAATTGTTTAAGGATTGGTAGTAACTATGAGTGAAATTACAAAAGCCGTAGGACAAAGAATACGTAATTACAGAAATCAGCTTGGTCTCAGCCAGGAAAAACTTGCTGAGCTTTCCGGTTGTCATCCAACGTATATCGGTCAGATTGAACGCGGTGAGAAGAACGCAACTCTTGAAAGCATCGAAAAAATTTCATCTGCATTAAACGTTCCTCTGTCAAAACTTTTTGAAAAGCTTGATTCTGCAGGCAAAACAGAAAGAAATATTCCTTTGGAGTGTTACGAATTCTTATCAGCAAAAACCACAGAAGAGCAAGAACAGATATATCGTATACTGATTGAAATGGATAAATATAAAGACAGCTGATAATTAAGGGCAGACCGCAAAGTCTGCCCTTAATCCAGACTGTCGATAAAGTCACCGAGAACACGCACAAGAAAAATATAAGGAACTTTTTCAAAACAAAACAAGAAAAAATCAGGAGGATTAACAAGCAAATCTTCCTGATTTTCTTTTTGTTGTATTAAATATTGTGCGTTTGCCGTGTTTTTGCCCTCTCGCGGTACCTTTGTACAGCTTCGGGGCAAAGAACACGGCATCTCGTCATCTTTCTCGAAGTCTCACAGCTTGCCGAAAAATCAGATATCGTATTTATCTGCATCATACTTTGTGCAGGGATAGTTTGCTACACCGTTTTCATCCGGGAAGGGAGAAAGATTGTCGTTCTCGTACTGTTTTCGCTCTTCTTCGTTCGAGAAATCGGGAATCTTATACTCTGCACCGTTGTGAAGGCTGCTTCTCCAGCCGAGAATTGCTACCGCACTCATTGCACATGAACGGTAAGCGTTGAAATAAGGCTGTCTGCCCTCGAGAATACAGCTCAAGAATTCGTGAGCTACATAATAGTCGCCGCCCGAATGGCCGCACTGGCTTGCCTTATCCTTATCGAAGGGGAAACCGACTGTCGAAACCTTTTCAGGCTCAACTCCTTCGGGTACTTCCCAATCGTTATAAACGATTCTGATTTTTCCGCCGTCGCCTCTTACGGTTTCTGCACTGCCCTTTGCGCAGGCAAAACGGTACCAGTTGCCGTGACCGCCGAATTTAGCCCAGCCTGTAATTCTGGCAACGGCACCTCTGCTCATTGTGCAGAGCATAATCGACGCAACGTCTTTGATGGGCTCGCCCTCACGCTCCTGACGCATTCCGTCGGTATAAATGCTTCTTGCGTTAACGGAAACAGGTATATCGTTTGTAACTCTCATAAGGGGTGCGAATGAATGGCTGAGATAGAAGCCCGAAGGCATCTGTGCACGCCAGTGAGTGGTTGTGGGTGTGTAGTGAACATATTCTTCGTGGCTCATGGGATGAACGTATTCACCCTCACAGTAAAGAGCCTCGCCGAGAGTACCGCTCTGATAAATCTCTGTAAGCTTGCTGATAACTGCAAAATATGCATAGTTTTCTGCGAGCATATAGATCGCACCGCTTTTTTCGCTTGCACGGCAGATTTCAACGCACTCAGCCATTGTGACGGCAGGCATTGTTTCACTAAGTACGTGAATGCCCTTTTCAAGTGCCAGAACTGCATATTTTGCGTGCTGATGGAAGAAATTTGTGAGCACAACAGCATCCATTCCGCTTTCGATAAACTCATCAAAATCCTTGTAGAATTTTGTCTCTTCACAGCAAAACGGCTTGATGTTTTCATAAGTCGATTCATCGTAATCGCAAACTGCACTGATATATGCTTTGTCGGTGAGAGTAAGACCCTGAGCAATTCCGCGGCCTCTTCTTGCACCGAAAACGCCTATTTTAAGTTTCTTATCCATAACAAATGACCTCCGTTATCATATAATGATTTAATTTTATCACTACTTAAACTCATAAACAATACAAAAGACGAAATATTATCCGTTTCTTTTAAAAAAACAACGTCAGAATTTTCTTGCACGTTAATTTTATACTTTTAAGATTTCTCTGTTATCGCCCCATATAATTTCAACCGTAACAGGCACGTTTGATTTTACTGTTACATTCGGCTTTTCGTCGGTTGAATTTCTTTCTTCGCAGATAAGTGTAAGTTCACCGTCAGTGCCGAACGGATACTTTTCAATTCCGTGTTTTTCAAGCAGGTTTACGTGCCATGTGATTTTATTGTTTGCTGCATCGGGTTTGATACCGAAAACATATTCAAACATAACCGAAATCGGAATAAGTCCCGACCAGCCGACAAAATCGGGGATAGCAGGCTTACCTTGCTTAAACTTGCCTTCGGCTTTTTCGGGTGCGTAATTTTCAAATACAGTTCCCGTATCCTTGAACACACTTACCGCCGCATCAAGGTGAGCGCAGGCAATTTCATAGGCAAGGTCATATTCGCCGTAGGCATCAAGGCCCTTGAGCACCATATAGTTTGTCGGCGCCCAGACGGAACCGCACCAGTAGCCGCCCTTTGCATTGTATTCGGGATGATCCTTTGAAAGTGTCGGCACTCTGTGTTCGGTTTTGAATTCATTTTCATTGTTGAGGTGAGCGATAAAAGCGTCTTTTCTGTCGTCGGGCACACATTTTGCAAGCAGTGCCCAGAAAGCGCCGATGTGCTTGACACCGTTGAAGGTATCGTCATTTTTAAGGTCGTAATAAAACTGTGTTTTTTTGTCCCAAAGCTTTTCGTTTATAACTTTAAAGAGGTGCTCACTCTCCTGATGAAGCTCGGGAATAAACTCCTCTCTGCCCAGCTCCTTTGCCATTTTTATGAGCAGATTGCAGGCATTGAGCTCCTGCATACAAGCATCCACCCACACCATATGTCCGTGGCTGTAGCAGACGTGATATTTCTCGTCAAGTCTCGGACAGTTGTCCATTCCGCAGCCGTAGCCCGATGAAAAATAAGTGCCGTCACGCCATGTAAAATGCTCCTGCATCCACTGGTGATAAGCCACAAGGCAAGGGAAAACTCTTGCAAGTCTTTCCTTGTCACCGAAATTAAGGTAATACTCCCATTCACACCAGGTCATAACCTCGGGGCCTGTTGAGGCAGGGTCGTGACGGGCAAAAACGTCGTTGCCCGTTTCCTCCTCAATCTGTCGGCAGATAAATCCGTCCTTGTGCTGATGAGAGTAAAAATTATCAAAGGTCTTCTGGAATTTGAAAATTCTGTCGGCATACTTTCCGAACATCAGCATAAATGCAGAGTCCCACATAAAAATACAGCCGTTAAACGCAGCATCGATATAATTTGTTATAAAACCCGTACCCTCTTTTGGCTGATAGAGATTACCGAACGCAATCTCCCACACCTTCCTGTAACAGTCAATATAGTCCTTGTGATTTTCCCATATCGGCTGCGGAAGCTTATCCTTTATCTCATAGAAATCCGGAATCGGATTTTTTTCAACCTCTGCACCGATAAAGGTATTTTCTTCCATCAAATCTTTATCGTCGTATGTAATTTCGTTGTTCTGCTTAAAGCTTATCATATTGCCACCCCGTAATTTTTATATCCCGATTATATCACAAACAAATCCCGAATAAAAGAGTGTTGATTAAATTCCGCGGGACACGCCCTTGTTATTTACACACACCTGTGTTATACTGTAATCTGTTGAATAAGGCAGGCACGCCGACGAAATTCTTAATGAAGGCTTACTTACGGTAATAAACGTTATCAGCAAAAATCTTGTCACAATTACGACGGAAGGCAAGGGACCGGAAGTTACATATCTCGGCACAGACGTGTTCACACCCGATGCTACGAGTGCCGCCTGAGCAGCCGTTAAACTATGTGGTTGAGGTGACTAACTATGAATATACTTGTAATCGACGGTCAGGGCGGTCAGCTCGGAAGTCAGATAATTAAAAAAATCATCGGTAAATATCCAGATATCGATTTGACAGCAGTCGGCACAAATGCCGCCGCAACAACCGCAATGGTAAAGGCGGGCGCAAAAAAAGCGGCAACCGGAGAAAACCCTGTAATTGTCGCCTGCAGAAAAGCCGATGTTATCATAGGACCTATCGGAATTGTTATTGCCGATGCTTTGCTTGGCGAAATCACACCCGAAGCGGCAAGGGCTGTAGGTCAGAGCAATGCCGTACGCATTCTCATTCCGATAAACAAGTGCGATAATCTTGTTGCAGGTATCACGAAACAGACGCTTTCCGTGCTGATTGAGGATGCACTGTACAAACTTGAAGAAATTATAAATAACCACTTGAACTAAGTCAATTCCAATGATATAATACTTTTGTTATTCAGAAGAATAATTAACGGAACTGAAGTTCTTTATAAGCTATATATCACATAATGACTGTACGATACTGTGAAGGTGTTGTTTTCTCAGAAGAGATAACCGCACCTTTTTGTTTTTCAGTCAAAAAAGAAAGGACTTCCCATGAAAAAAAGAAAGACCACACTCAACGTTGCATTATCCGCAATGTTTCTCGCCCTCGCTTACGTATTGCCTTTTTTAACGGGGCAGATTCCTCAGATTGGTTCAATGCTGTGTCCGATGCACATTCCCGTAATTCTGTGCGGATATTTCTGCGGCGGACCGTGGGGATTTATTGTAGGAGCCGTCGCTCCTCTGCTTCGCTCATTCACTCTCGGTATGCCGACCTTATTTCCTAAAGCTTTTGCCATGTCGTTCGAGCTGGCAGTTTACGGTCTTATGTCGGGCATTCTGTACCGCGTGCTCCCGAAAAAGAAGATTAACATTTATGTTTCTCTTGTGTTGTCAATGATTGCAGGCAGACTTGTATGGGGCATAGTGCAGTTCTGCTGTATGGGACTCGATGCAACGGAATTCGGGTTCTCCGCTTTCTGGGCGGGTGCCGTTGCCAACGCACTGCCGGGAATTGTTATCCAGATAGTACTTATCCCTATAATCGTTATGCTTACGGAAAAAACAAAGCTTATTGATAAAAAGCTTTAAGCAACATATAAAGCCCGCTTCACGGTAATTCCGATGAAGCGGGCTTTTTTTATTCAGCACAGCTAATAACAAGATGACCGCAGACTGGCAGGGTCGTTCTGCCGCAAACGGTTTCACCCGTAACTGCGTTTATATATTCCTTATCAAAGATAATTTCTCTTTCGTCATCGGCAAAGTTCATAACAAATACGTTATCGCCGCGTTTTCTTAGAAATACGTCTTCACCGCAAATGATATTTGCATCAGACGCGATGGACTCAGCAGAAATCAGCATCTGACAGAAATCGTCGGCAAAATCCTTATCATTTCTGAAAGCGGCATAATACGCCTTACCTTTTCCGAATGCATTTTCTGTAACGCAAGGCATTCCGGCGTAAAAATCACTTTTGTATTCGCCCAGAATTTTTGCTCCTTTTGTGTGGATGATATCGCATATGTGATTCACTTCGTAGGTTTTGCCATTGTATTCGGCTTTGCCCGGAATATCTTCAGGCAGAGCGTCGGTTTCCTCACACCATATACCGAAAACCTCCTTCAACCTTCCTGCAGGTAAACCGCCGAGCTTACAAAGGTCATCCGTGTCAACCACACCCGTAAGGTACGTTGCAACAAAGCTACCGCCGTTTCTGACATATTCTTCAATGCGTTCTTCTGTGCCGTCCTTAAGCATATAAAGAAACGGCGCAATAACGGCATCGTATTTTGAAAAATCATCCTGCATCGAAATGACGTCAACGCTGATGCCTCTCTTATAAAACGGAGCATACCATTTTATGCATTCCTTCACATAATCTCTGCGGATATTGTTATAGCCCCGGAAAAAATTGACTGCCCAACCGTTTTCCCAGTCATATATAACCGCAACTCTGCTATTGGATTCCGTGCCGACAACACCGCTCAGCCCTTCAAGTGTTTTACCTATCTTCGCAACATTTCTGAAAACTCTTGTATTTTCGTGTCCGCAATGGTCAATAACCGCACCTTGGAATTTTTCGTCACCGCCTCTGCTCTTTCTCCATTGAAAATACTGTACGCTGTCCGCACCGTGTGCAACGGCCTGGATTGATGCAAGCTCATTTATGCCCGATTTCGGGAGCTTGTTGACATCCTGCCAGTTTACCAGCGACGGTGTGCTTTCCATAAGGAAAAACGGCTGACCGTTTTTTAATGAACGGAAAAAATCGTGTAAAAACGCCGCTTCAATTGCTTCATCAGGATTTTTACCCTTATCCCACGCAGGGTAATTATCCCATGATACAAGGTCAACGTGTTCTGCAAATTTCTGATAATCAATGCCGTTATACCTTCTCATAAAGTTAGTGGTAACCGGTATATCGGGTGTAATTTCACGCAAAGGTGCAATCTCATTTTCAAAAAAAGAAATGTGGCTGTCGGTTATAAAACGCTGCCATGCAAGATTAAGAGCCGACGCGCTGTCTTCTCCGTTTTTTTCTGGAGGATTAATCTGATCAAAACTGTTGAAGGAATGCGACCAGAACGCGTTCCACCATTTGAAATTCAGCTCATCGATATCGTTGTGATAATATTCTCTGAGCCATTTTCTGAAAGCCTCCCGGCAAAGCTCACAGCGGCATTCTCCGCTGTATTCATTTGAAATATGCCACATTTTCAGAGCGGGATGGTTTTTATATCTTTCCGCAAGCATTCTGTTGATGCCTCGGACTTTTTCTCTGTAAACGGGTGAGGTGAGACAATGATTGTGTCTGTCACCGAATTTGCGGCGTATACCGTTTTCATCGGTTCTCAGCACCTCGGGATATTTTTCGGCAAGCCAGGCAGGCCGTGCGCCCGACGGAGTGGCAAGTATTGCCGACATTCCGTTCTGATGCATTTTATCAAGCACGGTATCAAGCCATTCAAAATTATAAACGCCTTCTTCAGGTTCAAGTGTTGCCCATGAAAACACGCCGACGGTCGCACTGTTTATATGAGCCAGCTTCATCAGCCGCATATCCTCATCCCATATTTCCGGGGTTCTTATCCACTGATCGGGGTTATAATCACCACCGTGTATTATGTAATCAAAAAGCTTTTTTGCCATTACTTTCATTCCTTCTTTTAAAACAAAATGACCCGAATCAAGCATCATCCGAGTCATTCTGTTTTATTTCAAATCTTAATTTTTTATTGACGGGAAGCATTATACGCCCGTTTTACTGATTAGCACTTTTTACAAGCTCATTGAGCACGGAAACGGTGGTTGAGCCTGCCGAGCTTCCTGCCGAGAGCATCTCTTCATAATGTCTGTGATAAGGACCGAACACCTTATCTGCACCGTCTATATCCCAGATTATATCTGTGATAAAGTGTGCGAAATCGTTATCGGGCATGATATATCCTATTGCATCGTTGCAAAGGCCCATAACAAGAACAGTTTTGCCCTCGGGAATAAGGCTTGATGTTATTTCGCAGGTCCATTCCGTACCAAGGTATGACTCCTCTGCCGAAACAACGTTTCCGTAAATAAGCTGAGGTACGATTTCGCCGGGAGCGGTAAGCAGAACGATATCCTTGCCTATTTCTATATAGCCCGCTTCCGTAATAATCGAATATCCGGTTTCACTTGAAGAATCCTCTACCGTCGTCGTGCCGATAAAACCTTCCGTTGCGCCGTAGCCGAAAAGACCGGTTTCAAGCTGTATGGCATACTCAGTCATCCTGACATTGAGTATAGGCTCGATTTCTTTCAGATTATCCTGTGCTTCCAGTATGAGCCTTGCATACTCATAGCCGTAGAGTATAGCTGTTTCATAATCCTTTGCCGTGGGATTTTCAGCGATTTTTGCTTCAACCTCTTTATTGGTCACCTCAGGCGTATCAGCCCATTTGTTAACGGAAACAGGAGCCTGTGCACCCTGGATAAACATAAAGTTCATACCCTCACCGTTGATTTTTTCTTCCATAAACGCAGGAAAGTCTGCGGAAAGAAGACTTGTGGTTTCATCAACTATCGTGGGATGTGCACCGATATTTGCAAAAACCGTAGCCGCAGAATCTTCATCGTCGGGAACGAACTTGAAGCAGGCAAACAAATTCTGATATCCTTCGGTATAATATCTCTTGTTTACGAGATACGGGTATTCATCATCAAGATACAGACCGTTTTCCTCATCCTTGCCCATACCGACGGTTTCAAAATAATACAGCGAACCCGTTTCCTTATTCATATATGCTTCAACAATTGCATCCGATGTGCGGTCAATCATTACCTCAAGGAAATCGGTATTCATCGATCTTTTTGCTCCGCCGAAGAAGCTGAGAAAAATTTTCGGCAACAGGTCAAGGCCTATGCCCTGTGTATCAATAACCGTATGGCAATGTGTTGCGTTAATGTTGATGGCATTAATATCGCTGTCAATTCCTTTATCCTTGAGTTTTTGCTCAACAGCTTTCCTTATGGCGCGGATATCCGCATTATTTACGCCGACACCGTCAATTGAAGCAAAAACGGATGTGCCTCTGCCCGAACCGTCGTTAAGTGCAATCGCAACCGCCTTCTGGTCGTCAAAAACTCCGTCTACCTTCTGGGTAAAATATCCGCCAGTGTAATATTTTTTACTTCCGTCACGAAGATTTTCGGGAACTACGCTTTCCTTGCCGAAGCCGAGAGACCACTTTGCTCCGTCAGCAGCTTCGTCTATAAATTCCGTTGTTCCTTCATAGAAATTTTCACTGTCTGTCGAAAAATACTCTTCAACCGTCGGATAATCGGGAGTAGGAGCCAAAAATCCCAACAGCCTGATTGCACCGTCAACAATGCCTCCGAGAATATCCGTTACGGCATAAATGGGTCCGCTCTTTTCGCTCTTTGCATACGCCACTGTTGAATTTGCAGAAAAAATAACTGTAAATACAAGAAAAAATGCGATAGCGGAACGGTAACGTTTTTTCATATGTTATATCTCCCTTATCGTTTAATTTTGGTCTTTAATGTACCGATTTAATCAGCTTTTCTGTTTCGTCAAGAATGATTTTTCCCGTTTCGGGGCCCGTCGAATTTGTTTCCTCGTAGTGATCTCTGTCCATATCATCGGTCGCTTTATTTATGTAAGGCAAGGTTTCGTTCAGCAGAAAGTCATTTTCCGCAACAATATAACCCAGCTCGTCATTGCAAAGACCGATAACAAATTTATGCTTGCAGTCCGTCATATCGGCAAGCACTTTTTTGTAGCTTGACAGTCTGTGATTTGCACTGTCTTTTTCCGTGAGGAATTCTCCGTTGAAAAGCTCGGGGAAGAGTTCACCCGGTATCAGGAAAACAGCCGCATCTTTATTACCAAGCTCCATATAGCCTACCTCTGAATAAATACACACCCTGTTCCTTTTTTCTGTCCTCATCAGGTCGTTATTTAGAACATTGAGGTATCTGGCAAGAATCAGAACGGTATTATCCCCCGGTACGGTAATACCCTTTGACTTTATGTTCAGTACAGGCTCAATCTGCGTTTCGTTTTCAATCGAAAGCGCTATCTGACCTAACTGCTTACCGAAGCCTTTCATATATGCTTCGCAGTCTATGGAGTCTCTGTAAACCTTTTTAATTTCTTTTGCCGAGATCATACCGCCTACGGCACCGTTAAAGAAAACAGCCTCAGAACCGGGCACACTTTCCTCAATTTCTTTTATCAGGTATGCAGGGAAATCCGCACTGACCAGTGAGGTAGTACCGAGAAGCTCAGCGTGTGAAGCAAAATTTAATATGTAAACATCACCCGATCTGTCATAGGGCGAAAAGCGGAATCTTGTAAGGTTTTTGTCGTAAGTTACAGGTGTTCTTACATCAGCCTGCATATCTTCAACGGCAGTGTGACCCATAAAAAGCTTGCCGTCTTTTCTGTTCTCGTATGCCGCAACAATCGCCTGTGCCGCCTTCTCTTTCAAGCTTTCCATAAAGCCCTTGTCTTTACCGCATTTGTAAATTTTTTCGCCCCAGAGTCCCTGGGTGTCGATTCCTGCGTGTGTATGTGTTGAAGAAATATTGATCGATTTGACTTGTCCCAGTCTGCCGCTTTCAATAACAGCCTTTCTTATATCGTTTATGTCTCTCCTGCTTATACCCACGCAATCAAGCGCACAGAAAACCGCACCGCCGTTGCCCCTGTTGTCATCGAGGTAAACCGCTCTTGCATACAGATCATCGAGCACTCCTTTTACGGGATTATCGGAATCATATCCGGCAATATAATAGGTTTTTCTGTCATAATCATCGGGGGTATATACTGTCTTGCCAAAGCCGCAGGTCCATTTTTCACCCGGTTCATAAGTAAAAACCTTGTCACCGGTCTTCATATACCTGTCAGCTTCTTCGCGTGTTATGAAGAAACGTTTAGGCATAGTGGAAAGAATAGTATTTGAAAGCGTGCCGACTGCACTCTTAAGCAATCTGTCCTTGAATTTCAAAAAACCGCCTCCTCGTTAATTTTACTATACACTTTATTCAAAAATTTTCAAGCTTATTGTAAGATTTTTATTGAAAATTTATTTATTTTATGCTATCTTTAATTCTGTCAGATACTGCTGAGCTGTCACTTCTTAGGTTGCTCAGCGTTCTGTATACCGGATTGAGGGTGGTGATTTTAATGGTGTCCATAAGAAAATATGAAGAAAAAGACCGCGAAGCAGTACACTTTGTCTGTCACAACAGCGACGGTCCCGAAGAAGTACCGGATTTTCTTACCGGTCAGTTTTACCTCAATACCTTCTGCAACTATTACATCGAGCACGAGCCCGAAAACTGCTTTGTGCTGGATGACGGCGGCAAGGCAGTCGGCTATATAATCTGTGCCGAAAACTTTGACAGCTTCAAGGAAATTTTCGACAGGGAATATCTTCCGCGCTCCGATAGTTACGGCGAAGACCGATACGAATGGGCTTCTACGGCTTATCTCCGTCAGGAGGACTTCAAGGAGGAATATCCTGCACATTTTCACGTTGACATTCTTCCGGAATATCAGCGTATGGGTATGGGCGGCAAGCTTGTCGATACTCTCTGCGCTCACCTTGCGCAAAAGGGCATCAAGGGCGTTTGTCTTACCTGCGGCCCACGAAATGAAAGAGCGATGAGTTTTTACAAGAAACATAATTTTACACTTTTGTCGCTCGACCATGACGACGCCTGCTTCGGAAAAAAACTTCTTGACTGATTTTACAACAAAAATTTTTTGACAGGAGAATTGATTATGGCATCACCCGCTTTAGTTGAAGAACTATACCAAGCATTACCCGATGAAACAAAAGAATTTTTAAATACCGCAATCGAAAAAGTAATTGAAGTAAAAAAGCGCGGCGGTAAGGTTGCGGCTGTTATAGGAAGCGGCCCCAATCTTCATGAGGGTGTTACAACTCTTATTGCGGCTCTTATCCACGCAGGCCTTATCGACGGCGTTACAACGAGCTCTGCCGTTATTTCACACGAAATGGGCGGTACCCTTGACAGAGTAAAGCGCTTTGACGCAGATGTTCTCGGCGAAAAATGTCCCGAAAACATCCGTTGCCGCGGCAATATCTATGAGCTTACACAGCTTGATGAAGCAGAGTGGGCACGAATCCGTTCCGAGCTGCCTCTCGATGAGGAGCTTGTTTCCATGTGCGAAAAGGCAGAGGGCAAGGTTATCATCAAAGCAGCAGGCAATATGGCTTACCCCGTAGGCTATTTCAACGAAACAGTTTCCACAGAAATCATGGTTGCCGCACAGACACTCGGCGAAAGCTTTGAGTACGTTGCAGGTCTCGGTGCTGACCCCAATACTATGATCGGCGCAGGTGCACTCAAGGGCGTACCCGTTCTTGTAAGCGTTCCACAGCTTATCGGCGGCGGCCAGGTAGGACTTTGCATCTCCGACAGCATTCCCGTAAGCCAGCGCTGCAAGAGAATCGCAAAAATGCTTTCCGATGCAGACGTTATTATCGAATCCGCTGTCGCTCTTACTCAGGAGATTCATGACGGTCCGTTTGAAACCTACACGGGTCACGGTATCTGGGCTGCAATGAACGGTCTTCCCACATACAGCCTCAAGGATAAAACTCTCATCCGCTTTGACCTTGATGAAAATCTTAAGCGTTCCTGGGACCTCAACAAAAACAGCGAGCTTATTCAGAAGGCAATCAACGAGGGTCTTCCCAAGACAAAGCTTACAAAGATTCCCTTCCGTATGGAAATGTCTGCCTTCACACGTCTCGAGCACAGCATTCCCGTTATCGGTGATATCGGCGAGCTCTGGCCGATATTTGTTGATCGTATCTGTAAGGAGCTCGGCATTGAGCTTGATTTCTCTTCTGCTCCCCAGAACACAGACGAAGGCAAGGCAATGCGTGAGCGTATTGTCGAAGAGATCAAGCCCTTCTCACTCAACAAGATGCGCAAGGCAATAAGTGAAAAATATTCTTTCTGATTTTGTGATATTTAAGGAGATTAATATAATGGCAAAAGTATTAGGTGTTATTCCCGCACGCTACGGTTCATCACGTCTTCCCGGCAAGCCCCTTAAGGATATATGCGGCAAGCCGATGATTCAGCATGTTTATGAAAACGCAAGCAAATCAAAGGTTCTCACTAAGGTTGTCGTCGCAACAGACGATCAGCGTGTATACGACGCTGTTATCGCTTTCGGCGGCGAAGCTGTTATGACAAGTGTCAATCACCCCACAGGCTCAGACAGAGTTGCAGAGGCTGCAAGCAACTATGATTGCGATTACGTTATCAACATCCAGGGTGACGAGCCTCTTGTTCCGCCTGAAATCATTGACGACATCGGTTCTGCTCTGATTAACAGCCCCGACTGCGTTATGGCAACAGGCAGTCTGGAAATCACGGGTGATGAAGACTATGTGCATAACAACACCGTTGTTAAAGTAGTCAGCGACGTTAACGGCAATGCAATTTATTTCTCCCGTTCTCCCATTCCGTATCCCCGTCATGCAGAACACGCAAGATATTTTGAGCATATCGGAATTTATGCGTATACACACGAGTTCCTTAATACATACACAAAGCTTGCTCCCACACCTCTTTCAGAGGCAGAGTCACTTGAGCAGCTTAAGGTTCTGGAGCACGGATATAAAATTAAAATCGTTCCTGCTCCCGCACATTACAAAGCTGTCAGCGTAGATACAGAGGAAGATCTGCAGGAGGTCATCCGCATTTACAAAGAGTTACACGGCTGCTGATTATTTTCTGAACCCCAAATGAAATAAACTCTCTTTCATTTGGGGTTTATTACTATATTAATAGTTTCATTATTTAGAAATGGGAGACAGTGATAAATGATTAAAGCTGAACTTTTATATCAGGAATATCTTGCAACCGAAGGCATCAACGAAGAAACCGGCGAATGCCATGCCGCAACGGTTGCTATCTGCAACGGTAAACCCACAGCCGCATGGTTCGGCGGCATAAAAGAAAAAAATCCCAATGTCCGCATATGGTTTGCACGCCGTGACGGCGAGTGGAGCACACCTGTTCCCGTAACACCCGATGACGGTGAGGCTGACTGGAATCCGACTCTTTTTGCAGAGAACGGCGTGCTAACTCTCATTTATAAGAGCGGTATTGACGAAGGCCATTGGTACTCAATGAAATCCGTTTCCAATGACGGCGGTGCAACCTGGTCAGCTCCGAAAGAGCTGGTTCCGGGCGATATCGGCGGCAGAGGTCCTGTTAAAAACCAGATGATAAGACTTTCAAACGGTGCGCTTCTTGCTCCCGGCTCAACAGAAGATCTGTGTGACCGCTGGGAATCCTGGACAGACTACAGCGAAGATAACGGCGAAACCTGGAAGCTTTCCGCTCCCGTTGCATTTGAACTGCCGGACGGTACAATATGCAACCGTAAGGAGGAGCTTCCCAAGGAAGGCGAAGGCTTGATTCAGCCTGCGATATGGGAGGATCAGTCACACGACGGCAGAGTTTATATGCTTGCCCGCACAAATCTTAATTGGATCTATCGCAGCGAGTCAAAGGATTTCGGACGCACCTGGTCTGTAGCAAGACCTACCGATATGCCGAACAACAACAGCGGTATCGGCGCAGCAATGACCGATTGCGGTGTCTTGGGTCTTATCTGCAACCCCGTAAGTGAAAACTGGGGCGACCGTACACCTCTCTGCCTTTTCCTTTCAGAGGATAACGGCGCAACATATCCCGTGCGTATAGAGCTTGAAACCGAGCCGGGCGTAGAGTTTTCCTATCCCTCAATCGTTGCAGAGGGCGATCTTCTTCATATGGTCTATACCTGCGGTCGTAAAAAAATAGGCTACGCTCTTGTAAAGGTTGAAAAAAATTGAATTAAGAAAGGTTTTAATATATGAATGAATTAGCATTTCTTGCCATAAGTATGGTTACCATGTGCTTTGGCTGGGGTATGCGCGGCTCGGCAATCGGCGGAGAAAAGGGCGCAATGCTTCCGGGCGCATTTATGGGCATACTCTGTGTTTGGTACACCGGTTCCGATCTGCTTATGGAAAATGTATTTATCTTTGCTGCCGCATGTGCACTCGGCTATTTCTACGGCGGCATGGAGCCATACGGCTCGACAATGGGCCTTGTCCTTGATCATGACAGCCCGCGTTACAGTCCTCCTCTGGGCTATCTGGCTCTTGCCTTCAAGGGCTCGATATGGAGCGGTCTCGGTTCAGCCTTCCTCGGTATGAGCTTCTCCGCAATGAGCGGCACTGTTTACAAGTGGTACGATTTTGTTATTTTCTTTGCCCTTGTTCCCCTGCTTCAGGAGATAGGCTACCGTATTTTCAACACTCCCTATGACCCCGAACACGGCAGAATGCCCAAGGTATGTTTCTCTAAGGACAGCCGCGAAGAATGGGGACGCAATATTGTAATCGTCGCCTCCCTTCTCATTATGGCAGCGGTAAGAGGAGATATCTTCACAATTATTATGTGGATCGGCGGCGCTCTTGCAGGCTCTATCGGTTGGGTCGTCGCAATCACCTTCTATGATAAAGAGCTTCACCCTCTCAAGAACGGCAAAATGCTTTTCGGAAAATGGGAAAAGCTCAAAATTGTTGACGGCTGGAAAATTATGGAGTTCACTCAAGGCTGCTTCAACGGCCTTGGTATCGCAGGTGCCTTCATTCTCGGCTGGCCTCTTGCCAAAGCTAATCTTGAGCAGGCTGAAGCTGCAGGCAAGCTCTGGTATGGGCTCAACGAAACTGTAGATGTTACTCTTTCCTGGATATTCTGTGCTCTTATAATCCTGACTATTTTCCTCTTCATCATCCCCTACCGCAGAAACGGCAACAAGATCACACGTGCCTTCGGTGAGGTCGATATGAATATTGTCGAGGTTCTCGAGCGTCCCTGCTATATGGTCGGTCCGCTTTGCCTTGTTATGCTCGGTTCAACAACAATGTCTGAAATCATTTGTTGCTTCACGATGTACTACGTCATTGCCCAGCACGACGGTCTTGAGCGTTATTGGGACTTCAAGGGCATCAAGTTCATCCGTATATTCCTCATTCTGTTGGGTGCCGTTATCCTTGCAGGTCAGGCTTTGAGAGGATATACTCTTTGGGAAACATGGATATTCTATTGTGTCGGTTATATTCTTTTCGATCTGGTTTATTTCTACCGTCCGCAGAGAGTAATCGAGAATTACAAAAAGTCTAAAAATGTCAAAGAGTTCCTTATTTCCTTTGGCGGAGACATAACAGTTCTTCCTTTCTTCCATGTCTTAATGGTCGGTCTGCTTGTCTTCGGCTATATGAATTTCAGATAAACAATAAACCAAAAGCCGGTCATTTCAA
The DNA here is from genome assembly GCA_017399065.1 of Clostridia bacterium. GTDB lineage: Bacteria > Bacillota > Clostridia > Oscillospirales > Acutalibacteraceae > UBA8612. The sequence continues at coordinate 40,471 of JAFQEL010000031.1, read as the reverse complement.
GTAAATGCACCGGCTTTGTTAATAAAAGGTGTTAAAACAATGACTGAGAATCCCGTTTTATTTATAGTCTTCAGTATGCTCGCAATGTGCTTTGGCTGGGGCATCCGCGGCTCGGCGATCGGCGGCGAAAAGGGTGCAATGCTGCCCGGTGCTTTTATGGGCATAATGTGCGTCTGGTATACAGGCTCCGAACTGTTGATGGATAACGTGTTCCTCTTTGCCGCAGCCTGTGCCCTCGGCTATTTCTACGGCGGTATGGAGCCTTATGCTTCTACAATGTTTCTTATCCTTCACCACGACAAGCCGCGCTACAGCCCTCCGCTCGGTTATCTTGCTCTCAGCTTCAAGGGCAGTATATGGGGCGGTCTTGGCTCAGCCTTTCTCGGTATGAGCTTCTCTGCAATGGGCGGTGTCTACAGATGGTATGATTTTGTAATTTTCTTTGCCCTTGTTCCCATTCTCCAGGAGATAGGCTATCGCATTTTCAACACCCCCTACGACCCGGAACACGGCAGAATGCCCAAGGTGGGCTTTTCCGAGGACAGCCGTGAGGAGTGGGGACGCAATGTAGTAATCGTCGCTTCTCTTCTCATTATGGCAGCAATAAGAGGAGACATCTTCACAATTATTATGTGGGTCGGCGGTGCTCTCTTCGGTGCAATAGGCTGGGTTATAGGTATTACACTTTACGATAAGCAGTTATATCCGCTCAAAAACGGCAAGCGTCTTTTCGGCAAGCTTGATGAGCTCGGAGTTATCGACGGCTGGAAAATGATGGAGCTTTTCCAGGGACTTGCGCAGGGCTTTGGTATTTCCTCAGCCTTTATAATAGCGTGGCCTCTTGCCAAGGAAAAGCTCAGCTTTGCCGAAGAGACAGGTGCACTTTGGCATCCCATCCCGCAGACGGTCGATACTGTTCTTTCCTGGGTATTCTGTGTTCTTATAATCCTTACTATTTTCCTCTTTATCATCCCCTACCGCAAAAACGGCAACAAGATAACAAAAGCCTTCGGTGAGGTTGATATGAATATCGTCGAGGTGCTTGAGCGCCCCTGCTATATGGTAGGCCCGCTTGCACTTGTTATGCTCGGCTCAACAACAATGGCTTCTATCATCTGCTGCTTCACAATGTATTATGTAATTGCACAGCACGACGGTCTTGAGCGTTATTGGGATTATAAAGGCATCAGGCTTATCCGTGTCTTCCTTATTCTCGTCGGAGCTGTTATCCTTGCAGTTCAGATTTTAAGAGGCTATACGCTCTGGGAAACATGGATCTTCTATTGCGTAGGTTATCTTATCTTTGAGTTTTTCTTTATGTTCCGCCCCAAGCTTGTCAAAGAAAACTATAAAAAATCCAAAACGGCAGGGCAATTCATCGCTTCCTTCGGCTGCTCGTCAACCGTATATCCCTCATATCTTGTTATGATGACAGCCTTACTGATATTCGGTGGAATCTATTTCCGATAAATTAAGCAGTATATGTCTTCATATCAGCTTTTGCAGCTGTTTGTTGAAAAGATAATGCTCAAAAAAATCACCGTTTCAATGGGTTTATCCCAAAGAAGCGGTGATTATTATTTTCTTGCAAGCTTATATATCAGATCATATCAGATATCATCGCAGTGCCGGGCATCTTTTGATCATACGACGAAATAATCATCACAGCCCGTACTTGCGTATAAAATAAGAGGGTGTACAGCTCCAGGCGTGACAAAGGCTGTTTATCGTTCTGTTATCATACGGCGAAAAATCAAGGTCTTCGGGAATATAAGCCTCCCAGAAGGTGTCTGCACCGTGCTCAAGCATGCCGCCCCAGAAGGTTTTCAGGTATTGCACCGCCTTATCCCTCATATTCAGCTTAAACATAGCCTCAGTTACGTAGTGACGCATGTACGGCGTAACGGGCTGCTTTGCGTTTTTGTTTTCAAGGCAGGATATAAGAAGCTCCTCGGCCTCTTTACCGTCAACGACACCGCCCAGTATCATCCACACCTGAGAATGTACGCTCAGCTGACCGTTATCAAGCTCATTTATAAAACAGCCTGCATTTTCGTCATAAAGCCGTTCTCTGCAGGCGCGGCGAACTTCGCAAAGGTGAAGTGAATACTTTTCGTGCTCATCATCACCGATTGCTTTCAACAGCTTTGAAAAACGCTCCAGCGTATACAGATACACACCCTGCAGTGCAGTCAGACCTTCGAGCCCCGGGCACCAGTCAATAAAAGCAAACCAACCTTCTTGACGGGTCACTATCAGGTTTTTATCAAGGATCGCTCGGAAGCTTTCAAGTTGAGATTTGCATATATCAAGCAGCTCATCAACAACAGTCCTGTCCGCCGTGTGTTCGTAATAATCGCACACGCTCACAACAAATAAAAGTGCATAATCCGCAATATGTGCCGAGCCCGAAAAATAATACGGCGTATCATATACAAACGACGGCAAAAAGCCGAGTTTATCACGGCCGCCTGCCGCAAAAAGGTATAAGCATCTTTTGGTTATCTCAAGGTTTTTGAAGGTATAGTAATTTGTCAGCGCCTCAAGCCTGAGGTCACCTATCCAGAGGCGGCGGTCGCGTTTCGGACCGTCCTCAAAAAATGTCTGCATACATTCCTTAAGAGTGTTTGTTGCAACAAGGTCTATCTTTTTCAGTAATGTGTCTGATGCCTCCGACGGTTTCAGAGCGGATACAGCTGCACTTGTTGATGCACGAAAACAAAAATCAAACAGCTTAATAGGCTTATTGGTTTTGTCCACCGTTATCTTTATGTATCTGCAGGCGTATCTCCTGGGCAACGCTGTTTTCTGAGGGAAATCAAGGTTTATAATCTCCTCCTGCAGCCAGGTCTTGGAAAGCCCCTCCTCATACAGCGAAAAATCGTCCTCGATCTCTCTCATATCTTCACCGAATTTGATGATTAAGCGGACAGGTGCATCAATAAAATCCTCAATATTGTCAAATGAAAAAGAAAAATGTCCGACTGCATGTTCACCCAGGTCAAGCAGAACGCTGTCTCCCGTTGAAGCCAAAAACTCAGTAATGTCAGGCGTAATATCTTTATAATAGAGCACAGGTAAATTTTCCTGCGCTTTTTTCAAAAAGAAATCTCTGTCATACATAAAATCCACCGCATCCCCTCATCATTAATTGTGAGCGAGCCACTTGCATTCGGTTATTTCCATATTTGTAAAAGTCGCCTTGAATGAAGATTTCTCTGGACTGCAGGCATATATTCCGAACTGAATTGTACCGCCGCCGTTCCACATATGGCAGACCCTCATCTGTCTGAATGTCACACCGTCATCCGAGCACTCAATACAGTAATCGTCTTCTCTGCGGCTGAATCTGTACCACATAGATTTGATATCCGTATCTATCTGCGTTGTAGCCCAGTCAGAGTAGCCGTTATTTGTAACAACGGAGCCGAGATGCTGAAATCTTTCGTTTTCATATTCAATCGAGCCCTTTATCCAGTTATCGCTGTCCAGATACATAACAATACCGCACTGATCAAATCTGTGCTTGCTTTCAAACTCTGTTTTTACAACGAAAGAGAAAAACTTTTCATCCGTTTCCAATTGTAGTACAGGAGCATTATCGTTTCGGAAATGATAATATGTCCTCTGCCACAAGTCCGTTTCAGGAGCAGTTGTGATTTCAATTTTATCTTCTGATACAGTGTACTCTGCAGGTTCTCTTGTCCATCTTAATTTATTTGTTTCAAACTTCATAATAACACCCCATCGGATTTAATTTAAGTAATTTAAAAAATAAATTATGAATAAAGCCTTCTTAACTTATGCCATCCTCTCAAGAGAATCCAAGGTAACTCCGTACCTTGTGGTTTTACCGGCAATAAAGCTCTCCATTTCTTCCATCATATAAATAGGCCATTCTCTGCGGCTCATTGCCTGTACTGCCTGCAATATGCGGTGTAATAATTGCGTTCGGCACCTGAAAAAGCATTGCGATGCTTTTTAATAGCTCATAATATCCTATTCCATTATAATGCAACAAAATCTGCAAATCAATAGTGTAAAATATTGTTTTTGCAATTGCAAATTCTCATCTGTTGATATAAAATAAAAACAGAATACTGTTTATGTCCGTTGTATAAGATCCTCGGAAGGAGGTTATTTATTTGAAATCAAGAAAGCAAAAAATTCTTTGCGGCGCGGATGTTGTTGCCCGTGACGGATTCGATTTTCAAGGCAAATGCGGACTTATTACCAACCACACGGGTGTTCTCCGTGACCTTTCTTCAACCGTGGATATGCTGAAAAGCAAATGCAACCTTGTTGCACTTTTCGGCCCCGAACACGGTGTCAGAGGAGACGTGCAGGCAGGTGAAAGCGTTGCTTCATACACCGATAAAAAAACAGGGCTTCCTGCTTACAGCTTATTTGGTGACAATATATCCGAAAGTGAAAAAGCACTTACAGCCCTTGATACCGTTATTTTTGACATTCAGGATGTCGGTGCAAGATTTTATACTTATGCCTACACAATGACGGACGCTATGAAGCTGTGTGCGGAACACAGCATAAAATTTGTCGTGCTTGACAGACCGAATCCCATCGGTGGAATTAAAGCGGAGGGAACTGTTCTTGACAGAAAATTTTCTTCTTTTGTCGGCAGATTTCCGACTCCGACCCGCAGCGGTCTTACAATCGGTGAATTTGCGCTGATGATGAATGAAACCGAAAACATCGGCTGTGAGCTCGCTGTCATTCCGATGGAGGGCTGGAAAAGGGATATGTATTACGACGATACAGACCTTTGCTTTGTTCAGCCTTCACCCAATATCCCGACGGTTGACACTGCATTTGTATATATAGGAACCTGCATTTTTGAAGACACTAACCTTTCCGAGGGCAGAGGTACGACAAAACCGTTTGAAATGATAGGTGCCCCCTGGCTTGACAGCAAAGCTGTAATTGAAACAGTCGGCAAACAAGACGGTGTTATACTTCGCAAATGTTCGTTCACACCGTCATTTTCGGATTACGAAGGTATCTTCTGCCACGGTATTCAGCTTCACGTTACCGACAGAGATGCTTTTTCTCCCTTTGCCGTTAGTATAAGACTTCTTGATGCAATCAGGAAAACACACAGCGAATTTGAAATTGAGCGCGATATTGTAAAGCTGCTCGGTACGGACGAAATTTTCAGCAGCGATTTTAATGCCGAAGAATTTACAGAGCTTGAAAACAGTAAGAGTGCCGAATGGCAGACATTCTCAAAAAAATGGTATCTGTATTGATATAAAAACAGCCCTTATGAATCAAAACGTTCATAAGGGCTGCAAATTATTTAACGGAAGCTATGAGTTTATCCATCGCTTCAAGCAATGTGCCTGCCGTTTCGGGTCCTGTTGAGTTCGTTTCCTCGTAGTGGTTTCTGCCTGCGGCGTCAACCGTTGTGTTGAAGTAGGGCAGCCACTCGTGCAGATAAAAATCATTCTCCGGAATTATATAGCCGATTTCATCATTACAAAGTCCGATAACGAACTGATGCTTGCATTCAGACATTTCAGCCAGCGGTTTATAATCAGCCTCCGTACCGTTTGCCGCAGTATCTGCGGTGAGGAAATTGCCGCTTTCAAGCTCGGGCGAAAGCTCACCGGGTATCATAAATATACCAATCTGTTTATCACCCAGCTCCATATACGAAACCTCGGATATGATTGAAATATCACCGTTTTCGTTCTTTGAAATATCGTTGTTAAGCACACCTAAAATACGTACAAGGAGCAATGCAATATTATCGCATTTTACCTCAACCGCTTCGGTTTTGATATTAACAAGAGGCAAAAGCTCGGTTTCATCTGCTACGCTCATAACAAGCTCACCTACATCTTCGCCGAATTCCTTTACGTATTCAAGGCCAAGCTCAAAGTTACGTAAAACGTCATCAAGCTTTTCGCAGGTGACAAGTCCGCCTATAGCTCCGTTTATAAAAACAACGTTTGCACCGCCCGTCTGCTCAACTATTTCTTTTTCCATATATGCGGGAAAATCTGCACTGACAACGGTTGTTCTCGCGCCTAAGCACTCGGCGTGGCAAGCAAAGTTTACAATATACGTGTCATCACTGCCGTCAGCTGGTTCGAAACGCAATCTGGTTAGAGTTGAATCGTAGTCAACGGGGTTTCTCGTGTCAATGAGCAGCCCCTCATCCTCTGCCGTTCCGAAATAGAGCTTGCCGTCCTTACGGTTTTCGTAGGCGGCAATAATCGCTTCTGCAGTCTTTGATTTAAGGCTCTCCATAAATTCTGCGTTTTTGCCGTCGGAGAAGAAATTTTTGCCCCACAGACCCTGCGTATCAACAGCAGAGTGTGAATGGGTTGAGCAGATGTTTATTGATTTGATACCGGGGATTTTACTGCTGTTGATTACGATTTTTCTTATGTCATTTATATCCTTGCGGCTCATACCTACACAGTCAATTGCACATACAATTACACCGCCTCTGCCCGTGTTATCATCAAGATAAACTGCCTTTGCGTGCATATCATCAAGCACGGAAAGAGCAGGATTGTTGGTGTTGTAGCCCGCAATATAGTATGTGTCTGACGTAATATCCTCGGGTGTCAGAACACTGCTCGCAAAACCGACAGTCCAACCTTCGCCCGCAGTATCGGAAAACGTGCTGTCACCCTTGAGCATATATTCCGACGTTTCTTCAACACTTGTATAGGTTGAATTCGGAACGAAAAGAAGAATAAGAGAAAGCAGCCCGGAAATAATACCCTTTACAAGGTCGGGCAATCGCAGAAAGCGCAAGATTTCCATTCGTGTGTTACCTCCGTTCAATCGGCATTTTCAAGACTTGCAAAAAGCTCGATAAACGCCTTTGAAAGGGTTGTACCGCTCTTGGAGCCTGTGGAAACAGACTCCTCGTAATGGCCGTCACTGCCGGCTGAGCCGTAATCGTTATCGGGTACTATATAGCCGACAGCATCGTTGCAGAGACCGAAAACAAGAATATCGTCATCCTCGGGAAGATACGTATTAAGAGCTGCATAGGGATAGTCCGTACCGTTGAGTGCCTCATCGGCCGTAAAGAAGTTGCCGTAAACGATTTCGGGCAGAACCTCACCCGGCACCTGAAGAATCTTGATATCCTTACCGATTTCAACGTAGCCTATTTCGCTGGGCATATATACCGCACCGTTTTCCTTGTATGCTATTGCATTGCAAAGGTTGGCTCTTTCAACAAGCTTGAAAAGGAAATTGTCAATTTCAAAATCTATCTGTTTAATGCGGATGTTGAGAATGGGCTCAACAGGTGTTGCCGTTTCGACAAGCTCGGTGAATACATCATTCATAATACGGCAGTATTCCTTCATCTTATCGTAGCCCGAAAGCTCCTCGGGAATACCGTTTTCAACGCCGAGGTTAACGTATATACCGCCGCCTATAGCACCCTGAATGAATATAAAATCAGCATTTCTTGCCGTGCTGACAGTCTCATCAAGGTAGCCCGGGAAATCAGCGGATATCTTAGTGTTTTCCCAGGGAAGGTTAACGGGATGCCCGCCGAAATTAGCTATGAATATTTCTTTCTTTGCCGTATCGTTGGGCACAAAGCGGAAAAGATGCACCTTGTCATCCAGCGAGTCAGGCTTACGGCCGTCCGCAAAAAGCTGAGGGCAGGACTTGGAGGCATAGAAAAGCTGTCCCTGTGTTCTGCTCGTATATGCATCTCTTATTGCCTTGGCAGTCTTTTCAACAACGGAAGCGATGTATGCTTCGTCTCTGCCTGATTTCGGGATATTACCCCAAAGTCCCTGTGTATCAATGGCACTGTGCGTGTGCGTTGAACCGACGTTTATTGCAACAAGACCGTCCTCACCGGTAATATCGCTGAGCTCTTCACGTATATCCTTGATATCCGCATTCATAAGGCCGACGGTATCAACCCACGCAAAGGCAACGGCACCTCTGCCGGAATTATCGTCAAGCACGACCGCTCTTACACTGATATCGTCAATGACACCGGTTGCCTCCTGTGCGGGGAACTTAAGGTAACCGCCGAGAAAATATCTGTGGCTGTCGATATCATCCGGTGTAAGTATCTCTTTGGAATATCCTACCGACCAGTATTCGGATTCGGCTTCTTCAATAAACTGAGCCGTACCCTCGAGAAAATTTGCACTGATTGCATCCTCGGGCTTTGATTCATAACCTGTGAGCAGAAGGCTTTGTGCAAGTGCCGATAAAAGAAGGGGTAAGCCTGTGATAACCGCAAGCAACGCTGCGCCGAGTCTGATAATAAATGCCATAATTATGTTCCTCCGTTTAAATATTTATACCGAGCTCATTTTTAAGCTCGGATTTGATATCAATATCGTTTGATATTCTTGCGGGCATTGCTTCATATTTTTCAACAAGCCCCAAAATTTCCGCAAGCAGCTTTTCGTCTTTAGCCATAAGGAACGCAAATATTCTGTTGAAAATATCGCACAGCACAAAGAATTTCTCCGACCATTTTGAAAGCTCCCTGCAAATCGGTAAATCTCTTTTGAGATATTCTCTGCAGGCATTCATTTTGCTGAGATACGCTTCTGCAAGAGCTGAGGCTTTTTCATTGTCGCCCGATTTGAATGCACCTTCTATCTCGTCAAGTGCTTCATACATACGCCTTGAATTTGCATCCTTGAGGCAGGAAGTATAAAGATGGTCTGCAAATACAATGAAATTATCCGCATTTTCCTTGCCGATAACCTGCTTTATTGCACCTTCCCACGACTTTTGCGGATTATAATTTTCGCTGTCCCAAAGATAGTCTGCAAAAGTGATAAGAGGAATTTTTGAACACTGAGCATATTCCATACAGTTTGAAATTATACCTTCGGAATACTTATACAAATCCGGGTCGCGTCCAATAATCGGCGAGATGTGCATTTCGTTGAACATCGAACAGTCGTTTACGGGATAGTTATCCCAATAAAGCGGTTTGTGATATGTATGCTCGTTAAATTTTATTGCTTCAAGGCTTGTCAGCTCACGTGAACAGATGTCTCTTCCCGTCCAGAAAACGGAGACAAGTGTCGGTATATTTTTGCCGAGCTTTGAAATATAATATTCGTTGCCTTTTCCGTGATAAAGAGTGGGACAAACGGTTAGGCGGATTGAAGAGTCAAGGTCTTTCAGTGCTGAATAATATCTGTTTATCAAATTAATGTGTGCATTGACCGTTTCGCCGAAAGCTGCCTTGTCATCTTCAAAAGCAAGCTCTTCATCAATATCGTCAAGAAGCAGACCGAAACAGCGAATTCCGATAGAATAAAGCTGCTTTGTTTTTTCAATGAGAACGTCAAAATCGGTGTCGTCTGAATATTTCATCGACAGACCGGGTGCGATACACCAATAAAAATCAATATAATAATCCGAAGCTTCATCAACAAGCTCTTTCAGCTTTTCAAGCTCTTCTTCGGGATAGTTCTCACGCCATTTTTCGCGGTGATATAAATCATCCTTCGGAGCGTAATAAACTGTATTCATTCTGTTTTTTGCCATAAGCTCCATTACGGATTTTCGGCTTTCGTGACTCCACGGATTTCCGTAAAAGCCCTCTATATAGCCTCTTACTGCAAATGATGGTACACTTATGTACTCACCGTCCGAAAGCTTATTTTCTTCAATGCGTTTGGCAATATCGACAAGAGCATAAAAAGCACTTTTTTCGCCCGAGCATTCTACATTTATGCAATTGCCCGAAACGGTAAGTATATATTTTTCGTCCGTAAGCCTTTGTGTTTTTTCACAGTAACAGACACGGCGTGTGTTACTGACGTTAAACGTTATATCGCAGCCGGAGAATACACCGCCGAAAACACCTTCAAAAGCCTTGAACATAAGCACCACTCCTTAATGTAAATAATACTCTATTTTATTCTCTTTTACAATTATCAAAAGAGTACATATTACGCCTTGATTTTTGTGCGTTTTAATGATAAACTCGTTTCAAGGTGATAAAAATGACAATAAGGCCCTACGCAAACAAAGATAAAGAAAACGTACGTTTTGTACACCTCAACAGTGAAGGTCCCTGCAAAAGCTCAAAGCGCGGCATCAATTTCGGGCTTGCCGTTTACTGCGACTACTACATAGAAAAAGAGCCCGAAAACTGCTTTGTTGCCGTTGACGAAAATGACCGTGCTGTAGGATACATTATCTGCACGGAGGATTTTGACAAGTTCTATCCCGTGTTTGTTAATGAATACTACACAAGAATAAAAAAGTGGGAATTCAAACGCAGAAAATCCGCGTTAAGGTCAGTAATTCCCCACGAAAAATATAAGGGCGAATATCCGGCGCATCTGCACATTGACGTGCTGCCCGAGTATCAGCGTATGGGACTGGGGCATAAAATGACAGACGTGCTTCTTGCTCACCTTAAAGAAAAAGGCGTAAAGGGAATTATGCTCACCACCTGGATAAAAAACAAAAAAGGCAGAGGCTTTTACGATAAATACGGCTTCACTCTGCTTGAAGAAATGAAGAACTGTGCCGTTTACGGTATAAAGCTATCATAAAAAACAACCGACAAATCTCAAAAAAGTGAGACTTGTCGGTTTTTATTTTCATATATTGCCTTCAACCGCCTTGCGTATATTCCAGCCGTTTTCTTCAAGCAGCTCCTCTGCCTTTTCAGCGGTACAGCCGAGAATTTCGGTGACAATTCCCACCATTCTGCGTGTCAGCTTTTTGTTTGTCGGTCTGAGATTTATCATCATATTTTCGTAAACACAGCCGCACTTTACCATAGCCGCCGTTGAAATCATATTCAGAATAATTTTCTGTGCAGTGCCTGCTTTCATACGCGTTGAGCCCGTTATAACCTCGGGGCCCGTATCGGCACAGATGTCAACGTCAGCCGTCTTGCCGAGCTCCGTATCGGGATTGTTTGTAATCGAAAAAGCCTTTGCACCTATGCTTTTTGCATAGTTCACGGCAGAAATGACGTAAGCTGCCGAACCTGAAGCGGAAATACCTATCAGTATATCCTTATCGGAAAAATTTCGGCTTTTCAAATCCTCAACACCTGCTTCAGGGTTATCCTCCGCATTTTCCGCAGCCTTGAACATACATTTTTCACCGCCCGCGATAATTCCGTTGAAAAGGTCGTAAGGCACGCCGAAGGTAGGCGGGCACTCCGCCGCATCGCAAACCGCAAGCCTGCCCGAAGTTCCGCTGCCGATATAAAATATTCTGCCGCCGTTTTTTATGGCGTACGCAGCCGCATCGCACACAGCGGCGATCTGAGGCAACACAGCCTCAACCGCAGCAGTTACCTTGGCATTTTCCCTGTTAATAATTTCAACCATTTCGAGTGTTGACATCTTATCAATGCCGTATGTATCAGGGTTTCTCATTTCTGTTTTAAGCATTTTCACACAACCTTTTCGCGAGAGAAGCCGCACCGTTTGCCATAGGCTCATCAGCGAAAACAAGCGGAATTTCTTTCTCGATATATTTCATAAGGAAAGAGCTCAATATCTCTTTTTGCTTGCAAAGCCCACCGCAGATAACCGTTTGACCGTCGGTATTTTTCCCGGCGGCGTTAATAATTTTTGCCGCCTCATAAGCGTTTCGGTCTATAATTTCACCTGCGGCGGCATCACCTGAATTATATGCTTCAAAAACAACGGGTGCAAAAGAGGCAACGTATGACGCACCGCCGCTGTAAATCTCTGCAGCTGAATCCTCAAGCTTTTTACCCAGCTTTTTTTCAATAAGCTTCAGAATCGTTTTGCTTCCGCCTCTGCCTTCGATAAATTCAAATGCTGAATTAAGAGCATCCGAGCCATAGTGAAATCCGCTGCCGCCCTTGTCTATCATATATCCTCTGCCGCCGGTACGGTAAAGCTTTTCACCCGAACGGGCAAAAGCAACAATGCCTGTTCCCATTATTACCGCCGTACCGTCTTTACCTTTCAAAGCAGTCTCAAGTGCAAGGTCAACGTCACTTCCGCAATCATACACTGCAAAGCGGAAACCGGACAGGAAATCACGGATGAGCTCTTGATTGTTTCCCGTTTTACTGCCTGCAATTCCTGCAAAAGCAGATATTTCACCATCGTCAAAGCCATCGCATATTTTTGTTATTCCTTCACCGAGAACTGCAAAGGTATTTTCAATTCCTTGGTTATTGGGGTTGGAGCCGCCCAGAAAAATCCTTTTGATTTCATTGCCGTTTAAATCCGTAAGCAGAAATTCGGTCTTTGTGCCTCCGCCGTCAACACCGAGCAGATATTTAACATCATATTTCATTTGTCTACCTCTGCCGAATATGATTTTATGATTGAATTATACCATAATTGCAACAAATATCAACTCGCAAAATCATTTGTTGTTCATTACAGATGAATTGACTTATGCTCTACGAAGGAGTATAATTTCATTGTGCATTTCAATATTTCATCGCTTATGATTGCAAACGCAAGACATACATGCCGCCTTACCGATACTCCCGACTTCAAGGCAGTACCCTCCGAATGGGTAAAAAGCAAATAAACCTCTTCACTGAAATATATAAAATATCAACCGCTTTACCGACACGAAGGCATTGGTAAAGCGGTTGTGTTTTATGCGGTTTTTCGCTGTGTATCACTTGAACTTTAAGCGTTTATTTCTTCCCAACCATCGATTATAACTTCTTCGTTTTCGTCGAGATGGGTTACGATTCTGTATTTTTTGCCGCTGTCGCCGCGTGCCGTACCGTCGGCAAAGGCAATTATTCTGTCGCCGTTTGAAAGGGTTGCCGTGTACATATAATCTTCTTTGATATATGAAATTTCGTGTAACATAATATTTCTCTCCTTTTCACCTGTCACAAAAAACTATAGAACAAGTGAAAAAAGTCACCTTACATGCAAATGAAAAGCCCCGAAAAAACGGGGCTTAGGAATCAGAAAGTCAGAACGTTTGAAACGTTATCAATTTTCTGTACGGAGAAGATGTTTTTCTTCGCATAGTGTATACACGTCACGCGGTACTGATAACCCGTAGGGACTGTTATAGATTTTGTAAGAACATATGAACCCGTATCCCAATACAAATCCTTATAGGTAATATAATCTGTCCAGGCTGAGCTGCTGTTCACTCTGCGCTGAACAATAACCTCTTTAAAGCCGGCTTTTACAACATCTGCTGTTCCTGTCGTTACACCGGCAATATTCAGTGTATTTGTTCCGCTTTTTGAAATAGCAATAGCATATAAACTAATTAATCCGGTAGCGCGGTTTTCTTCGTCAACTGTATGAATTGTATTATTAGCTAAAATAGCGTTGAATTCTTCCTGAGTCAGTATCAGGTCCTGCCATTCGGGTTTCTGTTCATTCTCAGCAAATGCGGTAGGCACAAGGGTAAACATAACCATTATAACTGAAAAGACAGAAAGAAAAATTCTTTTCATAATTCTTTATCATCCTTTAACGCTTATCGTTTCTGCAATTGAAATCATAGTGTCAAAATCACAACTAAGGGAAATTTGATAATTGGTGGCACCGTCAGAATAGTTAATGTAAGAAATATCGCCATCTCCAAATACTATTAACTCTTTATTATCAATTAGCATTTTCTTGAAATATCTATAAGTATCCTCCGGTATATTACCGAAACCGTTTGTCATACTGTGCTCCGCACTTTTATATTGGGTAATGGTTATTAAGCCGGATATGTCTTGATCTTCATTATTAACTGAAATCAAAATAACCGTAACCTGTTCATTTTGCTTAGTTTCAACTTTCTTTTCGTAATCTTCACTCAACAAAGCTTCCGGCAGCATAAAAGTATCCAGACTTTCCGGAATCATCTGATTAACCGTATCATCTTCGTTAGCTGTTGTCGGCTCATCCTGGCTCATATTGATTTTGAAGAAATCAGTATAAAATCCGATTATACCGTCTGAAGCCTTGTTGCCAAACAGCTTTGCGCCGACGGGCAGGGCTACGGCAAACACAGCCGCAAGCACCGCCGCAACGAGAAGCACGCGTCTGAATTTAACTGTCTTTTTTTTCTTCGGCTTTGCAGCTGATGCATCCTCTGCTTCGGAAACTGGATTCTTTTCATCCTCCCACGGGCGGTATGTCTCTGACGGCTTTTCTTCCCTGAAGTCGGGATTGTATGCCTTTGCCAATACGGCAGCACACAAATCTATAAGCTCAGTATCCATTTCATCCGCAGATTTTTCAGCTTCGGAATTCATCAATGACTCAATTTCTTCAAGTGTAAGCTCTGTGCCGGTATCCGATATGAATTTTTCAAGCATCTCTTTTGTGATTTTGACTTTATGTTTCATAATTGCCTTACACCTCTATAATTCGGTTTTTTTAAAAAAGTTACATCAAAAATCAAAAAAATTACAAATTTTTTTCTTTTTCCCGTTTTATCTGTCTGAGTCTCTGACGTAATCTATGTATTCTCACTCTTGTTGAGTTGTAGCTTTTACCCATCAGCTCTGCTATCTGTGCCTGAGGAATCCCCTCTACCGTATCGTACCATATCATAAGTCTTTCTTCGTCGTTCAGCTCTTCGAGTAACACTTTCCACAGTGCCTCGTTAATCTCCGCTTTCTCTACCCTTTCAGCAACGTCCTCAACAGAAACGCACTGCATAACCGCTTCATCAAAAGGCTCGGCAGTACGGTTGTTTTTCTCACATTCGGTGTGTCTGTACTGAATAAGCGCAAGGTTATTGACAGTTGCCAGCAGCCACGCTTTGGGGTTAGGCGGTACACCCTCACTCAGCATCTTTTCCCACAGAAGCCTGAACGCATCGTGCAGCATATCTTCTGCATCGTCAGGCCTTCCTTTAAGCTTTGCATAGCAAAAGTTCCTGACACTTTGCACGTGCTCGTTCCATAACTGAGTATAGGTTTCTTGCAGAGAACTGTTCATAACACACCTCAAACATTATTTTCGGAGATATACAGTAATTATAAATGGAATTACTGCAAAATGCAAATACTGTTTAATTTGGTCAAAAACGGCAAATAAAATCTCAAACTAAAATCTACCGCCTGCGTTCACTCACTCGCATAAACGAACACCGCCCGATCCCCGTCAGCCTGCTCCGTTCAAATTCACATCAACCTACCCAAAACCCGTAGCGGAGACCCTGCGCGGTCTCCCGTCGTCATTTTATATTACATTAAATCCGTAGAGGGCGTTGCCCACAACAATACGTATTGGCACATATTATGCGCCCGCCGTTGCTGCCATATCTCGAAAAAATCGGTGCACGGAAGCACCGTACACCGACCGTTTGTTGTATTAAATTATTTTTCAGCAGCCGCAGTTCTTGTCAAAACCGGGGTTGCAGGCATAGTAATTCTTGCTGTCAAGCTTATCGGTTACAAAACGGAGTCCTTCGCCGAATCGCTGGTAGTGCACAACTTCTCGTGCACGCAGGAATTTGATTACGTCGTTTACGTCAGGGTCATCGGAAAGGCGGAGAATATTGTCATAGGTCTTTCTCGCCTTCTGCTCTGCTGCAAGGTCTTCACTCAGGTCTGCAATGACGTCACCCGTAGACTGAATTGTAGCAGCCGTCCACGGCTCACCGCTTGCCGCAACGGGATAAATACCCGTCGTGTGGTCAACAAAGTACTTGTCAAAGCCCTGCCGCTTTATTTCCTCAACAGAAAGGTTTCTCGTAAGCTGATAAACAAGCGTACAAACCATTTCAATATGCGAAAGCTCCTCCGTACCTATATCGGTCAGAAGACCCTTAAGCTCACCGTAAGGCATTGCAAAGCGCTGGCTGAGATATCTCATCGAAGCACCAAGCTCACCGTCAGGCCCACCGAATTGAGTTATGATAACCTGTGCAAGCTTTGCATTGGGCGTTGCTACCTTGACGGGATACTGAAGCTTTTTTTCATACATAAACATCAGCAATCACACCAGCCTTTCTCCCACGGCCACGGGTCCTTAAGCCACTCTACACCCTGAGCATTTCTTGGTGAGAGCTTACCGCAGGCTGATTCGTACTCTTCGCGGAGCATCATATATTTTTTGTGGTACTTGTTGTAAAGCCCTACTGCAGCAAGGTCACCGGGATGCGTGTCGAGATAAAGGTGCAGATCCCAGAGTGCGAACTCAGCGGCAGAAAGCTTTTTGAGAAGCTCTGTTTTATTCATGACTTACACCCTCTCATAAAGGGCTTATCGAGCACTACGAAAAGCGTGCCCTCGCACAGTGCTTTCATTTCATCATAAACGGTCGTGTCGGTCTGTACCGGCACGTACGACATTGCTACGCTGTATATTTCGGGAAACGGCTGTTCACTGTGACGGAACTGTATGTCCTGCCGCTTACACATTTCACAGCTTATGCTTTGTCTGTCGTTCATGCGCATAAAGCATTTCTCCTTTACAGTTTATTCGAGCGTCAGTAAACAAACTGCGCTCTTGTATATTTTATGCAAACAATAAAAAAGCTGTGAAACTCCGAAAAGAGCTTCACAGCAACATTTATTTTATGCTTTTTGGGGTCTGAATATCAGCTTGTCAATACCCTTGAGCAGATATGAGAACAGCACGCATATCACAAGCGTCGCAACAAAGCTTGCCGCAAGGTAAAGATAAACGTTAATATCCTTAAGCCCCCACAGTGCCAGCAGCTTCATCGGCATACGCATAAGAATATAGATTTCAAACGTGTGCTTACCGAGCCATATCAGCGGCTTGTTGCGGATTGAAACCTTGAGCGACAGTGTAATTACCATAAGCGTAAACAGTATCGCCTCCAGTATACGCATCGGCACAATAACACGGTACATATGCGAAACCCACCAGCCGACCGCAGAAGCCGTCGTAATAACGAGCCATACTGCGTTGTGCTTCGTCAACAGATTTTCGAGTTTTTCTTTGAATAACGAATACCACAGACCTGCCGCATAACAAAGCACGGTATCATACCACCAGTATTCCTTGAAAAACGACATAACAACTATGTACACAACGGTCAGCAGTGTAACGCCTGCCGCGGCTGCAACCTTGTTCTTTCTGAAAATCGAAAAAGCTATCCACGTGATAACATAAAGTATTATTACGGCAAAAATATACCAGTTGCTGTTGCCTATACTCGTCCAGCCGATAAACGCAAGTGCAACCTGACCCGACGGATAATTGAGCTCAAGTATCAGACTGAGAATGAAATATATCAGTATCGCCACGTCAAAATGCAACAACGTCTTCAGCACTCTGTTCTTCGGGAACGATTTTATGTAGCCCATACCCTTACGTTTGACGGACTCACCAATACCGTAGCCCGAATAGAACATAAACATTACAACGATCATCTGACCGAGTGTCCTCGATACGTTTCCGCCGAGCTTGTCAAATTCAGACGTGTAGGTATAATACTGCATAAAGTGGCTTAGAAATATAAGAGCCATAAATACGCCCCGTACAGCGTTTGTTGAATCCATCGACAGATATTCTTTTGTGTTATACGACCTGAAGCTGAACTTCGCACCTATCAGTGCAAACAAAAACAGTGCCACATATACAAAAATCAAATTTTGTCCCCCTCGGTAAAGAGTTAAGCCGCAATCTCAATTAAACAAAGCCTTTATCTGCTCCATATTTTCCATAGCAAGGTCGTAACCGTATCTGTAAATCCGCTCAAGCTTTTGCATATCGCTTTCAAACGATGAAATCTGCACCTCTTCGCTCGGTCGCAGAATTACAGCCTTGCCTTCACGCTCAAGCCGGTTGCAGAATTCGACCTCTTTGTTGTAGCGTGTATGTCTTGTAAGTATCAGCTCTGCAATCTTCGGGTACTTTCGTTTAAGAATCGCCGCCGCAACCTTATATGCCTTTGACTGAGTTTTTACGTAATCCTTCGTGCGTGTGAGCACTATCAGCATTTTTTCGTTGCCGTCGTCAAGTGCCTTCTTTGCAGGTATCGAGTCAACAAGTCCGCCGTCATAATACTGCTTTCCGTCATAAATTATCGGCGGAAAAACAATCGGCAGTGCACAAGTCGCCTGAAGCAGAATAAAGCCGTTTACGCGGTCTTTTTTGTCAATATATTCCATCTCACCGGTTTGGGCATTCGTAACACCCACAACGTACCTTGCAGGGCTTGCAAAGAAAGTATCGTGGTCAAACGGAATAAGCTCCTGCGGAATTGTCTCATAAATAAACTTTCTGCCGAAAATTGATTTATCAGTAAAAATGTTTCTGAAGCCGACATATCTCTTGTCGTTGCGGTACTTCTGCAGAATTTCAAGATTTCTTCCCGTCTGCTTTGAAAGATACGAAACAGCATTTGAAATACCTGCCGAAACACCGATAACGTATTCAAACTCAACGCCGCTGTCAAGCAGTGCATCCATTACACCGCAGGAAAAAGTCGGGCGGAAAGTGCCTCCTTCAAGAACCAATGCAGGCATTAAACTCAACCCCTAACAGATTTATGGTAATTAATATATCAGGATTTTATCATAAAAAGAAAAAATTGTAAATAACACATTGTAATATTAAGGTTGTATTGCTATAATCAAAATATATTTTTATTGAGGTGTATAAAATGATACGCTATATATTCCGGTTTATTCCTCTCTTGATTTCAATTATTATAACCTTTGGCTCAACCTTTGCCGACGGTGCCGCTCAGCTGGAAATCGATATTGCCGAGCAGACCGAGCGCATAGCTCAGCTTGAGCAAGCCTACAATAACGGTGAAATCCCACCCGTTGACGAAACCTCTTTCTTTAACGGAGACCTCAATTCCGAGCTTGAAGCGGGCATAAAATTCAATGAACTTGCTTTTATCGCCACGCATAACAGCTACCAGAAGCAGTCCGTCCCCTCCGTGCATAAGCTCAACTCTCAGCTTTCCGAGCTCACCTTCGGTCTGTCAGCCGCAAATAAAGGTGAGTTTGAAAACCAAACTCTGACACAGCAATTTAACTGCGGTATAAGAAGTGTTGAAATTGACATAGAAACGTTTGACAGAGACGGTGAAATTTCATTCACCTGTATGCACAGTCCGACTCTCGATATGAGCACGACCTGTTATGATTTTGAGCTTGCGTTAAAAGAAATCGTTATGTGGTCAGACAACAATCCCGACCATTTGCCGATTACCGTAATTATTGAGCCTAAGCGTGTTTTCCTTCCGCTTGAAGATATGAAATTCTTCAATATGGAATATGTGTTGGAGCTCGACTCACTTCTCCGAGAAAAACTGGGCGATAAGCTTTTCACGCCGTCGGATATGCTGCGTGACTATGCAAGCTTCGGCGAAATGCGAGCCTCAGACGACTGGTGCGCGGTAAAAAATATGCTCGGCAAGGTAGTTGTTCTGCTCCACGATACCGGCGTTACGGAGAAGTACATTGGCCTTGACCCGTCAATCAGGTCGCAGGCAATGTTCCCGATGCTCAGACCTGCAGATATTGACCGCGATTGTGCTTCATTTCTTATCATTAACAACCCCGAAAAGATAGAAGACTGTAAAGTAGATGTGCTTAACACAGCTAATTTTATAATTCGCACAAGACCGGACGAATTCAATAAAATCAGCAAAGAACGCCTCGAAACCGCAATATATAGTGGTGCACAGATAATCTCAACCGATTATCCACCCAAAGACGATTTAACGTCGGATTCTTATTTTGTCACCTTTGAAAACGGAAAAACCGTCGCAAGTGCAAAGTAGTTACACTTTACACCCGCACTAACCGTCGCTGAAAAGCGGCGGTTTTTTTGTTACATTCCGTCAATTCGACGAGGTTAAAACCCCATAATTTGTGTTATTTTGCGACAACAGAGACTAAATAAACAAAATCTTGTGTTTTTTTTGTGTATAATACCATATTGACACTATATATATTGTGCCGTATAATGTGAGTACACGACATTTGAGGCACAATATATGGTATGCCGATTTACAGACATAAAACAACAGATAAATTTAAGAATGATAAGAAAGTGAGATTATCGGTATGAGGATCATCAAAAGAAACGGTGCCGAGGAGAATTTCAACGAAGAAAAGATTCTCCTTGCCATTACAAAAGCTAATGAATCCGTTGACGAAGACATCCGCATGACCGACCTGCAGATCAAACGAATCACAGAGTCGGTCGTTATTTCGTGCGAAGCACTCGGCCGTGCACCCACGGTTGAAGAGATTCAGGACCTTGTTGAAAAGAAGATTATGGCTCACGGTGCATTTGAGGTTGCTAAGAACTACATCACCTACAGATACACACGTTCACTTGTCCGTAAGAGCAACACAACAGACGACAAGATTCTTTCTCTTATCGAGTGCAACAACGAAGAGGCAAAGCAGGAAAACTCCAACAAGAATCCCATCGTTAACTCCACACAGCGTGACTATATGGCAGGTGAAGTATCCAAGGATATCACCAACCGTATCCTTCTCCCCAAGGAGATTGTTGACGCACATAACGAGGGTATCATCCACTTCCACGATTCCGACTATTTTGCACAGCATATGCACAACTGCGACCTCGTAAATCTTGAGGATATGCTGCAGAACGGTACCGTAATCACAGGCACACTTATCGAGAGACCGCACAGCTTCTCAACAGCCTGTAACATCGCAACTCAGATTATCGCTCAGGTTGCTTCCAACCAGTACGGCGGTCAATCAATTTCACTTACTCACCTTGCTCCCTTCGTTCAGGTTTCCCGTGAGAAGATCCGCAAGGCAATCATCGAAGAGATGAAAGAGCTCGGAGTAGATATAAGCGAAGAAAAGCTTGTAGAAATGACCGAGAAGAGACTTCGCGACGAAATCAGCCGCGGCGTACAGACAATACAGTATCAGGTTGTAACACTTCTCACAACCAACGGCCAGGCTCCTTTCGTTACAGTATTTATGTACCTTGGCGAAGCAGCAAATGAGCAGGAGAAGAAAGACCTCGCACTCATTATTGAGGAAGTGCTTCTTCAGCGTTGTAAGGGTGTCAAAAACGAAAAGGGTATCTGGGTAACACCCGCATTCCCCAAGCTCATCTATGTACTTGAGGAAGATAACATCCACGAGGATTCTCCCTATTGGTACCTTACAGAGCTTGCTGCGAAGTGTACAGCAAAGCGTATGGTACCCGACTATATCTCCGAGAAGAAGATGCTCGAGCTCAAGGTTGACAAGAACGGCGAAGGCCACTGCTACACCTGTATGGGCTGCCGCAGCTTCCTCACTCCCTACGTTGACGAAAACGGCAAGGCAAAGTACTACGGCAGATTCAACCAGGGCGTCGTTACAATCAACCTTGTTGATATCGCACTTTCATCCGGCGGCGACAAAGAAAAGTTCTGGAAGATATTTGAAGAACGTCTTGAGCTTTGCCATCAGGCACTTCTCTGCCGCCACGAAAGACTCAAGGGCACACTTTCCGATGCCGCTCCCATTCTCTGGCAGCACGGTGCACTTGCAAGACTTGACAAGGGTGAGCCTATCGATAAGCTCCTTTTCGGCGGCTACTCAACAATTTCTCTGGGCTATGCCGGCCTTTACGAGTGTGTCAAGTATATGACAGGCAAGAGCCACACCGACCCCGAAGCAACTCCGTTTGCACTCGAGGTTATGGACCTTATGAATGCCGCTTGCAGAGTCTGGAAGGCAGAGCACAATATCGACTTCTCACTCTACGGCACTCCGCTTGAGTCAACAACCTATAAGTTTGCAAAATGTCTCCAGCGCCGTTTCGGCATCATCCCCGGCGTTACGGATAAGGGTTATATCACAAACAGCTATCACGTTCACGTTACAGAGGAAATCGATGCATTCGAGAAGCTCCGCTTTGAGGCACAGTTCCAGCATCTTTCACCCGGCGGTGCTATCAGCTATATTGAAGTACCCGATATGCAGAACAATATTGAGGCTGTCCTCCAGGTTATGAAGTTCATCTATGAAAACATCATCTATGCTGAGCTCAACACAAAGTCCGACTACTGCCAGGAGTGCGGCTTTGACGGCGAGATCGAAATAATCGAAGAAGACGGCAAGCTCATCTGGAAGTGCCCCAACTGTGGTAACACAGACCAGGATAAGATGAATGTTGCTCGCCGCACCTGCGGTTATATCGGCACACAGTACTGGAACCAGGGACGCACACAGGAGATCAAAGAAAGGGTGCTCCACCTGTAATATGTACTACGGACAGATTAAAAATTGCGACATTGCCGACGGCGAAGGGGTGCGTGTCACCCTCTTCGTGTCGGGCTGTACCAACAGATGCGAGGGTTGCTTTCAGCCACAGACGTGGGATTTCCGGTACGGTCAGGAGTTTACCCAAGACACCGAAGAGCAGATAATAAAAATGCTCGCACCCGACTATATCAATGGGTTGACACTGCTTGGCGGTGAGCCGTTTGAGCCGGAAAATCAGCGTGCATTGCTCCCGTTTGTAAAAAGGGTAAAAGAAACATACCCGAACAAAAACATCTGGGCGTTTACCGGATTTACACTGGAACAGCTACAAAGCCAAGAACCTCATCCGAGGTGCGAAGCAACCGACGAGCTGCTGAGTCTTATCGACATTCTCGTCGACGGAAGATTTGAAAAGGATAAGAAAAACCTTATGCTTAAATTCCGAGGCTCCGAAAACCAGAGAATAATCGACCTGCCTAAAACATTGGCAACCGGTGAAATTACTCTTTGGGATAAAATTGATAAGAGATAAAAAATAACCTGCACAATAAAAAAATGATATGCACCCCAAAAGTTAGACACTTTTGGGGTGCATATCATTTTTGCTTCTCTTTTTTTATAATCTTATATTATAAGGGCGCACTTACTCACCACCGTAAAGGCGGTGCGGTGCGCTCTCTGAGGGATTAAGAAAAAAATATATACAAAAGCACAAAGCTATAACAATCATAGGAGCAAACGAGAAATCAATGAATGGTGTCTTTATTGTTATTGTAAGTCGTTTAATCATAAAAACAATAAACTTGTTTACTTTACAAATAAATTTATCAATCATACGCATTCCCCTTTCAATAATACTTTCTCTCTCATTTGCCTTTTTTCCTAGTGGACCTACGTCTGGTGAAACAGAAAAGGGGATGACTGTTCCAATGACATTTTAAAACTAAAAAATTATTTTGTCAACTAAAATGGAAGTAATGCCCGTAATACTCATTTAAGTAATACGGGCATATAGAATTATTCAGTTTCTTCTTTGTATATGTGCAGTTCTATACTTTCCTGAAGAGCAGAATCAATATCTTCCATGACTGTGTCTCCATCTAATTGTAATTCACATTTTGCCTCTACGTAAGCATCAGGAATATCCACTTTAATTTCAGCTTCGTAATATTTTTCACCGTCAGAATTAGTTTTCTCTGAAACATCAATTTCAGCCTCAGTTTCTTTTCCGTTTATCAATATGGTCACTTTGTTTGATACGGCTTCAAAAACTTCAGAAACAGTTTCGGCAACAGCGCCATCAGTAGCAGCGTTTGCTACTAAACCTATGGAACAAAGAATTGAAATTACTGCAACTAAAGCAACAAGTGTTTTACTAAAACCTGTGAAATGTTTTTTGTTAGTCATACTCATAATCCTTTCAATTGTTTCATCGGAAGGATGAATGTTTGAAAAGGTATCTGTATATTGTTTTTTACTCATCTATCCACTCATCTCCCAACTGTTCTTTTAAGTTTACTCTCGCACGACTTAACCTAGTTTTAACTGCCGACTCTTTAATTTTAAGCATTTCTGCAATGTCTTTTATCGATAAATTTTCGTAGTAAAACAAATGAATTACCGTGCGTTCTTTTTTAGACAGCCTCATAACAGCATTATACAAATCTATTTGAGTTGTACTTTCAAAGTTGGCACTTGAAACAAAATCACAATCGTCAATGTTCTTATGATATCTGAATGGTAATTTTATGTAGTTTTTACTTTCGTTAACGCAAACCGTTGTCAACCATTTGTCTAAATGCTCCTTATCTGAAAAGCTCTTTGGGTGTTTTAAAAGTTTTACAAAAACATTTTGAAGAATATCTTCAGCATCGTAAGTGCTTTTCGTGAAAGATAGAGCGATAAGAAAAAGACGTTGATTGTTGCGATTTACTGCTTGCATAAAATCATCATCTGTCATTGTTTCACCGCCTAATTGAAAGGTCCTTTCACTATAATAACAATTGAAGTTGTGGAAAGGTTACAAAAAATATTTTCATATTTAAGTTTACTGTAAAAAAGCACTTTGCCAATAATCGCTAAAACATAATAACAAATTTAACCGAAAGGACGTGATACCCGCAATTTATCACCTTGAAGCTAAAGTTCATAACCCGTGGCGTCGGTCGCTCAGCCGTAGCCGCAAGTGCATATATGTAAAAGTAAATATTTATTTTATAAGAGTCGGTATAATTTGTATTCCAACTGAGAAAGAAGTTATTGCTATGATAGAAGAAGCAAGAAGAAACCCGCAAGAATAACGCATTGTAGCATAATAAACAAGAAAACGGTGCAAGCCCAAACGGGGTTACACCGTATCTCAAAAAAACATCCTTATGGGGCGTGCCCATTGCAAGTCTCTTTTTTATTATATTCAGTTAATCTTGATTGAAAGAATCTGATAGGGCTTCAGCTCAGCGTAAATCACACCGCCCGAAACTGTGCATTCAGTAACCTCATTTTCCATTAGGTCAACCACACTTGCACGCTGGAAGCGGAAAGAAGGCGTCAGCGTAAAGCTGCAATCCGAGCCTGCACTCTCATAGATGCGCACGATCATACCCTTACCGTCCTCAGCGGCCTTGATGCTCTCAATAACTGCAGAGCCACCATTGTCAAGCTTCATAAGCTGTGTCGCCGGCTTTGACTCGATTTGACCGTCGCTGCCTACCTTGATCACACTGAGAGGCATATTGAGTGCGTAGGCCTTCTCATTTACCTTTGCCTCAACTCTGCCGCCCTTGTGCGGATAGAGTGCATAGGTGAATGCGTGCTTGCCGTAATCAGCGTTTGTATCGGGATGACAAGGACTGCGTAGAAGGTTGATGTCAATCGTTGTATCCTTGACTCTGTAGCCGTATTTACCGTTATTGAGCACTGCAGCACCGTAATCACCCTGCGAAACGTCAACCCACTTCTGTGCACAAATCTCAAACTGAGCATAATCCCAGCTCGTGTTTTCGGTTGTCGAACGCTTGACCGAGCCGAACTGAATGTCGCATTCAACCTTGTCGGTCACAACGTTTATCGGGAACGCTGTGCGAAGCATTCTGCGACGTTCGCGCCAATCAATCTCGGTTTCAAATCGGATAATGCCTGCAGGTGTCAGTACGATCTTCTGCTTAAGATGCGACTCACCGTAGCCGAAAATCTGCGTACGCACAGCGTTTATACCCTCTGTCGTATACTCAACGCTTTCGAGCTTCATTGTTTCCTTGGCATCATTTACATAATCAAATCGCATATCCCACGCATCACCACGGTCATTGTATACGTCAATTATATTAGCACGTTTACCGTCAAGCAATACCTGTCTGTCGTTAATCTTATCGTAGATTTCAGTTATCTCACCGTTTTCGCCGAAGCTTACAGCAAGCTTTGAATTTTCGAGCTTACCGCTGTCGGATGAGCAGGGCTCATAGCTCTCAATGCTATCGTCAAGGCTCTTCATACCCATAGCAGGCACGGTAATCGTTCTGTATCCGCCCGTTGTTCTGAACTGCTCGGTAACCTCAAACGGAAGTGAGTTGAACACAATGCTCTCGTTCATCCTGCCAACGGATGCGGCAACCGCACCAAAAGCAGCCTTTTTCATTTCTGACAGACGCTTTAATATAGTCTTGTAGCCTTCCTCAGCCTCTCTGTACACACGGTTTATTGATGAACCGGGCAGAATATCGTGGAACTGATAGAGAAGATATTCTTCCCATATTTCGTCAAGCTCAGCCTTCGGATATTCTGTACCGGCAACTGTCTTTGCCCATACACAGGCAAACTCAGTTTCTCTCAGTGCAAATTCAACACGGCGGTTGTATCGCTTGATTCTCGACTGCGTGGTGTAAGTACCCTGATGCTTCTCAAGATAAAGCTCACCTACCCACTTCTTGTAGCTGTCCTTGTCTGCATCGATTCTGTCAAGCATATCAATTGAATAGCCCTGCTCACAGGGTACAAGTCCGTCCAGCTTCTTGATCCTTTTAAGACTTTCAAGGTGGAAATTGCTCGGACCACCGCCGCCGTCACCGATACCGAAGAGCATAAGAGCCTCTTCACATACCGCGTTGTCTTTGTAATTCTTCTCAATCTTCTTGAGTGCACGCGGCATTGCAGAGCCGTTATATGTATCCTCAGGGCAGAGATGAGCCAACACGCTCGTGCCGTCAATACCTACCCAGTTGAAAGTGTGGTGAGGATACGTATTGTGCTCACTCCATGAAAGCTTCTGTGTCACGAAATAATCGACACCGCTCAGCTTCATAATCTGCGGCAGTGCGGCACTGTAGCCGAAAACATCGGGCAGCCAGAGTGAGCGCACGTCAACGCCGAATTCGTTCATAAAGAACTTCTTACCGTAAAGAAACTGACGCACAAGGGGCTCTGCGCCGCTGACATTTGTGTCAGCCTCTACCCACATACCGCCCTGACATTCCCAGCGGTTTTCCTTTACCTTCTGCTTGATTTTTTCATAGAGCTCGGGATAATCTTCCTTCACCCACTTGTAAAGCTGCGGCTGACTTGCACCAAAGACAAAGTCGGGGTAACGCTCCATAAGGCTGATAACATTGGAGAATGTTCTTGCACCCTTACGCTTTGTCTCGCGTATGGGCCACAGCCACGCAAGGTCAATGTGTGCGTGTCCTATACCTGTTATTCGAAGCGAGCTGTCACCGCACTTACGGCCAAGCTCTGATTTGAGAATCCTCTTTACAAGGTTACGGTCAAAATCGGGTGAAGAAATATAACAGGCAGCATCATAAGCCCTGCCGAGAAGACGCTTGTAGCGTGCAGAATTTTTGTCAATGCAATTAATCACGTCGTAAATTACAACAAGGTCATAGTATATCTCACGAAGCTCACTGTCACAAACAGCGATATCAGCTTCAATAATTCTGCCGCCGTCCTTGCGGTTGCCGAAAAGGTCGTTACAGCCTGCATCTGCCCAGACCGAAACCTCACCGCTCTCTTTAGTCTCTTTATCAAGAATGAAGATACGCTTACCGGGAGAGCCGAGGGATGTATCATAATCGGAACTGACGTTTGTCAGACAAGCTACAGGCACGCCTGACTTGTCAAACACGCACATCTCACCGCTTATGTCGAGCATAAGTACAAGGTTTTTGCCTCTCTCACTCTCGGGTATTCTGCCCTCAAAGCAAAACCATGCACAGTCCCAGAGCTTGCCCCACGATTGACCGACGGTGAGAAATTTTTCCTCACCCGTAAAGCGCTCGTTAAACTTAACTGGCTCTTCTGTAACGTATGCCTTAATAGATAGCGGAGCAATTTTGGTGTAAATTGCAGGCTTCATTGTCTTGATTGCATCGTCAATTTTGCGAAGCATATATTTTTCGGAATACGGCATTTCTTCACACCCTGCAGGGAATCCCCTGCCCTTTCTTGGTTGAGTTTTTAACAAAAAGGGCCGCATCAAAACCCAAATCTTAAGTTCAAGTTCTGATACAGCCCGAAAAATTTAAAGCTGTTATTATGCTGCAGGCGTTATGAGCTCTTCGCCCTCGCTGTTGCCTGCCGTAGTCTCCTGCTCAGCAGGAGGCTCGGTAGTTGTTGCCTCACCTTCATCCGAGTCGGGAGCAGTCGTTTCATCGTCGCCTATACTCGGCCACCAGCCTGGACGCAAGGGATTGCGTGTAGTTTCCTCGCCCTCGCCTGCCGTAGTCTCTTCGCCGTTTGTGTTGTATTCCTGCGTCGGGTCAACGTCTGTACGGTCATTGCTGTCACCGCTGCTACTGCTGCCACCGCCGTTGTTGTTATTATACTGAACATAGTCAAGGGCAGAGTCACGGTTGTCATCGATCTCAATGTTCGTCGTACCGTAAATTGCCATCTGTACTCGCTGTGCGGCAAGCGGATAGTCAACAACCCAATAAGATACTCCGTTAAAGTTTGCGTCTTTTCTCGTATCCTCGTCAGGCATTGTAAGCTGAACTATTTCATAGTTCATCCAGCCCTGAGTAAGAGCCTGACCCGCAAAGCTTAGCACCTTTGTCTTGGAGCAGTCAGTCAGCAGGTGCGGCAGCACCTTATCAACTGCACCGTTGAGCTGGCTGAGCGAAGCATCCTTTGCGCTCCTGATAAGAGCAGTAATGAAGTTACGCTGACGGCGTGTTCTCGAAACGTCACTGTCGGCATCACTCTTACGTATGCGGCAGTAAACGAGTGCCTGGTCACCGTCAAGAGTAACCGTACCGTAGTTCGGTATCTTCTTGATCTTTGTGGTAGTGCGGTTAATGTACTTCTGCTCGTACTCCTCAATGTCGAGCGTAACACCGCCGAGTGCGTCAACAAGCTCCGAGAAGGTCGAGAAGTCAACAGCTACGTAGTAGTCAATATCTACCTTATAGTTGTTTTCAATAGTTCTGACCGTTGCCGCAGCACCGCCGCGCGAGAAAGCAGCGTTCATCTTGGCCCAGTAATCTCTGCCGTTGACATTGAAATACGTACGACTGTCACGCATGAAGGATACAAGCGTAATCTTCTCCGTCTTCTTGTTTATTGAAACAAGAATCATTGAGTCGGAGTTACCTCCGTATTTTACGCCGTTTTTACCGTCGATACCGAGAAGCAGTACGTTGATAACGTAATCCTGATCCATTATACTACCGTCAAGGTTGTACCATTTCTTGAGCAGATCGTCGAGCGAAGCCGCGTCTGATACATCGTGCATAGCTTCAAATTCGTTCTCCTCAAAGCTTTCGGAGTAATTTTCGTCGCCTGTCCAGCCTTCACCGTGGTTGAGAGTCTTATCAAACTTGTCGCTGTAAACCTCCCAGGCAAAGAAACCAAGCATCAAAAATATAAGCACGATTATAACCGCAAGAATGATC
Source organism: Clostridia bacterium (assembly GCA_017399065.1). Lineage (GTDB taxonomy): Bacteria > Bacillota > Clostridia > Oscillospirales > Acutalibacteraceae > UBA8612. The sequence continues at coordinate 11,435 of JAFQEL010000031.1, read as the reverse complement.
TTCGTGTTTCGCTTGTTGTTTTTCAGCATAAACTCAAAGAATTTGTTTGGGTAGTAAATATCCCTTTCCTCAAGCGGCTTGTGACCTTTTTTATAGGTAGGCTTCTTTTTACTGTCTGAGTAGACATCTTCAAATTCCGTCTTTTTGTCCTGATTATTTTCCATATATCTTTCCCTCTGTTTAACGAGCCATCCTTTTTATGACTCGGCTGAAGTACTCTCTTCCTGAGTATCAGCACCTGATTCTTCAGCTTCTTCGCCGTCTGCTTCACGCTCTGCCGTAGTGACTGTTACAAGCTTGTCACTCTCACCTACACGCATCACGCGAACGCCCTTCGATGTTCTTGAGAAAAGACTTATCGAATCGGCAGGCATACGGATAACTATACCCTCTGAAGAAATCAGAATAATATCCTCATCATCCTTAACTGTCATAAGTGCGGCAACATCGCCGTACTTCTCTGTCTTATAGTTGGTAACACCCTTACCGCCTCTGGACTGGCAACGGTATTCGTCACCGGGGCTTCTTCTGCCGTAACCCGTTTCGGTTACGGTAAGCACGAAGCTTTCATCGGAAATAACGTCCATACCGACAACCTTATCACCTTCACGAAGCTCGATTGCCTTAACACCGCGGGCTGTTCTGCCTATCGGGCGGGCATCGTTTTCGTTGAAGCGGATTGAGTAACCGTCGCGTGTTGCAACAAGAAGGTCATCGTTACCCATTGTAAGCTTGACCCATGCGAGCTCGTCATCATCGTCGAGGTTGATAGCGATAACACCGTTTTTACGGATATTCTTATATGCATCAAGAAGTGTACGCTTGATAATACCGTTGCGTGTAACCATGCAAAGGTATTCGCCGTTCGCTTCAGCAGGCACACGTATCATAGCTGAAATCTTCTCGTCTGCTTCAAGCGGAAGAATATTAACAGCATTCATACCCTTGCCCGTACGTGAGCTTTCGGGTATCTCGTAGCCCTTGAGCTTGTAGGCTTTACCAAAGCTGGTAAAGAACATAATATAGTCGTGAGTGGAGCAGGTGAACATTGTCTGTACAAAGTCCTCCTCACGGCGTGTCATACCCATAACACCTCTGCCGCCTCTGCGCTGACTGCGATAAGTATCGGCAGGCATACGCTTGAGGTAGCCCTTGTTGGTGAGGGTGTAAACGCTTTCTTCCTCAGGGATAAGGTCTTCTATATCGACCTCACCGCTGACGTTACAGATTTCGGTACGTCTTTCATCTGCAAAGCGTTCCTTAGCCTCGATTGCCTCTGCCTTTACAACAGCACGTACGTTCTCTTCGCTTGAGAGAATCTCTGTGTACTCGGCAATCTTGGCCTTGAGGGCAGCCATTTCCTCTTCAATCTTCTGACGCTCCATACCTGTCAACTGACCAAGACGCATCTCAACAATCTTCTGAGCCTGAATTTCGTCAAGTCCGAAGCGTTCCATAAGACGTCCCTTACCGGTCTGCTGGTCGGGTGAAGAACGGAGAATGCTGATGACTTCATCAATGAAATCAAGAGCAATGAGGTAACCCTCGAGTATGTGTGCACGGTCCTGAGCCTTCTTCAGGTTGTACTGAGTACGGCGTACAATGACCTCGCACTGATATTTTATATAATTCTCAAGCATCTCTTTGAGAGTGAGAATCTTCGGTACACCATCGACGAGAGCAAGCATTATAACACCGAAGGTGGACTGCATCTGAGTGTAGTTATAAAGCTGGTTGAGAACGACCTGCGGATTGGCATCACGCTTGAGGTCAATAACAATGTGCATACCCTCGATAGCAGAGTAGTCATTGATATCGGAGATACCCTCAATCCTCTTATCTCTTACAAGGTCAGCAATACTCTCAATAAGTCTTGCCTTATTGACCATGTAGGGAATTTCAGTGATGCTGATACGGAAGCGTCCGTTCTTATCTTCCTCAATCTCAGCCTTAGCTCTGACGGTAACCTTGCCGCGGCCTGTTGCGTAAGCGGCGCGGATACCCGACTTGCCCATAATAAGACCTGCCGTCGGGAAATCTGGGCCCTGGATATGCTCCATAAGCTCAGGCAGATCAGCTTCGGGGTTATCAATAAGGCAGCACATACCGTCAACAACCTCACCGAGATTGTGGGGCGGAATGTTGGTAGCCATACCGACAGCGATACCCGTTGAGCCGTTTACGAGAAGATTGGGTATTCTCGACGGAAGAACCGTAGGCTCCTTAAGGCGGTCGTCGTAGTTAGGTATGAAATCAACTGTATCCTTGTCGATATCGGCAAGCATTTCCATAGAAATCTTGCTCATTCTCGACTCAGTATAACGGTAAGCAGCAGGCGGGTCGCCGTCGATTGAACCGAAGTTACCGTGACCGTCAACAAGCGTATAACGCATCGAGAATGACTGTGCAAGACGAACCATCGCATCGTAAACAGAAGCGTCACCGTGCGGATGGTAACGACCGAGAACAGCACCGACGGTATCGGCACACTTTCTGTATGCCTTGTCGGGGTAAAGGTTGTTCTCATACATCGTGTAGAGTATTCTTCTGTGAACGGGCTTAAGACCGTCTCTTACATCGGGCAGAGCACGTGAAGTGATAACCGACATCGAATAGCTCAGGAACGAGTTTCGCATCTCGTTGTTGATTTCAACATTTATAATCTTTTGATTAGCAACAGATTCTGCATCAAAACCCATATTTAATCACCGTGCGGATTTCGCGAACCCTTAAGTCCGCACCGCATTCCTTATCTGAATATTTGGGGTCTGCGTTTTTACACAAATCTTTTATCGAAAGCGGAATAAGTTTATCGGCGAGATGCTTTTTTCGTCAGGCGAAGTGAAAAGCACAGGTAATACTTTGTGTATTGCCGAGCATTTTCGCAAACCGTAACGGAAAACAACTGCAGATAACTTGTTCAAGCTTTCATATTATCGACCGGGGAGAGGATTGGAAGCGGAATAAGTTTATCGGCGAGATGCTTTTTCGTCAGGCGAAGTGAAAAGTACAGGTAATACTTTGTGTATTGCCGAGCATTTTCGCAAACCGTAACGGAAAACAACCGCAGATAACTTGTTCAAGCTTTCACATCATCGACCTTATTAATCTACGGGGAAGAATGCGTTGTGAACAGCTGCAACAGCCTTGTCTGCTGCTTCAAGGTCGATGAGAACGGAGATCTTAATTTCGCTTGTGGAAATCATCTGGATGTTGATATCCTTCTCGTAAAGAGCCTCGAACATCTTGGAAGCTGTACCGGGGTGAGTTTCCATACCTGCACCGACAACAGAAACCTTTGCAACGTTTGTGTCGCAAACTACGTCTGCAAGGTCAAATGCACCCTTGATTGTCTCAACTGCAAGCTCACCGTTGGACTTAGCAACTGTGAATGTGATATCCTTTGTATCATCTCTGCCGACAGACTGAAGAATGATATCAACGTTTATATTCTTTGCAGCAAGCTTTGAGAAGAGTTTGAAAGCGATACCGGGTGTGTTGGGAACACCGATAACTGATATACGGGCAACGTCTGTGTCCTTAGTGACACCTCTGATAAGCATTTTTTCCATTTTAGCTACCTCCTTAACGATTGTGCCGGGTACTCTCTTGAGGCTTGAAAGAACCTCTACCTCGACGTTGTATTTTTTAGCCATTTCAACCGAACGGTTGTTGAGAACCTGAGCACCGAGTGTTGCAAGCTCAAGCATTTCATCGTATGTGATTTCCGAAAGCTTCTTTGTGCCTTCTACCTTGCGAGGGTCTGCTGTGTAAACACCCTCAACGTCGGTGAAGATCTGGCAACGGTCTGCGTGAAGTGAAGCTGCGATTGCAACAGCACTTGTATCGGAACCGCCTCTGCCGAGAGTTGTTATATCGTCAAAACCATTGAGACCCTGGAAGCCTGCAACGATAACGATATTGCCCTTGCCGATTTCGTTCTTGAGTCTTTCGGGCTGAACCGTCTTGATTCTTGCTGAACCGTAAACATTGTCAGTTCTGAAACCTGCCTGCCAGCCGAGAAGAGAAACTACGGGGTAGCCCTCTGCCTCGATAGCCATTGCAAGCAGTGCGCTTGACATCTGCTCGCCTGCGCTGAGAAGTGAATCCATCTCACGCTTTGATGCCTTCGGATTAAGCTCGGCAGCCTTTTCGATAAGGTCGTCTGTTGTGTCACCCTGTGCCGAAACAACTGCTATAACATCGTTACCCTGCTTATAGGTATCGATGATGATAGAAGCTACGTTACGTACACGGGCTGCATCAGCAACAGAGCTGCCACCGAATTTCTGTACTATCAATCCCATTTATGATAACCTCCTGTAGTAAACTGCCGCTTTGTGCGACAGCCTTCAAAAGTAAATTTGACTATTTGATTATTCTATATTACTGCGAAACTCAATAATCTGTTACGCGGATAACACTGCCGACCTCAAGACCTGCAGCCGCAACCTTTGCGTCAAACTCACGCTGAGTAAGAGCAGCTGTGATGAAGCCCATTTCGTCTGCTGCGGCACCTTCGTACTCAAGGTACTGAACCTCGCCGAAATGCTCGGCAACTGCCTGCTTGTCAGCCTTTGCACGGACAAAGAAGGGATGCTTGATGTCGAGATAATCGACAACATAATCCTCAACGCTGTCCTCCCAGCCGAAGAACTTTCTGCGCTCGGTGTGTCTCGCACAGTCGATAACGTCAGCAACAACAGCACTTGCTGTCGGAAGCTTACCTGCGCCTCTGCCGTAGAAAACTACGTCGCCGAGTGCATCGCCACGTACAAGGATTGCATTGAACACATCGTCAACACCTGCAAGCTGACTGTGATTCTGGATGAATGCGGGAGAAACCATTATGCTTATCTTGCCGTCGCCGTAGCGTGTTGCACGGCCGATAAGCTTGATAACGCCGCCCCATGCCTTTGCGTACTCAACGTCTGCAAGAGCAATTTTTGTGATACCCTCGGTATAAACCGAATCGGGATAAACGTGCTTACCGAAGCAGAGAGAAGCAAGAATACATATCTTTCTGCAAGCATCCTTACCCTCAACGTCTGCGGAAGGGTCACGCTCGGCATAGCCAAGCTCCTGAGCAATCTTGAGTGCATCTTCAAATGTCATACCGTCATTTATCATCTTTGTGAGGATGAAGTTGGTAGTACCATTGAGGATACCTGCGATCTCGTCGATTTCGTTAGCTGCAAGACAGCTGATTATCGGGCGGATAATCGGGATACCGCCGCCAACGCTTGCTTCAAACATAAAGTTGACATTCTTTTCTTCTGCAACCCTGAGAAGCTCATTACCCTTTGCAGCTACAAGCTCCTTGTTAGAGGTAACAACGCTCTTACCTGCCTTGAGGCAGTCGAGAACAAATTCGTAAGCAGGGTGTACACCGCCCATTGTCTCGACAACGATACCGATTGTTTCATCGTTCAGAATATCTTTGAAATCCTTGGTGAGGAGTGCTTCGTTTTCGTCACCGGGAAAATCACGCAGGTCGAGAATCCGGGTCAGCTCAAGTGACTCCTGCATACTTTTTTTAACGATGCTTGCGTGGTTCTTTTTGAGCACTTCGGCAACGCCTGAACCGACGACACCGTAGCCCATTACTGCTATATTCATATACGTTTCCTCCATAGGAATCAGATTGTTTTTTCGGTTCGGTTTTTGAAAAACCATACATTACCCCAATAATACTTTGCTATTATAACATATTATAATAATATAATAAAGAGAAAACCGAAAAAAATTCAAATTTTTGTGTATAAAAACAGCGGTTTCATCACCGATTTTTCAGCAATTTTCACCCATAAAATCAAATCCGCTTCCGTAAACCGAAAGCGGATTTTTTCAGCCGAGATACTTTTCAAATTTAGTGTCGATAAGTGCAGAAGGATTAGCAGATTTTACATTCTCAATTATCTCGCGGTAAAGCTCTTTATGATTATTCATAGACCCGCTTATTGCTGCAGGCTGATAGAAATTATCTGCCATTATGCGAAGATTATACCGCCAGAAAAACATATCCCTGACAGCTTCAACGTGAGTAATTGTTGAATAGGCAACTATAATTTCCTTTGCAGGGTCACTGCCCGCCGAGCCGAACGCGGTCTTTTTGCCCGAGTTTACAGAATTAAGGTCTTTTACCCTGAAGCCCTTGAGTATTACTGCTGTTTCGGCAACCGTCACCTGCTCTTTCAGGCTCGGTATGAACATAAGCAGAAAAAGCACAACCGCAATCACAACGGCATACTTGAAAACGTTACCCTGATAGTCTTTTAAAAAATAATATATGACTGCAAGCAGACCGCCCATAAGTGCCAGAGACACCAGTGCAGAAAGCAGAGTAAGTAATATATTTCTTTTATACACTTTCATTTAATCATCTCCTGCTGATAATTTTACAATTACAGTTTAAAAAAGTCAATTATAAACATATTTTTGCTTCAAAAGTATAAACTGTAATTTTTATTTAATATTCTATTTCATATTTGTAATTATTTTTCTCTTGAAAAAAATAAGTTCATATATTACAATTATTGTGTCGATTTTATTAATAAAGGATGAATTTCGATGAAAATCAAAACAAAACAGCTTGACTTCGACAAAGCAAAATCATTGCAAAAACCGGAACACAAAACTCCTTCAAAACCGAATTTTTTAATTTCAAGTGTAATCAGACTCGGTTCAATACCGGATTTAATGGCGACAAATTTCACATATACGCAGGAGCGTATGGACTTAGTCAAGAATAAGCCCTGCCTTATTCTGATGAACCATTCGAGCTTTATCGACCTGAAAATAGCATCAAAAATCTTTTATCCCAAGCCCTACGGAATTGTATGCACATCTGACGGATTTGTCGGAAAAAGACAGCTTATGAGAATGGTAGGCTGTATTCCGACGCAGAAATTTGTAAGTGACTTTACGCTGATTGAAGATATAAAGTATATGCTCAATGAAAACAATACGAGCGTGCTTATGTACCCCGAAGCCAGCTATTCCTTCGACGGCACTGCAACGGCTTTACCGAGAAAAATGGGTGTACTCTTCAAAAAACTTAAAGTGCCCGTTGTTACGGTTATAACAAAAGGCGCTTTTGCAAGAGACCCGCTTTACAATATGCTTCAGCTTCGCAAGGTAAACGTTACTGCTCACGTAAAATGTCTTTTTACGCCGAAAGAAATAAAAGAAAAAACCACTGCAGAGCTTGATGAGATGCTCGACAAAGAATTCTGTTTTGACAATTTCAGATGGCAGAAAGAAAACAAGATAGAGATAAACGAAACCTTCCGTGCAGACGGACTTCACAGAATACTCTACAAATGCCCTGAATGCGAAAAAGAAGGTGAAACCGAAGGAAAAGGCACAAAACTCATATGCAAGAGCTGCGGTAAAGAGTGGGAACTGACACCTTACGGTGAGCTGAAGCCCGAAGGATTTGAGTCAAGATTCACTCACATTCCCGACTGGTACGCATGGGAAAGAAACTGCGTAAGAGAAGAGCTGGAAGAAGGCAAATACAGCCTTGAAACGGACGTAAAAATCGGTATGATGGTTGACTACAAGGCAATTTATATGGTCGGTGAAGGTCACTTAAGCCACAGCAACGACGGCTTTTCGCTTACGGGCTGTGACGGTAAACTGAGCTATACACAAAATCCGCTCGCAAACTACGGGCTGTACTCCGACTACTTCTGGTACGAGTTGGGCGATATAATCTGCATAGGCAATAAAGATGCACTTTATTACTGTTTCCCTCAGGACAACACACCCGTTGCCAAGACCAGAATGGCAGCCGAAGAGCTGTACAAGCTGACAAGAGCCGCAAAGAGAAAAAAGCAGATTAATAAAAACTGATATAAAAACGTCATTCCGATTAATTCAGCTCGGAATGACGTTATTTTTATATTTCCTGTCTGCCCTCAAGAGCACGCAGAAGCGTAACCTCATCGGCATATTCAAGGTCCGCACCGACAGGCACACCGTAGGCAAGTCGGGTTGTGGCAATACCCATAGGCTTGAGAAGACGAGAAACGTACATTGCCGTTGCCTCACCCTCAACAGTCGGATTGGTCGCCATAATTACCTCTTTAACTTCGCCGCTGCCCATTCTCGCAATAAGCTCTTTAATGCTCAGCTGCTCAGGGCCTATACCGTTAAGGGGCGAAATAACACCGCCTAAAACGTGATAGGTGCCGCTGAATTCGTGAGTACGCTCGATTGCAATAACATCTCTCGGATCCTCTACAACGCAGATAACGGATTTATCTCTGTCTGCACGTGCACAGACAGGACAAAGCTCATCCTCAGAAAGATTGCAGCAGACCGAGCAACGGTGAATTTTTTCGTGAGCGTCGAGAATTGCTTTTGCAAATCCCTTCGCCTGCTCATCACTCATATTCAGCACATAAAATGCAAGGCGCTGTGCCGTTTTGTGACCTATGCTCGGCATACGCTCAAACTGCTCAATAAGGCGTGCAAGGCTGGCTACTTCATACCCCATAATTAAAACAAACCGGGGATATTGAGGCCGCCCTTAGCCTTTTCCATACCCTGAACCATTGCATCCTCAGCCTTACGGAGAGCCTCATTTACAGCCGCAATAACAAGGTCCTGAAGCATCTCTACCTCTTCGGGATCGACAGCCTCGGGGCTGATTTTGATATCCTTAACTACCTTTGCACCGGTAACTGTTGCCTCAACAACACCGCCGCCTGCAGAAGCTGTGAAATCGGTTGCTTCAACCTCTTCCTGTGTTCTCTGCATCTGGTCCTGCATTTCCTGGAGTCTCTGCATCATTGCTGCCTGACCGCCCTGGGGTGCGCCGGGAATTCTTGCTTTCATATTTATTTATTCCTTTCCACAATTAATTTGTTATTTTTACGCCGTAGCCCTCTGCCTGAGTGAGGAAGGATGCAAGCGGATCAGCCTGCACGGGAGCTTCCTCAGGAGGAGGCACAGGAGCATCGGGTGTTTGTTCCATTGATTTTACGCCTATTTTATACTTTATACCCGTTACGTTGAATATTGCGTGGCGAAGATCAATCGCATTGTTTTTGACCTTTAACAGTGCCATAAGAGACGGATTATCCGTATAAATCACAACGTGGTTACCCTGTACAAATGCGGTAGAATTATAAAGCACGCTTGTAAGCGGAAGATTGAGATTTTTAAGCTCGGTAATTATATCGGGCCAACAGCCAAGCTCACCGTCGGGAAGCATTTCGGGAGCGGCAGGCACAGCCTCTGTCGGCTGAGTTTCGTCCGATGCTGCTATATTCTGCGCAGCAGGCTTTACTGCAACACCTGAACGCACCTGATTTTCAACTGCGGCAACACGCTTGAGAAGCGCATCAACACTGCTGTCAAGGTTAGGTGTGCAAAGTCGTACAAATGCCATTTCGGTCTCTACACGGCGGTTGAGACCGCGACGAAGATTGCCCGACGTAGCTTCAAGAACGCCCAGTATATACATAATATTTTCGAGCGTATAGCTGAGTGCCTGCGACTCCATCTGCTTTAGTTCAGAAGCTGTACAGACAATAAGACCCGAGGGATCGTTTACTGAGCGGATTATCATAAGATTGCGGTAATGCTCGATAAGCTGACTGCAAAGACGCTCCATATCGCAGGAGGAATTATGCAGTTCATTTATAATAGAAAGTGCACGTGCGCAGTCACTATTCTTAATACAGTCTGCAAGGCTGAACAGATGGTCTCTGCCCGTAAATCCCGCAACGCTGCTGACGAGCTGAGCAGTTACCCTGTCGCTCTGACCTGCACACTGGTCAAGCAGAGAAAGAGCATCACGCATACCGCCGTCTGCAACGCGCGCAATAAGCATTGCCGCCTCTTCATCAACAGTAAAGCCCTCACCCTCGGCGACAACGTTAATTCGTGCCGCTATATCCTCGGGCTCGATACGCTTGAAATCGAAACGCTGACAGCGCGAAAGAATAGTTGCAGGGAGCTTATGCACCTCGGTGGTGGCAAGTATGAACTTAACGTGCTCGGGCGGCTCCTCAAGGGTTTTGAGAAGAGCGTTGAAAGCACCGACAGAGAGCATATGCACCTCGTCGATAATATAAACTCTGTACTTAGCACGTACGGGAGTATAGTTGGCTTCTTCGCGGAGGTCACGGATATTATCGACACCGTTGTTACTTGCGGCATCTATCTCGACAACGTCGAGTATTGCACCCGAATCTATACCACGGCAGACCTCACACTCGTTACACGGATTACCGTCAACGGGATGTTCGCAGTTGACGGCCTTGGCAAGGATTTTGGCACAGCTTGTTTTACCCGTACCTCTTGAGCCTGTGAAAAGGTAGGCATGGGCAAGTTTACCTGCCTTAAGCTCATTACAGAGCGTTACCGTAATATGTGACTGACCGACAACGTCGCTGAAAGTCTGCGGACGCCATTTTCGATAAAGCGCACGGTACATCATTTGCCTTCACCCCTTCTTACTTTTGTAAACTGTAATCAATATGGTTTTGAAAGGAATATTTCTGCCACAGCTTCGTTAAAAATCCTTGCAATAGCCTCGTATTCCTTCAGATTTTTGCCTTGCTGTGACAAAAATCTTCTCATTCAAAACTGCTCGCATCTAAAATCCAATATCTTATGTGCAGTCGGGTATTTCTTCTCTGCAGGCATACTGCCGTATGGCAAAGAGAAAAATGCTCGAATGTGCGTGAGATATTGCATTTCAGACATATTGGATTGCTGTTTGCAAAAGTATAGTTTAAAAAATCAGCTTTGCCTTGGTCATGCAGTGTGCAGGCGGACTGTGGCGCACCGTGCGGTCTGCTTAATGCTGCTCGGTTCCCCGCCTGACATGGTTCGCAGTGCACCGTCGCACAGAACCCACACACCACATGACCAAAACAAAGCTGTTGTGGACTGATATAATTATTCAACGCAGTATATTATAATATATATCGCATTCTTTTTCAAGTACTTCAAACAAAAAATTTAAAAAGGAAAAAAGCCGGAAACAGCGAACTGATTCCGGCTTTTGTTAGGTTAGTTTAACAGTTAATTATTCGTTGATGGAAACAACAACGCCTGAACCAACTGTACGGCCACCCTCACGGATAGCGAAACGAAGACCCTCTTCGATAGCGATGGGAGTGATGAGCTCAACGTTCATAACAACGTTATCGCCGGGCATGCACATCTCAGTGCCTTCGGGAAGGCTGATAACACCTGTAACGTCTGTTGTTCTGAAGTAGAACTGGGGACGGTAGTTGTTGAAGAAAGGTGTGTGACGGCCGCCTTCATCCTTTGAAAGGACATAAACCTGACCGGAGAACTTTGTGTGGGGGTTGATTGAGCCGGGCTTTGCAAGAACCTGACCACGCTCGATCTCAGTTCTCTGAACACCACGGAGAAGAGCACCGATGTTGTCGCCTGCCTCAGCAGAGTCG
>JAFQEL010000030.1 GCA_017399065.1 Clostridia bacterium | reverse complement strand
TTTCACTCCTTTCTTCTGCTTCCGAGCGGATTTGTTGCAACAAATCCAATGCTCGCAAAGACGATACCACTGCTTTTATCGCTCCCACTGACGTTGTTTTTGAAGCACCATTGCATACCGTGCAAGAGCCTTTTCAGTTATCTCTTCCATCTTTTTAGGCGGCATATCTTTCTTGAAATACTTCTTAAAAGTTTCAACCGGGATTTTTACATATTCCTTTTGATTAGCTTTTTGCTCCTGCATAATTTCAAAGATAGCATCCATGGTGAGTTTCTTTTCATCACTTAACTTATGCATACGCTGTGCCTGTGAGAGTGAAGGAGTACAATCTTCACTGTCAATAGTTTCAATTAAGTTGCACTGTTCCTCTTCTGTTAAATACGAAAGCTCAACCGCAGGTGTAAAAGAAATTCTTTTTTCATCCACCATATCAAGAAGTGCAGGTTGCAAATTATTTAATCTGATATATCTTTGAATCTGCATTCGTGAATCGGGCATTGTTTCCGCGAGCATTTCATCGCTGCGGAACTTCGTCCCAACTTGTGACGAAGTTAAATCTGTTCTTGCACCTTGTTTTTTAATTGCATCGTGTTTCATTTTATACGCACGGGCTTTTTCACTCGGCAAGATTTTTTCTCGGCTGAGATTACAGTCAACAAAATTTATTACCGCTTCTTCTTTTGAAAGCTCTCTGACATAAACAGGAACAACATCAAGATTTAATTCCTTTGCAATCTGCCAACGTCTGTGACCTGAGATGATTTCGTAACCGTTATCTGACTTATTAACGATGAGTGGTGTGATTATTCCGAACTCTTTAACGCTGTCACGAAGCTCATCGTATTCACTTTCATCAACACTCTGAAACGGATTATTCTCAAACGGATGAAGCAAATCAAGATTAAGATATTCAATTTTTTCGTTTACCATAAATTTAAATTTCCTTTCTTTAGATTTTTGTTTTGGTTTTTGAAACATAAAAAGATATTTTAATTTTTGCTAAAGCATTTTTCACCTTCCTTTGTTTTAAAATTTTTGTGATAAAAAATCCTCATACAGAAACTTAAAGTACAAGAATATGTAATTTGAAGTATAGAGTGTTAATGTGCTATACTTTACATAACCGATGAGATGCTATAAACGACCGATTAGATAAAAATCAACATTTCCTCTTTTACATTTGCTATGATGGTACTGCAAATAAAAAGGAGGCTAACACAAATGCAAGAAATAAAAACAGTCGGGCTTGTCAAGAAGTATAAAAATCTGACTGCCGTGGATAAGCTCAATTTAGAAATTCATCAAGGTGAACTGTTTTCTTTGTTAGGGGTTAACGGTGCAGGAAAAACCACAACAATAAAGATGTTAACCTGTATAACAAAACCGACGGATGGTGATGCATTCGTAGAAGGATACAGTGTAACTAAGCAGTCAGAACAAGTAAAACGGTTGATAGGCGTATCACCTCAGGAAACTGCAGTAGCACCGAATCTTTCAGTTAAAGAAAACCTTGAATTGATATGCGGTATTCACGGATTTTCAAAAGAAAAAACCCAAATAAGAATCAAGGAGCTTTCTGAGCAATTTACTTTGGATGCTGTTTTAAGGAGAAAGGCAGGCAAGTTGTCGGGTGGATGGCAACGCCGTGTAAGTATTGCGATGGCACTTATCAGCGAACCGAAAATTCTGTTTTTGGACGAGCCTACTCTTGGTTTGGATGTTATCGCACGGCATGAGCTTTGGGATATGATTCGCTCTTTGAAGGGAAAAGCAACCATTATCCTTACAACACATTACATGGAAGAAGCAGAAGCACTTTCTGACCGCATAGGTGTTATAAAAGACGGCAAGCTTCTTGCAGTAGGAACTGTAGAAGAATTGAAGATAATGACAGGTGCAAATGACTTTGAATCAGCCTTCGTTTCTATCGTGAAGGAGGGTGCATTATGAGAATGTTGACATTTGCAAAAAGGTGTACAAAGGAGATTCTGCGTGACCCGATAAACCTTGCTTTCGGTCTCGGTTTTCCTTTGGTTTTACTATTACTTCTGAGTAGCTTGCAGAAAAATATCCCCGCAGAATTGTTTGATATTGACACACTTACGCCCGGCATTACGGTATTCGGGTTGTCATTCATGACACTTTTTTCTGCAACGCTGATTGCCAAAGACCGTGAAAGTGCATTTTTGCAGAGATTATACACTACACCGCTCAGCGGCTTTGATTTTATCCTTGGTTATATGCTGCCGCTTTTACCAATTGCCATCGGGCAGACAGTTATTTGTTATCTGTTTGCGATTCCTTTGGGATTGACAGTCAACATAAACATTATTTATGCTATAATAGGTATAATACCTATGGCTGTTTTCAACATTGCATTGGGGCTTTTGTGCGGCAGTATCTTTGGTGTTAAGCAGGTAGGTGGTATTTGCGGTGCATTGCTTACTAATCTCTCTGCGTGGCTATCCGGAGTATGGTTTGATTTGAAACTTGTAGGCGGCTTTTTCGAAAAAATTGCCAATGTGCTGCCCTTTGTTCACGCAGCAGAAATGGAAAAAGCATTGTTCAACGGTAACTTTGAGCTTGTATGGGCTCACATTCTGCCGATTCTTCTCTACAGTATATTTATAACTGCGGTTGCTGTGCTTTGTTTCCTCAGACAAATGAAAAAACAATAAGGATTTGATGCGATGAAATACAAACTCATTATAGATAAAGATGCAGACGAAGAGATAATTGCAAAGGTTCACGCTCCTTCTTCTCTTACCGAACAGATAGAAAATCTTGTCTGTAGTTTTTCAGGTGCTGAAAGCATTATGGGATACCATGATGACGAGATGAGAAAGCTCTTATTCTCTGAAATAGAGTGTATTACTGTTGTTGATAAAAAGGTAACAGCTGTCGATACGAAGGGAAAACGCTACCGTATTCAGGAAAGACTTCGTGATTTAGAGAATATTCTGCCTTCTTATTTTATACGCATTAACAAGTCTACCCTTGCCAACGAACACCGCATTGAGCGTTTTGTCGCTGTGTTCAACGGCGGTGTAGATGCAGTATTCAGATGCGGTTATCGTGAGTATGTTTCAAGGCGTTGTTTTTCACAAATAAGAAGGAGGTACGAGGGAATATGAAAAGATTTGTTACGGAATATTTTCGCAGAGGTCTGATTGCTTGCGGTTTCGGTCCGATAGTTCTTGCTGTTTTATATCTGATTCTGTATTATAAAGGTCTGATAGATACATTAACTGTTAATCAGGTTTGTACAGGAATTTTTTCAATAACTGCACTTGCCTTTACAGCAGGCGGTATGAATGCTGTTTATCACATAGAACGCTTACCCTTGATGTCGGCAATTTTGATTCACGGTATTATCTTATATTTTAGCTATTTAGGCACTTATCTGATTAATAATTGGATTGAATGGGGCACATCACCAATTTTGGTTTTCTCAGGTATTTTTGTTGTAGGGTATTTGGCAGTTTGGGCAATTATTTATTGCGTAACTAAACGAAATACTAAAAAGCTTAATGAAATGCTGAAAGAAAAACAGCAAAGTATAATAGACGATAAGAAACAGTTAGATTAAATATTTTTACTGCTCTCATTTTTTGAGGGCAGTTTCTTTTTATCAAAACCATTCCTAATAGTAATGGCATAAGCACTAAAATCAGGCAAATCCCTTATGAACACCCGCACCAAAAACCGACAGTCTTCGCACAAGATTGGACGTTTTTGTTTTTATTTCAAAATTGAGATTAAATCGGTTATTGTGTTGAAAACCAGAGTCGTAAATTTGGCGAATTTGCTCAATAAAAGATGAAATAACACTATTTACAAATCGTTCACAATATGTTATAATTTGGTTAACATTTTAAGAAGGATGGTTATTGTTATGAAAAAGTTTGGCAAAATTACGGCTGCTCTTCTCGCACTTGTTATTGTGTTGTCTCTTTTTGCGGCTTGCGGCAAAAACGATAACAAAGAGGAAGAAACCACAACCGAAGGCTTTACCTTGCAGGTAAACAACAGTGAAGAAGGAATAACTGAAGAAAGTACTACTCAGCCGGAAACTACAACCGAAGCTACCACAAAAGTCAAACCGACTGTTAAAATTCCGAGTATAGTAACAAAAGCTCCGAGCACAACCAAAGCTCCGCCTGCTACCAAGGCACCTACTACAACTAAGGCTGACGTTACTGTCGAAAATCAGACTACTGTTCCCTCGACAACCGATCCAACCGAACCCGAAGAAACCAAGCCCGCAAACGTGGAGCTGCTTCTTGGTAAATGGGAGGCAAGCTTTGAGGTTGATGGTGTAGCTTTTTACGTGCAGTTTGAATTCAGGCAGGATAAAACAGTGGTGACCGAGCTTACACGAAACAATTATGATAAGATGATTAAGGGTATCATAGACCAAAATACATCAGGTATAACTCAGGAAGATCTTACAGAGGCAGGTTTTGCAAACATAACAGAGTATAAGGAAGCTCTGCAGGAATATCTTTTGGAAGAATTACCTTATGAAGAAATGAGAGAAGGATTCGTTTTAGCAGGTACATGGGCTCTCGACGGCAATACACTTTCGGTTACTGTTGAGGGTGAGACCGAAACAGCCGAAACCCGACTTCTGGAAGGCGAAAGAACTTTTGTGTTAAAGAATGCTTCAGGCGAATCTACAACACTTACAAAAATGTGATAATATTTTCAACCGGGTATTTGCAAAAATGCCCGGTGTTTTTATGCTGACTTGAATTAAAGATAAAATTGATATATAATTCCAATATTGACACGAAAGGAGAAATGTATGAAGGTTATTATTGCTTGTCTTAACTCAAAATATATTCACGCTTCGCTTTCTCCCTGGTGTCTGCTTGCAGGTGTATGTGCTTTTGCCAAGGGTGAATATGACGTTGCTGTTACGGAAAGCACGATCAACGGTGATCCAAACGCTTTTGCAGACAAAATCGCAACAGAAAAACCCGATATTATTGCATTCTCGTGCTACATATGGAACATTACAAAAACACTTGAAATATGTAAACTTGTAAAAGAAAAGCATAAATGCATGATTGTGCTCGGCGGACCGGAGGTTGCATACAGACCGAAGAATATACTCGAAAAATACACCTTTATTGATTACGTGCTTTCGGGCGAGGGTGAATGGACTTTTCCTGCTTTTCTCGACGGTTTAAACGGCGATTTATCGCTTGTTCCGGGGCTTGCGTACAGAGAAAACAGAAGAATAATTACCGTACCGGAAAAGCAGTATATCGATACTCCGCCGTCACCTTACTGCGATGAATTCTTCAAAAACCTTAACGGCAGAATTACGTATATCGAAACCTCACGCGGCTGCCCCTACCGCTGTGCCTTCTGCCTTTCGGGCAGGTGCTCGCCGTTACGCTTCTTTGATATTCAAAGCGTAAAAAAAGATATAATCAGGCTCGCACAAAGCGGCACGCAGACGGTGAAATTCGTTGACCGTACGTTTAATGCAAACGCTGACAGAGCCAACGAAATACTGTTGTTTATAAAAGAAAATTACGGTAAAGAAATACCGCAGGGTGTGTGCTTCCATTTTGAAATCGCAGGCGACATACTCAAAGACAGCACGCTTGAAATTCTTGCTTCAATGCCATACGGTGCGGTACAGCTTGAAATAGGAATGCAGTCATTCAACGAAGTAACCCTGAAGAAAATCAACCGTAAAACCAATACTGAAAAACTGATACAAAATATAAGAAAGCTCATAAGCTTTAACAATATGCATATTCATATTGACCTTATTGCAGGGCTTACGGGCGAGGATTTTGAAAGCTTTAAAAGCAGCTTCAACACCGCATACTCACTCAGGGCACATATGCTTCAGCTCGGCTTTCTCAAATTGCTTCACGGTGCGGATATGCGTGAGGACAGCGAAAAATATCCGTGCGAATTCATTGATGAACCGCCCTACGAGGTCACGTCAACTCCGTGGCTTTCGTCGGAAGAAATACAGATTCTCAAACGCTGCGAGGATGCTGTTGAAAGACTCTATAACAGCGGCAGATTTCTGTACACTCTCGAATACCTGACAAACGAAGTCGGAATTCTGCCGTTTGACGTTTTTGGCGGCTTTGGCAACAAGGTGAACGGCAGCAGAATGCGTCTTTCGGAATATGCCGAAAACCTTTACGGTTACTTTTGCGACAAATGCAACAAAGAAATCCTGCGTGAAAAGATACTTTGCGATTTACTCTGCTGTTCCTCAGCGGTACAGATTCCCGAGGTGCTTAAAATCAGAGATCCGCTGTACAAAAAAGCCAAAAAACATTTCATAGAAAACGTTGACCCGAACACAAAAATTGCGATTCTGTATTCAGAAAACAAAATTTTTGCGGTGAACCAATGTAAAGCCAAAGACCTTCACGGTAGATTTGAAGGCAAAATTTATAAAATTGATGAAATATAAAAAATGAGCTGTAAAAAACTTTTGTTTTTTACAGCTCATTAATCTTTATAAGGGTTTATTTCTGCTCGTTCTCAATGTAATCAACAATGCCGCCGACGGTTTTGACGGTTGCGAACGTCTTTGCACTGATGCTTACGCCGAATTCCTTTTCAATTTCGGACGAAAGCATTGCAAGGTCGAGCGAGCAGAGGCCGAGGTCTGTCGTGAGCTTTGACTCTGCGGTAATCTCTTCGGGGTCAACCTCAACGAAGCCGCAGATTAAATCTTTAATTTTATCAAACATCATTTTACACCTTCCTTATAGTCTGTCAATAATTTCACCGAGCGTCATATCGGGGTTTTCTACACCAAGCTTAAGTGCTTTTGCTGTACCTTCCTGAAAAGCGTCAATATCTTCAACGCTGACAAACTTTGTTCTGTGCATACAGGAAAGCTTGAGACAGCCGCTGCGTGCATCCTTCATAGCAAAAGTATAAAGCACCATAATATATCTGCCGAGTGAATAACCCTCAAACTCATAATCCCAGTTATTCATAGTGCCTGCTTCAAGCGGGAACCATGAAAACATCATTGTTGATGCAGCTGCTGCAGCAGAATAGTTGTACATTTCCCGCTGAAGATTGCGGTACTCAAGATAAGGATAATCCATATGCTTGAATGCCCAGAACTGAACTTCTGCCATTTTTTCAAGTGCTTCTCTGAAAGTTGTGTTTTCAGGAAGAACAACACGTTGGGGCAGCGGAACCGCAAGCGTACCGCCTGCACGCTTATCGGCAAGCGTTTTTCTTCTTGGGCAGAGAACGATGAAATATGTATCATCGTGTCTGTTATTTATCCTTGAAACGTGAAGACGCATCGCAAGCTGAACAAGACACTCACCGCCTACGCCGTTCTCTTCCATAAACTTAAAGATTTTCTGGCTGTCATCGTAGGGGATTGTATACTTTGTAAGCTCTGCCTTATCATGAATCGGGTCAAAGAGCGAAGGTGCCTTGATGCTCGGGTCCTTTTTCTTTGCACGCTCAGCCTCAAGGAACTTGGGCCCTTCAACGCCGAGATAAAGCGGCTCACCGAGCCCCTCCATAAACTCGCGGTATGCCTTTTCTTCTCTCTCGAGATTTTTGGGGTCAGCCACATAGGCAAGCTCTTTTTTGATTATATCCTCATACTTGCCCAGGGGCTTGGGCATAGCTGTACCGTCTTTAAGGTGATCATAAATTGCAAAAAGGTCTGCAAAGAAAGTGAAAACAGCGGCGTTATCCATAACAAGATGGTGGATATTTATATAAATACCGCAACGGTTATCGTGAGTGCGGAAGAACTTGACGCGGTAGGTTTCGCCCTTGAGCATCTTGATAGGCTTTCTTGCATCGCTGGTAAGTGTATCTATACGCTCCTGTTCCGATTTAAACTCGAGAATCGGAATGTTCTCAAGCTTATATTCGGGAATGAAATGCTGTTTGATTTTGCCGCCCTCTTTGAAAAAGCGAAGACGAAGGCAGTCGTTACGCTCAATTTCAATGTTGAAGGCTTTTTCCATCAGCTTAAAATCAAGTTCTTTTTCGACAATTATCGACTCAGGAATCTGAGTAACCTGCTTGTGGAAAAAGCTGTACTTGAGCATAAACTGAATCATTTCCTGCGGAGGAATAAGATCGTATACTGCACCTGTTACCTTTTTCATCGTAACATTACTCCTTAAATTTTTGTTTCATATCGCTTTATTTTACCCGGACCTGTCTTTTCAAACGGAATATCTCGAACTCTTATTTCTGAAATGAGATGTGCCGACTTGGCAGTTTCGTTAAGTGAATCAACTATTTTTTCAAGCTCAGTCTCAATATCCTCTATGCCGTTAGCCTGTATATAATCTGCATTGGGATAAAACTCGGCAATAATTTTATTACCCTCACCGAAAACAAGCACCTCTTCAACAATATCGTAAGTGCTGAACTTTCTTTCAATAGCTTCGGGAGAAACGTTCTCACCGCTGGAAAGAATAATGAGATTCTTTACACGACCGGTTATAAACAGCTGATTATCTTCGGTAACGTAACCGATATCACCAGTTTTGACCCAACCGTCTTCGGTAAACATTTCTTTTGTTTCTTCGGGCATTTTGTAATATCCCATCATAGCGGTAGGTGTTTTGACCTGGATTTCTCCGTTCTGTGTTCTTACTTCACAGATATCTATTATTCTGCCGACTGATTCGTATGCAACGCCGTCATCGGGCACCGAAACACGGCAGCCTACTTCTGTCATACCGTAGCCCTGACGCAGGAAAATGCCGAGCTTATCGTATTCGTCAACCAGTTCGGGGTTAAGATAAGCACCGCCGGAAATAAGCCACTTGATATTCTTGCCGTAAACCTCTTCAGCAGCTTCTCTGGGAGTAAGGTCCGGATTTCTTCTGAGAAGAATCTTGATTTTGCCGAGAAGCGACTGAGCAATCATCGGAACTATTCTGATTACCGTGGGCTGGAAACGCTTGAGGTTTTCCGCAATATCCTTGAACTCACCGTTAAGGCAGACCTGAAGACCGTCCTTAAGGTTTTTGATAAAGTCACCCGAGAAGCAGAATGTATGATACATCGGTAGTACGGAAAGCGCAACAACACCTTCATTAAAAATGTCGGTACAGTATTCGCGGTACATAATGTTACCGACGAGTGCGTTCATTGAGAGCATAACGCCCTTCTTTACACCCGTTGTACCTGATGTGTAAATAATGATAGCACACTGCTCCTTATCTTCCTTTACGTCGGAGAGACCTGCAAACTCGGAGCTTGCAGAGTAGGTTTCGTATATCTCAGATGCCTGGGAGAAGCAGCATATATTTTTAAGCTGAGAACAGGTTTTGAAAAGCTCCTGTGCTTTGCCGGCAAACTCTTCTTCATAAAGAAGCATCTCGATATCCGCACGCTCAAAAAGGTCAGCCGCCTCAACAGCCGAAATCTCGGGTGAGAACGGTACGAATACGTTGCCGCTGGAAAGTACGCCCGAGCAGAAAACGAGATACTCGTATGAGGTTTTGCCGATAACGGCAATATGAATTCTTTTGCCTGCTGTATGTCTTATCATACGGCATACGCACTCGCTGTCATTGCGTATCTGAATAAAACTTTTTTCTTCAACTTCACCGTTTTTTACGTACTTAATGAAAGTAGCATCGCCGAACCTGCCGGCGCTTTCGTCAAGCAACTCTTTAACTGACGGTACAACTGTTGGAAGCATGCTATTCTCCTACTCATTAATAAACATTCTAAACCTTGACAGATTGTATCATATTCGACGCAATGTGTCAATTATATGTTACTTTAAATTTATATTTATAAAACAAAAAGAATATCTCCTTCTTTTTTCTTAATGTATCCGACCTTGACAATATATATACTAAGGTTTAAAATGTTAAAAAATAAGTATAGCTGAAATCAGCATATCGGAGGTGTAAAATGTCCGAAATCAAATCGTTCACCGAAAAAGTGTTCGGTACAAAAATAAAAAAAGCCGTCATCAGCAAGCCCGCCGATAAGCAGGCAAAGTACAAAAAGATAACGGTTGAGCTTCTTCCGAAATATTATCAGCTTGCAAAATATACCGAAAAGCAGGTTTTTCACGAAAATATTGCTTTCGATAAAATATGTGACAGATGCACCGAGATAATGGAAAGCGGATATCTTCAGCTCAATGCATGGGCAGAGGACAGAGAGTTTCAGCTTATGGTCTCCAAAAAAGGCAAGGTAAGCTGTAAAGAAAAGCGTACAGACGTAAATTCCGCACCCTGTCAGTCTGTCACAGCCCATAACCGTCAGAAGCAATACATTTTACCCGAGGGCAAGGTTATTGCGCCGCTCGTTGATATGGGTATCTTTACAAAAGAGGGCAAGGTCGTGCAGGCGATGTACGACAAGTACAAGCAGATTAACCGCCTTATCGAAATTATTGATGACTCCGTAAAACAGCACGATTACAAAAAGCTGAACATAATCGACTTCGGCTGCGGCAAGTCTTACCTGACGTTCATTGTTTACTATTACCTTACCGAAATTAAGGGAATTGAGGCACACATAATCGGTCTTGACCTGAAGAAAGACGTTATTGAAAAGTGCAACAAGGCGGCTGAAAAGTACGGATATCAAAACTTAAAGTTTGAGCTTGGCGACATAAACGGCTATAAGTGTCCGTTTGAGGTTGATATGGTCATAACTCTTCACGCCTGTGACACTGCGACCGACTACGCACTGTACAACGCAATCAACTGGGGCGCAAAGATGATATTTTCCGTGCCCTGCTGTCAGCACGAGCTGAATTCGCAGATTAAGGCCGACAAGCTTGCTGTGCTCACACGTTACGGAATAATTCAGGAGCGGTTTTCCGCACTCCTGACCGACTCGATCCGAGGCAATCTTCTCGAATACTGCGGATATAAAACACAGCTGCTCGAGTTTATAGACTTTGCGCATACACCCAAAAACATTCTCATCCGTGCTACTCTCAAGCCGAGCTGTACAAAGGCATCAAAAGAAAAAGCAATGGCAGAAGTAAAAGCTGCTATGGACGAATTCAACGTCACACCTACGCTTTACACTCTGCTTACAAAATAAAAAGAGGTGCAAAAATGAAAAAATCAATCAAACTCACAAGCCTGATAATGGCGGTCGTAATTTTGATGTCATCGCTCTGCATTTTTGCTTTTGCGGAAGAAGACAAAAATTACTACTATATCGACTCAATTGACGGCAACGATGTAAACAACGGTTTAACAGAAAGCGAAGCCGTTAAATCAATAGCAGGACTCAAAGACCTTTATATCGGTCCCGGTACACACTTCCTTTTCAGAAGCGGTGGCGAGTATGAATGCACGGTAACACTGACCGCAAGCGGCACAAAAGAGAATCCGATAGTTATTTCTTCCTACGGTGAAGGTGAAAAGCCATTGCTTTACACAAACGAAAATACTGATGTTTTCAGACTTTTCGACTGCTCTTATATCACTCTTTCAAACCTGCATATCAAAGCTCCTAACGGCGGCGGTATATGGATCGATACGTATAATCAAACATCTGAAGGTATCACAATAGACAATATCTTTTTTGAAGATATGCAGAATTACAAGGTGCACAGCCGTGACAATTTTTCGGCGGGTGCGGCTGCAGCAAGAGCGGCAGTTATAGTCAAGGGGCTTCCCGCAAAATCACGTTACGCGGTAAATGACCTGACGATTACAAACTGTGAGGTTTACAATTGCGGTAACGGCTTTATCATCTGGGGCTCGTGGAATGATGCTCAGGCTCCGTGGTGCGAAAACGAAGAGGATATCGACCCCGTTTACAACACAGGTCTGCTCATCAAGGGCTGCTACTTCCACGAAATGGATGCTGAAGCAGTTGTCGTCGGTATGTGCGACGGCGCACTCGTCACACACTGCAGAGCTATTAACTGCTGTCAGGGCGAAGGCCTTGATGAAAACGGCGAGATCGAATATTTCACAGCTGCAATGTGGTTCTGGGGCAGTGAAAACAGCACAATACAGTACTGCGAAATCGCAGGTCAGAAAAACTTCGGCGACGGTATGGCTGTTGACTTTGACTCACACACCAACAACTGCACATACCAGTATATCTATTCGCACGATAACATCCGATTTATGTGCAACTGCCCGAATTACAGCGGTCATCACGGCAACACCGTACGCTACTGTCTCTCTGTTAACGACAATGTAGGCCGCTCCACAACTGCTGTAGGTTCCTGCGGTGAGCACGACTTCAGCTTCTATAACAACACTATAGTTAACTGTGGTGAATTTCAATTTAAAAATCTCTATAACGCATACATCGCAAACAATATTATCGTTCCGATGGACGGTGCAACCTTTGCTTACGATATTGACAAGTCCAGAAATAATGTGTTTGAAAACAACTGTTTCTACAACGTTATGAATCCGCTCGTTGATTTCGGTGCTATGAACGTTAAGCCCGGCTTTGCAGGTACTGATTACTCTGACCCCACAAGCTTTATGCTTGTTGAGGGCTCACCGCTCATCGGTGCAGGCGTTACTATTCCAGGTACTGATGTTGATTTCTACGGCAACTCAATCGATAGCGTTAACATCGGCTGTTACGGCGGAACAGGTACTGACGGCGAATACGAGCCCGAAGGCTTCTTTGAGAGAATCATTCGTCTGGTCAGAAACTTCTTTGAAACTCTGATACACGAAATCGCGGTTATATTTGATTAATAAGCAGGCAAAAGATACATACGGGAGGGCTTATATTTACGCCCTCCCGTATTTTTATATCCCCGCAAACAGCTCCCTTTGAAGGGAGCTGGATTTGCCGTAAGGCAAAGACTTAGGGTTGTTTGTGAAAAAATCCTCCCGTCAGCCTGTGACGGCCACACTCCTTTACACAAGGAGGGCTGTAAAACGCCATATCTTTTACGGCGGAGTGCAGGACGGTAAAAACAGATGTCATTCTTATGGGCGAAGCGACAAAGAATCATAAAAGATCTCCTTTCACTCAGAATGACAGGATAAGAAAAAATAAAACACACTGCAGGATTTATTGAAACCTTGCAGTGTGTTTGTGTTATAATTACGCATTTCGAATTGCTTTTATTTCTTAAACTGCTTCTTGAGTCTGAGCTCTTTTGAAAGGATCGTTTTACGGAGTCTGAGTGAAGTGGGGGTTACTTCAAGCAACTCATCATCCTTGATAAACTCCATACATTGCTCAAGGCTGAGTGTTGAGTGGGGGACAAGTCGGAGCGCATCGTCACTGCCTGCAGCACGTGTGTTTGTAAGCTGCTTTTTCTTACAGACGTTACAAACGATGTCCTCATTCTTTGAGCACTCGCCGACGATCATACCTTCATATACGGGCACGCCGGGGCCGATAAAGAGACGGCCTCTGTCCTGAGTGTTGAACAGACCGTAGCCTGTGGATTCGCCTGCCTCGTGTACGACTATTGAGCCACGCTCTCTTGTCTGGATGTCGCCTGCATAGGGCTCATAGCCGTGGAAAAGCTGATTCATAATGCCGTTGCCGTTTGTATCGGTAAGGAATTCGGAGCGGTAGCCGATAAGACCTCTTGACGGCACCTTGAATTCAAGGTGAGTTGAGCCGCCCTCGCGCACGCCCATATTTTCAAGCTCTGCCTTGCGTGAGCCGAGCTTTTCGATAACTGCACCTACATACTGCTCGGGTACTTCGACAATAAGAAGCTCAACCGGCTCGTAGGTAACGCCGTCAATCTCCTTGAGAATAACCTTCGGGCGTGAAACCTGGAATTCGTAGCCCTGGCGGCGCATTGTTTCGATAAGGATTGAAAGGTGAAGCTCACCTCTGCCTGATACCTTGAATGTGTCGGTTGAATCGGTCTCTTCAACACGCATACTGACATTCGTTTCAACTTCTTTGAAAAGTCTGTCACGGATGTTACGGGAGGTGACAAACTTACCTTCCTGACCTGCAAAGGGGCTGTCATTGACGATGAAATTCATTGAGATCGTAGGCTCGTCTATTTTGATAAAGGGAAGCGGCTCAACACAGTCTACCGCACAGGCGGTTTCACCTATATTGATATCAGGAATACCCGATACGCAGATAAGGTCGCCTGCCTCAGCTTCCTCAACCTCGACACGCTTGAGACCTTCAAACTGATAAAGTCTTGTAACACGCTCGTTTTTCTGTGAGCCGTCTGCCTTGCAGAGTGTAACGATCTGGTTTTTCTTTACTCTGCCTCGCTCAACTCTGCCTACACCGATTCTGCCTACATAGTCGTCATACTCAAGTGATGAGAAGAGAATCTGAAGCGGGCCTTCCGGGTCACCTTTGGGAGCCTCAATGTTTTCAAGTATAGCCTCGAGCAGGGGACGCATATCGCCCTCTCGTGCTTCGGGGTCAAGTGAAGAGTAGCCGTCACGTCCGCTTGCGTAAACAACAGGAAATTCAAGCTGGTCATCGTCTGCACCCAGCTCGATAAACAGGTCAAGCACTTCGTCGAGCACTTCGTCGGGTCTTGCACCGGGGCGGTCGATCTTGTTGACAACGACGAGTACTTTTTTGCCGAGGCCCAGAGCCTTTTTGAGTACAAAGCGTGTCTGAGGCATACAGCCTTCAAATGCATCGACGAGAAGGAGCACGCCGTCAACCATCAACAGTATACGCTCAACCTCTCCGCCGAAGTCGGCGTGACCGGGAGTGTCAACAATATTGATTTTGGTATTCTTATAGCGGATGGATGTGTTTTTGGAAAGGATTGTGATGCCTCTCTCACGCTCAAGGTCATTTGAGTCCATAACTCTGTCGGCAACCTGCTCGTTCTCACGGAATGTGCCGCTCTGCTTGAGAAGCTCATCAACAAGTGTTGTCTTGCCGTGGTCAACGTGAGCGATGATAGCGATATTTCTTATTTCTTTACGCTCCATAAATTCAAACTCCAATTATTAATAAAATCACAATACAATATTATATACTATATAGATACAATTTCCAATGGTATGATTGCCAAATTTAAAGCAGGTTATAAGAATAAAATTGTAAATATATGTCGATAAACAACTACGGCAGGGGTTGTCCCTGCCGTAGTTAATGCTGTATTTCTTTTACGGCGGCAGAGGCAAGCCTCTGTTCTACACAAGATTAAATTCAGAAGAGCAGTAGTATTATAAAATACCACTGCTCTGTTTCAGTTAGTTAATACAAGCCAATCATTTCTTCTAAAATCGGTCTGAATTCGCGTTTTAGATTCATATTCTCGGTTGTTATTCTGTAATTTACACCGTTGACGGTAAAGTCTGCGACAATCAGAGTGTTACAGCCAAAAATCTCTTCGGCATCTTCCGCAAAGAATACCTTCACCTTAACTTTTCCGTTTTCTTTTGTCATAAAGGTTGTTGACAAATCGCTGTCGCTCATATAAAGGCAATCGCTTACAGGACCGAGACGGTTTGCTCTTATATAAACAGCTCGTGAATCATCGCCTTTGAATACAAACTCCGAACGTTCCTCAACAAGAGTGCCGCTGTTTTCAAAAATCTTTTTGTGTACTCCCTTGTGCATTGTCATACCTTCAGGCATACAAGCAGAAAGCTTTGCAAGGTCAATGCCGTAATATTCGGCAGACACAGTATCGCTGTATTCTTCGGTATAGTGCAGTGCAGGGTCACGGTATAAGGGGTGAGCCGCCATACTGCCGGTGATTTTGTTTAAATAGCAGAAAACTCTGTCGCTGTCAATCGGTTCAGAAGGTTGCTCAACAACTTTTGCTGTTGTTTTTTCTTCTTCGGATGTATTGTTGATTGTAATATCGGGTTTAATGGGTAAAGCCCCCTGTAAGTTTGTTGTTTCTTTTTCTTGGTTTGGAGCAACATGAATGTCCTGAGAAGGTTGAGTTGAGTCGACAGTTGACATACCACCGCCTGAATTAAACTGATTTTTAGGGGTGTGACGATATACGCCTATGCAGATTGCGGCAACAATGCAGCAGCTGATGCTTACGATAGTTCGCTGTGCGGTTTTTTTCTTTTTCTTTTGTACTGCTTCATATTCATCTCTTCGGCGGAAAACATCCTCCGCCATTTGATTATATGTCTTCATATATAAAACCTCCCTTTTCAAGTTCTGCTTTAAGTGTGAGACGTGCACGGTAGACAAGTGTTTCGACTGAGTGAACGGATTTTTTCATAATCTTAGCAGCTTCTTTTTGACTGAAATCTTCGAAATATACAAGCCATAATACCTGTTTATATTCAGGCTTAAGTTTTTCTAATGCCCTATGTATTAAAATCAGC
Source organism: Clostridia bacterium (assembly GCA_017399065.1). Classification (GTDB taxonomy): domain Bacteria; phylum Bacillota; class Clostridia; order Oscillospirales; family Acutalibacteraceae; genus UBA8612. The sequence continues at coordinate 23,556 of JAFQEL010000030.1, read as the reverse complement.
CTTTCCTGCTTTATATAGGCTTGCTCTATGCTTAACCGTTCATCTTCAATTTCTCTTATTTCTTCTGTTGTTACTTCCTTTTGCTTTGAGTTTCGGCGCAGATAATCAACCGCTGTATTTCTGCCTATTGCATAAAGCCAAGTTTTAAACGAAGATTTTTCTTTGAATTTAGGTTTCTTTGTTACGAGCTTAAAGAAAACATCCTCAGTAATTTCTTCGGCAGTAATAACATTATTAACAAATCCGTTAATATAAAGAATAAGTCCGTCTTTATAGTCTCTGATTATTTCAACAAAAGCCTTATCGTCACCTTGCAAAAAACGGCGGTAGCTTTCATCACCGTTATCCATAGGTCATCCCTCCTTTCACCTATTAGACGAAACACATAAATAAAACCTCACACTAAAAAAAACAAACCTCTTGGAATTTCAGAATTACCAAGAGGTTTGAAGTATCATAGCTTAAGAATTACGCCGAGCACTGCACACGCACCGATGAATACAATCGGGTGAAGCTTTTTGGTTTTCTTGAACATTGCAAGGAAGAGCACGACAGCAAATATTATCACTGCAGGAATATTGATTGCATCCCAGAAGCGAGTGATATCAAAATTTGTAAGGTCGAGCAGAGTAAGCTCGATAACGCTCCAGCCTGCAGCGGCAATAAGGCCTGTTACTGCAGGACGAAGTCCTCCGAATGCCCACTGCACAAACTTGTTTTCCATATACTTGTTCATCATCTTTGCAATTGCAACAATAATGATGAGGGAGGGAAGCACAAGCGAAACGGTAGCAAGCACTGAGCCGAGTATGCTCCAGCCAAAACCGTAATCACCCATTACGCGGAAACCGACGTAGGTCGCCATATTTACGCCTATGGGTCCGGGCGTTGACTCAGAAACAGCAATCATATCGGCAAGCTCAGCGTGTGTAAACCAGTCCGGATACTTATTTGCCATTTCAGAAAGGAAGGGCAGGGTAGCAAGACCGCCGCCGACGGCAAGCAGACCTGTTTTGAAAAACTCAAAGCAGAGGGTAAGAATGGTTTTGAGAATGATTGTCATTTCTTTTCGCCCTCCTTGCTTTTACCGATAAGCCCGAATTTACCGAGTACAAGGCCTGCAACAGCAGAGCCGACAACAACTACAACGGGGCTTGCACCGAAGACTGCAATTATGACAAATGCCGCAACCGCAATGAGAATCTGTACAATATTTTTGACATTGCTTTTTGCGAGCTTGATAACTGCAACCGTTATAAGTGCACAGACTGCAATTCGTATACCTGCAAATGCATGCTGTACTGCAGGAATATCCGCAAAGTTAGAAAGCACGGCAGCAATAACGGCGATTATAACAACTGAAGGGAAAACCACACCTGCTGTTGAGAAAATTGCACCGAGTACCTTTGATTGCTTGTATCCGACAAAGGTTGCAGTGTTAACTGCAATAATTCCCGGTGTACACTGACCGACGGCATAGTAATCAAGTATTTCTTCTGTCGTTACCCACTTTTTGTTTTCTACAAGCTCGCGCTCAAGCATCGGCAGCATGGCAAGGCCGCCGCCGAAGGTCATTACGCCTATTTTTGCAAACGATATAAAAAGCTGACATAACAGCTTTAATCGGTTTGATTGTTTTTCTTGTTTGCTCATTTCTTACTCGCTTTCCAATTCTTCAATTATTGCCGCTCTGACATCGTGGGGCAGAGGCAGCTTGTCGAGATTTTTCATCACGTCACCGTCGGCACCGAGAAGTCGGCAACAGATTTCTTTCTTGAGCGAAAAGCCCTGCCAGCGTGAGAATATGCGTATCGCACGCTCGTGCTTGCTTTCACCCATAATGCGTTTTGCATTTTCTGCCGTTACGGTGTGAACTTTATTTGTATCGGCATCTTTAATTTCCAATACAAGCTCTTTACCGTCAACCGTCAGGTCACGCACTCTGATTTTATAATTTCGCTTTTGTGGTATAACGGAAGCATCACCCTCGGCGGCATGGACCGTGAAGCTGACCTTGCCGTTATCGTAGCTGATTTCAAATTTTGTTGATGCGGTATGATTTTTAAAATCAACCGAGCCGTCGTCCTCTTTGAGCACAAATTCACCTTTGCCCGAGAAAGCCCATATCTCAAAGCTTTCCGGGTTAGAAGATGAGTTGCCTTCATCGGCAGACATCGGGATTATAGCACCCTCTTTTGCAAGTACCGGTATTGTTGCGGTTTCACGGAAAAGCTCGAGCGTTTTTTCGCCCGTATACGATTTAAGCGTGAAAATATCTGTCCATCTGCCCTGCGGAATCCAAGCCTTTGTGCTGCCCATAAGCAGCTTTTTGCTGTTGGGGCTTGTAATCGGGCATACCATAAGCTCGGAGCCGAACATAAACTGATTTGGCACTTTGTATGCGGATTCGTTTTCTGGGTAGGAATAGTACATCGGCTCACAAAGTGCAACACCGTCATAATGCGTGCGGTGATCCATCGTGTAAATGTAGGGGATTAGCTTGTGGCGAAGGTTGAGCCATTCTTTTGCGACACGGCATACCTCGCCGCTGTATTTCCACGGCTCTTTGCCGAGAGCGAGCATATTGCTTGAGTGAAGCCGCATAATCGGTGAGAATACACCGAGCTGAAGCCAACGAATATAAAGCTCGTCATCTCGTGTGCCGAACATATGGCCGCCTATGTCGTGACTCCACCACGTGTATGCGGCGTTCGCGGCATTTGCGGTGAAATAGGGTTGAAAGTCAAGCGATTTCCAGCTGATAAGAGTGTCGCCTGAGAAACCGAGAGGATATCGGTGAGAGCCTGCACCGCTGTAGCGTGAAAGGATGAGCGGCAGCTTGCCGTTTTCGGCATTGTCGAGGAAGTGATAGTGGTTGAGCGCAAGAAGCGGATCAAGACCCTGTGCGTCACTCTTCTTGCCTTGCTGCCAGTCGATCCACCAGAAGTCCACACCGTCACGCTCATAAGGCTTGTGACCGATATCAAAGTACGCATTCCAGAATGCATCGTCGGTGCAGCTGAATTCAACGGGATTTTTGCTCTTAGGATCAATGCCCACAGCCTTTGCCATATCTTCGTACATATCCTCATACTCACGGAATCCGTCAGCAGGGTGAAGGTTGAGCGTTACTGAAAGGTTCATATCGTGCAGCTCTCTGAGGAATGCTTTGTAGTCGGGAAAAAGGTCTGTGTTCCAGGAGTATCCCGTCCAGCCGTTGTACTTCATATCAAATTTTTCTTTGATTTTTACCCAGTGCCAGTCCATATCGACTGTTGCGACTGTGAGCGGAATTCCCTCGTCTTTAAACCTTAACATAAGGTCAAGGTATTCCTGCTGAGTGTATGCGTGGTATCTGCTCCACCATACGCCCAGCGCAAAACGCGGAATCATCGGCACACGGGATGAAATATTATAGAAAGCGTTGATTGTTTCGCGGTAGTTTTTGCCGTAGGCGAAAAGATAGTAATCCCGTCCGTTGTCCTCCCGCTTTACAAATCTGCCGTTTTCGTCAATCAGCAGAGAGTTGCTGTCGTCGAACAGATATGCACCGTTTTCTGTTATAAAACCCTCGCCGAGCTTTGCACTGCCGTTTGTCATATCGAGTGTGCGGCAGGTACCTTTGAGATTTTTCTGCTTTGCGAAAACCTCGGTACTGCCGTTATCCTTAAAATATACGCTGTAAGGTCTGAGGCTTTTAACGGTGAAGACGGCTTCGTCTGTTTCTATTGTGATAACCGTGCCTTTTTCTTCAACCTTCATATTACCGCTTTTAAAGCGTCTGAACCATACGGAAACGCTCGGCATATCTGTAAATTTGCCTGCTTCAAATCTGATAAGACGCGGTGTGAGGAAGGTCACACGCCAGCCGTTGCCGCTGTAAATCTGCGATTTTTCGGCTGCGGCATCTGTTTTTGCAATAAGAGTTTTCTTGAGCACTGTATCGCCTCCGGACTGCTTTGGTTATCTAACTGATTATTATATTTTATCACAAATAAATAGTCAAGCAGAGTGTGATATAAAATGCATAAAGACCTGCACGAAAACAGACAAGTTATCATAGTATGAAAAGAGCATAAGCTCAGTTTTATATGGGAGATGATAAGTTTGGCACAGTTTACCAATCAGGCACAGCTCGCTTACAACGATTCTGTGATAAACTCAAATATAGCTGTCGGCGAGATACTTGAAGTGCTTTCCGTCACAAAAACCGCTGTCGGTGACGAGTACGGCACAGACAGCAACCTGACTTATATTATATCGGTTGTAAACTCGGGTACGACACCCTTCAACGCCCTCACTCTTACCGATGACCTCGGTGCGTATGCTTTTGATACAAGCTCACTTGTACCGCTCACTTATAATGAAGGTACGGTAACTTATTATATCAACGGTATTCTTCAGCCTGCACCTGCTGTAACTGCAGAAGGAACAAATCTTGTTATAAACGGCATAAGTGTACCTGCGGACGGCAACGCAACTATCGTTTACGAAGTAAGCACAAACCGCTATGCACCGCTTGGAACAAGCGCTGAAATCACAAATACGGTAACCTTGAGCGGCGGAATCACACCCGTTACCGCCGAAGAAACAGTTACCGCAGAATCGGAGCCGGAGCTTTCGGTAACAAAGTCCGTCAGCCCCGTACCGGTAGCGGAAAACGGTACGCTCACTTACACCTTTGTGATTCAGAATACAGGTAATACACCCGCAACGGCTGACGACCTTGCTGTTATTACCGACACGTTCAGTCCCGTGCTTTCAAATCTTGCCGTCACATTCAACGGCGAAACCTGGACGGAGCCTGCGGATTACACCTATGACGAAATAACAGGTGCTTTCTCAAGTGTTGCAGGTGTTATCACAGTGCCGGCTGCAACGTTTGCTCAGGACCCGGCAACAGGCGTATGGGTTACAACACCGGGTGTCAGCATTCTCACAATTACCGGTACGGTATAACAAATTTTATATTGGCAGCGAAGCTTTTCGCTGCATACATAACAAATTAAAGCGATATGCGCATATAGAAAGCACTCAGGTTCGTTCCCTGTATTTCGTGGAAAATCGATAAAAAGCACTGCTGTTCTGACTTGAAAGAGAATAAATCCGTTTTTCACAGCGGTGTAAAAGCAAGGTTGCAAGGTAACAGTAAAATAAAGATGGATAAAAATAAAATAAAAGGTGTACAAATCCGATTTTATATGCTATAATATGACGAACTATTTTAAAATTGGGGGTGGTATGGGTGCCAACAAAAGTAAGTGTTATCGTTCCTACTCACAACAGGCCGCATTTTCTCGGCCGCACTATAGACTCTCTTTTGGCACAGACGTACCGCCATACAGAGGTTGTTGTTGTTGACGATAACTCTCCCGACAGCCCTGCCAGAGCCGATACGCAGGCTCTTATGAAAAAATACGAAAACAACGCAAATGTCATTTATATACAAAACGAAAGGTCACTTGGCGGCGGTCCCGCACGAAATGCAGGCATTGCCGTGGCAAGCGGCGACTATGTCACCTTCCTTGATGACGATGATGTATATCTTCCCGAGAAGATTGACACTCAGCTTTCGTTTATGCTTGCAAATGATCTCGATATGAGCTTTACTGATGTTTTTCTTCACAGTGCAGACGGCAAGCTTGTAGAGTACCGCCGTCACTCTTATGTTGATGATTGTTCAAACGAGGCTCTTTTCCGTCAGCATATACTTCATTCGCTTTGCCCGACATCAACCTTTATGATAAAGCGCAGCTTTATCCTTTCAACCGACGGTTTCCGCTCCGTACCTATGGGGCAGGATTTTATGCTTATGTGGGACATGCTTGAGCACGGTGCAAAGACAGGATATCTGCCTGTTTCCTATATTATCCAGTATCTTCACAACGAGGGCAGAATTTCAGTCGGTAAAAATAAGATCAACGGCGAGAAGTCACTTTATAATCTCAAAAAAACAAAATTTGATTTGCTTTCTTCAAAAGAGCGCAGGTACGTGCGATTCAGGCATTATGCCGTGTTGTCTGTGGCAAGCTTTCGCAGCGGTAACCCTCTCGGTGCAATAGGTTACGGAATACGAACGGCAATTACGTCTCCTTCCGACCTTATAAAGGAGTCAACTCAGTTTATACGTAACCGCAGAATTGCCAGGAATTCTGTCAGCGGAAATAAATAAGGAGCCTTATGTTTTCATTCAGTAACGGTATTTTAAGAATAGGTAAAGAAAAGCCGGGGTTGGATTTTTTTATTGACACCGGATTCTTTCTGTTGCTGTGTTCACAGTTCGCTACGCCTTCTGTCGGCGAGGGTGTTAACTACTTTTACTATTTTGCATTTTTCCTTTTCGTAGGGCTTACCGTTGTCAAGCTGATGTTGCTTTTTAAATCCAAGGGCAGCTTTATCGTGCCTTCTTTCACACTTTGGTTCGGCGGATTTACGCTTCTGTCTTTTGCTTCATCACTGTGGGCGGATTATCCGGCTAACTGTATGCTTGTTATGTCGAAGATGCTGCAGAGTACGGTAATTACGTTCTGTATGGCTCAGAACTATGCAACACGTATGGGCTTGCTCAAATGTGTGCGTATGTTTTCGTGGGGCGGTGTATACGCACTTGCTTTTATAATGATTAAAACACCGTTTGATACGTGGTTCAGCGGCGGCTTCGGCTTTACTGCGACAGCTCTCAATCCGAACACGATAGGTATGATATTTACTATCTGTGTTCTGGTTTCGTTTTATTTTGCTTTCTACTGTAAGGAAAAAAAGTACTATATATTCACATTGCTTCAGATGTTTATGGTTATTCTTACCGGCTCGAGAAAGTCGCTTATTTCGTCAGTTGTCGGCTTAACGGTAATGATACTTATGAAGTCTCAGCGGCGGAATCTTATATTCAGAATCATTATGGTTCTGGTATTTGTCATAGTTCTGTTTTACCTTATAATGTCCGTGCCTGAGCTTTATGCGGCGATAGGTGTGCGAATCGAGTCGATGCTTAATCACGTTTTCAGCGATGGCGGTGATTACAGTATGTCGCTGCGTCAGTCGTTTATAGAACACGCCAAGGATATGTTTTTTGAGAAACCGCTTTTCGGCTACGGCATCAATAACTTTATAGTCAAGATCGGCCAGCGCATAGGTGTTTCTACTTATGCTCATAACAACTATTACGAGATTCTTGCCGATCTCGGAATAGTGGGCTTCGTTGCTTTTTACGGATATTACTTTTATCTTGCAATTTCTCTGTTGAAGATATGGCGTAAGAGCTCGGGCTCACTCGTAAAGCTTATGCTGGTATGGGTTGCCGTTATTATGGTATGTGAATACGGCCTTGTAAGCTACTATCAGGTTTACATCCATATGACACTGTGCTGTGCATATCTGTTTATCTGTGCTTATAATAATGAGGATGATTTTCGTGAAACCACTCCGTCATATTTCAAATATAAAAACGGGGTTTACGAATAACACGATATAGAAGGGATTACCGGAAAGGAAGATTGATTTGAACTCTAATGTCAACAGTACTTCAGCACCCAAGGGCATTGAAATTAATATAATATATCTGCTTGAAACAGTGCTCAAAAAATGGTGGCTGCTTGTCATTTCTGCGGTCGTTATGGCATCGCTCGGTCTGGGTATTGCCGTTGCAACCACTACTCCGACCTATTCTTCGGATCTGAGCTTTATCACGTACAATCAGGAGGCGAGCAACGTTGTGTCCTCCGGTGATATTACCAGCTCTGTTCAGATGGCTAATACGTTTAAATATATTCTTCGCGGACGAACCATGCTGCAGCGTGTTGTAGACAGCTGCGGTTTTGAAGTTACTGCCGATGAGATAAGCAGAAGTATGTCCGTATACAATCAGGCAGATACCAATATTATTATAATCCGTATCACGACGACAGACCCTGCCCGTTCATACGGAATTGCAACGGGCTTTGCCAAGTGCTATCAGGAGGTTGTAAATTACGCTTATCCGAACGCAACTCTCCAGATGTACGAGGAGCCGTATATGCCCGTTTCGGCGGACGCGAGCCAGTCTGCAATGCGTTACTCTGTAATCGGTGCAATTGTCGGTTTTGCCATTGCACTTGTTGCCGTTGTTGTTACAAATGCGGTGCGCGATACCGTACAGACGGTTGAGGATATTCAGATGAAGCTTGAATCCAACCTCATCGGTACGGTTGCAAGCGTGCGAAGCAAGGGTAAAAAGAAAAACAAGGGAAGCCGTCTTCTCATTACCGACAGAACACTCGGATTCTCATTCATTGAGTCGTATAAAGCGATACGTACCAAGGTCGAGACGTTCTGCGCAAGAAAATCACACAAGGTTATTCTTGTTACGAGTGCCGGCGAAAACGAGGGTAAGACGACGTTCTCCATGAACCTTGCACTCAGCCTTGCACAGAACGGTAAGTCTGTTCTTGTTATCGATGCTGACCTTCGTAAGCCTGCTGTCAGCAAGTTCCTTAATCTTAACGTCAGTCCCGAGTACGACCTTGCATCCGTAATCAGCGGTAAGACCGAGCTCAGCGATGCAATAAAATTTGTTGAAAAGCATAAGCTCTTTATTCTTACTACAGCTCATTCGAACGATGAGCCTACAGAGATACTTTCTTCTCAGCAGATGCACAAGGTAATCAAAGCTGCAAGAGAGGAGTTTGACTACGTAATTATCGATACGGCTCCGGCGGCTGTCGTTACCGATGCGAATATTCTTTCCAACTTTGCAGATGCGGCAATACTTGTTGTCCGTGAAAACTTCTCGGCTTGTACAAGAATCCGCAATGTTATTGAGGATATTACGTCAAATAAGGCAGAGCTTATCGGCTGTGTGTTCAACAACGTTGCCTCAGACGGCGTACGCGGTGCATACAGTAAGTATAAATACGGCTACGGTTACGGCTACGGCGGTTACGGCCGTTACGGCTACGGTCACTACGGCTACGGTTACGGCGATTCTTCATCTTCGTCTCACGGAGATGATTCGCATAATACAACAAGTGAGTCATAAAAAGGAGTGTGCAAATTATGAAAAAAGTTTTGTCAATTGTCCTTGTTATTGCTGTTATGGCTTGTATCGGTGCAGGCTTCACAGGCTGTGACAAGGTGTTCGCCCCGAAGCTTGAAAAAGAGATCGTAGGTACCTGGGTTTCGGACAACAGTCAGATCACATTCCGTGAAGACGGTTCGCTGAGCGGAACAGTTCCTTTCCTTGGCTCTGTTTCTCTCAACGGTACATATACCGTCAACAGTGATACCAATCAGGTTACAGTTACATATTCTCTGCCACTTGGTCTTTCTAAGGATACAATATTCAATGTTGTAATTGAGGAAGATACACTTACGGTATCCGGCGGCCTGTTTGAGACAACAACGGTCTACACCCGTCAGACAGTAAAATAAACGGCAACCTTGTTGTTTTGCGTAATAAAGACCTTGGCGATGTTGAGCGTAGTGTAAAACGCTACAGCGATATTTCCGGAAATGCAATTTACAGAATCTCTGCCGTTAAGAGAATATTTGCCGTTTGATGAAATCGGCAGAGTAAACCGATAAACCGGCAGTTTTTTTGCTTCACAGTTATATTTGTCTTACGACAGGTGATATTGTCCTTCGGACAGTTTGTGCGAAGGACAATATCACTTTTAATTTATCAAAAATATCACTGCAAATTTCGCGGCAGTCTGTAAGTTTATTGTAAAAATTAATATTTCTTTTATTGAAAAAACAGAATCCGTAATGTATAATGAAACTAATAAAAGTGCAAAGAGGTGCTTTGTTATGAAGAAAAGAATGATTAAGGTTATTTCGCTTCTGCTTGCTTTTGCTCTTCTGGCAGGCGTTACTGCTTTTGCTACAAGCGGTGATGTTGACCCTGCTATTATAGCTGAAACACGCGAGGTTGCAGTGCAGATCGAAAGCGAAGGTATTGTTCTACTCAAAAATGAGGATAACTTTCTGCCGCTCGAGAATAAGAAGGTGAACATCTTTGGCGCAGGCTCGGTTTGTCCGTTTTTCGGCGGTGCAGGCTCGGGTGCAATTACTACCGATGACCCTATAACGCTTTACGAAGCTTTTGAGGCGGAGGGAATTGAATATAACGCAGAGCTTCGTGCACTTTACGAAAAACATTGCCTTTCAAACGAGCTGCCCAAAACCGACAACACAGTTATCAACAATCTTCTTCAGGTGCTTCTTGCTAAGAATACACTTGAAGAAATGGACCCGAAACATCTTACAGATGAGGTTATCGGCAACGCTGTTGAGTTTTCGGATACAGCGGTAATCGTTATCAGCCGCACAAGCGCCGAGGGTACAGACCACACGGTCGAAACTCTCAGCCTCTCTGACGATGAGAAGGCTATGGTTGAAAAGGTAACAGACGCATTTGAGAATGTTGTTGTGCTTTTCAATATCGGTAATGTTATGGAAATGGGCTGGATTGACGAGTACGAAAGCATCAAGGCTGCCGCAATTATCTGGATTCCGGGTGAGTTCGGTATGACAGCAGTGCCGCAGATGCTTGACGGTAAGGTCAACCCCTCGGGCAGACTTACCGATACGATTTCATATAAAATCGAAGACCATCCCTCAAGCGAATGCTTCGGCAGCTACGAGTATGACGGCGGTAAAAATTTCGTTGAATACTACGAGGGTATTTATATCGGCTACCGCTACTTTGAAACCTTTGCAAAGGACAAGGTGCAGTATCCTTTCGGCTATGGCCTTTCATACACAAGCTTTGAAAAGGAAGTTGTATCAACCGAATTCGACAGTGAAAACATAACCGTAGAGGTTAAGGTTACAAACACAGGCGATACGGCAGGCAAAGAGGTTGTACAGCTCTATTACAGTGCACCGTATACCGAGGGCGGCATTGAAAAGAGTGCAATCTGCCTTGGCGGATTTGCAAAGACAGATATGCTCGAGCCCGGTGAGAGTGAGACTCTTACAGTTGCATTTAAGACAGACGATATGGCATCCTATGACTATAAAAATAACGAAGCATGGATACTTGAAGAGGGCATATACAAGATAATCGCTGCAAACGATGTTAGAAACCATATTGAATCGTTTGATTATGAAGTTGAAGAGACAAAGGTAATCAAAAACGACCTTGCGACAGGTACCGAAATCGAAAACCTGTTTGAGGATGTTTACAGCGGCTACGAGATTATGTCAAGAGCTGATGTTGACGGTACTTATCCTGAACTTCGTGAGCTTAACAAAGACGATTACCTGATTGATGTCGACAAAGTTCCCGAACCGACAACCGAGGGTGAAGCACCGAAGATGGGTGTCAAGTATGACAAGACAATAACCCTGCAGGATGTTGCAGAGGATGAGAGCCTTTGGGACGCATTCCTCGATCAGCTGACCCTTGACGAAATGACAATGCTAGTTATCAATGGCGGCTACGAAACTCACGGTGTTGAGCGACTCGGCATTCCTCACACAATGGATAACGACGGACCCTCAAGCGTAAAGGGCAGAAACGGCCTTGTTTATACCGACAGCGGTACGGCTTACCCCTGCGCAACTGCAATCGGATGCACCTGGAATGTTGACCTCGCCTACGAAATGGGTAAGGGTGCAGGTAAAGAAGCGGCTGATATGGGTACAGATACCTGGTATGCCCCGGGCGCAAACATCCACCGCAACCCCAGAGGCGGCAGAAACTTTGAGTACTTCTCCGAAGACCCGATTATATCGGGCATTATGGCTGCCGAAATCATAAAGGGTGCAAACTCCGAAAGCCTTGTTACAACAATCAAGCACTTCGCGCTCAACGACCAGGAATCACACAGAAACGGTATTTTCACCTGGTGTGATGAGCAGGCGATGCGTGAAATCTATCTCAAGGCATTTGAAATTCCCGTCAAAGAGGCACAGCCTAAGGGTATTATGTCGGCTTACAACCGTATCGGTACAAAATGGTGCGGCTCAAGTTCGGCACTCCTTAAGGATTTGCTCCGTGAGGAATGGGGCTTTGAGGGCTTTGTTGTTTCTGACTATTCCTCTAACTTCACAGGCAGCGGCTATATGAGTCCTGTGCTCGCAGTATATAACGGCAACGATACGATTCTTACCGGTATGTGGTCACTTCAAGTTATACAGCACAAGGCGGCAGTAAAGCTTGCCTATGCCAAAGATCCCGTCGGCTTCGGTAATGCACTGCGTGAAGCCTGTAAAAATCTATGTATTATGAAAATGGAAACTAAGGCATTTAAAAATCCCGAAATCACTTACGATTCATCACTCATCGGTACTTTTGATACACTTGATGACTGGGATTTTGAGTTTCCGTATATTTTCACTTTTATCAGATTTATTCTTAATAATATTACAAATGTTGTAATTTACGCATTCAGATTTATTCTCTGATTCTGCTGTTCAATATACAAGCCCTTGGGACTTTTGTGATCCCGAGGGCTTGTTGTTTGTTTAACTTTATACGGTTTCAGATTCGAGTGTTGTAAAATATATACCGATGTTGAATAACTTTCGTCGTACGGCAGACTTGATTTCACTCGGGTCGGAATCGGTTATGATATGCATTGTTGCGCAGACGGTATTTTCATCAAGGCTCCATACGCGTATATCGCTTACATCGCTCACTCCTTCAATGGACATAACGTGCCGGCGTACCGTGTCGGAGTCAATGCTGTCCGGTGCTTTTTCAAGAAAAATATTGAGTGCAGGAATGAGATGCTTTACTGCGTGAATGAGGATGAAAACGGACACGCATATTGATAAGATCGGGTCGATTAGTGAAAAATCTGTGATTTTCATAATAACTGCACCGACCAAAACCGCAAGCCAGCCGAGCACGTCCTCAAACATATGAAGGCTTACTGCTTTGTGATTTAGTGAATCGTGCGAATGAGTAAAGAGGGCGGCGGCAAGGTTTACGGCTACGCCGACAACGGCCAAGATAATCATACCCTTATAATCGATTTCAACAGGATTTATGATTCTTTTTACGGCGTTATATATTACGGCAACGGAGCCTGATATCAGAATCAGGGTTGTGATTACACTACCTAAAACAGAGTAACGTGCATAGCCGAAGGTGTGAGACTTGTCGGGCTGTTTTTTGCTTTTCTTTTCTAAAAAGTAAGATAAGCCTATGCTGATTGCATCGCCTGTATCGTGCAAGGCATCCGAAATAATGCTGACGCTGCCTGTAAGAATTCCTCCGAAAAATTCAAAGACGGAAAAGGAAAGGTTGAGGATAAAAGCGATTAAAATTGATTTAGCGGTTTTCATAACGGCCTCCTGTTGACTGCACAAATTATTTGAGGTATAATTTGTATGATAACGAACACAGTGTTCGCTAATATGATAGGTCAATTGAATATCAAAAACAATATGCAGATTTACGCTGTTGTTCGTTAGCGAACAAATTTGAAAAAATGTACGGAGGCAAGTGTATGGACAGAAGAATACGAAAAACAAGGAAAGCGATATTTGAAGCTTTTATTCAGTTGTTGTCCGAAAAGGATTTTGCAGGCATAACCGTAGGTGAAATAATAGAAAGAGCAGATGTGGGCAGGACTACGTTCTATGCTCATTTTGAAACGAAGGATTTCTTGCTCAAGGAGCTTTGTGAAGAGCTTTTCTGTCATATTTTTGATGCTGTCAGTAAAGAAAAGCCTGCACATAATCATATTTTTGAGTGCGATTCTTCCGATGCTGTTTTTCTTCATCTGCTTAAGCATTTGCACAAAAATGATAACAATATCCTTAAACTGCTGAGCAGTACTAACAATGAATTGATTTCAGGTTATTTCAAGGAAAATCTTAAGCAACTTGTGGCAAGTCAGACGGAGTTGTTAGAATTGAAAAAAAGCGAAAAAATACCCGACAGTTTCCGGATAAATCATATAGCATCCGTTTTTGTTGAAACTGTCAGGTGGTGGGTTGATAACGGGATGAAAGAAGCTCCCGAGACTATTGCCGAGTATTTTTATCTGTCTGTATAATTGGGAAATCAGTTTTGCGGTAAAGGTCTGTGCTTTGCGGTGAATTCAACGGTATCAATTTTAATTATGCTGACGATTGATGCCATCTTGTCCTCAAACTCAAAATCCTTGCCCGTCTGAGTTTTCATAAGGTGGGTGAGTGCCGCTTTTTTGAGTTCAGTATCCTCGACGATTTCGGCTGTGCCTCTGCCCATTATTGACGAGTAGCTGATACCGTAGCGGCAGGCGATGTCACCGTCAAACGGCTGAATGCCGCACTCCATTTCAAAGAAAACCTTGTTGTTTGCACGAAGTACGTCAAGCTTTCTGCCACGCTTTGCACAGTGAAGCCAGAGCGTGAGCTTGCCGTCTTCAAGTGTATATCCGTAATTCATCGGCACAACGTACGGCTCGTCGCCGTCAATCATACCAACATGTACAACCTTGGAGTTGTCGAGGATTTTTACTATTTCGTTCATATCCGTAACGAGCTTTTCTCTTGCAGTAATTCCGTTCATTTTTTTCTCCTTGAAAAATGTATTTTCTTTCTGTAATTTTACATCATCGGTTTTAATTTTGGTATAGTCAATTTTAATATAAAACAGGTATCATTTTTGTTGAAATAGCAAAATTTTTAAAAGCTGTAAAAAAGCTATTTAAAATAAATCAAATAAGTGGTAATATACAATAGATAATATATATCCGTAAGGAGGATAAATATGAAAAAAGTAATAGCAATTATTCTTTCAATCGCTATGCTTGTTTCTGTGGCTATTATTCCGTCATATGCTGACGAGCCCACAGTTACAACGGCAGATTCACTCGAGTGTGCTTTCGCAGAGGGCACAAACAGCCTTGTCGTTTTCGTAACAGGTATCGGTCAGAGCTACTCTTATCTCTTTGACCAGAGCTATGTTGACCAGTACGGCGACAGGCTTCAGGATTTTGAAGTTTACGGCGACCTTATAGCAAAGGGTGAGTATCAGTCAAAGTGGAACCTTTTCAACAGCTTTGACGAAGCTTTCTCCGACCCGATGACTATCTTCAATCTTGTAACGGTTGTTATGGAGCTTTTTGCTTCTGCAATTCTCAGAACTGACCTTTTCACACAGCCTCAGGTTGAAGCTATTGTCAGAGGTCTCTTCAAGTTCAACATTGTCGGCGAAGACGGTAACGCTAACCCCAGAGTAGTTACTCCCAAGTATCCTATGTCCGTTTCCGAGTATCCTTCCGTTACCCGTGAGGACGGTACTGTTGAGAGCGAAGCTAAGAGCCGCTTCTACTCCTCAATTCCCTGTAAGGATATCGCTGAGCAGAAGTTCGGCGAGGACTACGAAAAGTACCTCTATGTATTCAACTACAGCGCATTCTCCTACACATCAAAGAACGTTGAAGAGATGCATGAGTTTATCGAAACAATCCTTGCAAGCGACAACGCTAAGGAGCTCGGTGCAACAGACGTTGTTCTTGTTCCCATGAGTATGGGCGCTTCCGTTGTTACAGCTTATATGGATGCATATCCCACAGTCGCAAAGAATCACATCCGCCGCGTTGTAAGTATCGTTGGCGCATGGGACGGCAGTGACGTTGTTGCTGACCTTCTTGCCCGCAACTATGCAGACAACTCTGCAGACCTTTTCTACAACGGTCTTCTTTCCGACCTTATCGGCGAGCCCTGGGGCTACGTTGTAAACGTTGCACTGCGTATTTTCCCCAAGGAAACTCTCAGAAGTTTTGTTGATGCTGCACTCGGTGCAATTGCAACAGAGCTTCTTTGCGCAACTCCCTCTCTCTGCAACCTTATCCCGATTGACAAGTATGACGGTGTTAAGGACCTCATTAAGTCAGATGTAGTTAAGGCAGAGGCTGATGCTTTCCAGGAAGCAAAGAAGAATCTTAACACAACAATGGAAAACCTTGAGAAAGAGGGCGTTACATTCTCCTTCATCTCCGGTTACGGTCTTCCCTTCGGTGCAATCACATCCGACTACAGTGCATTTGGCTTTATGAAGAGCGCTGCTGAGACAAACTCCGACGAAATTATCAACATCGATTCTACAGCTCCCGGTACATCTTTCGTACCTGCAGGCACACAGTTTGAGGATACTGAAGGCAGAGAGCTTTCACCTGATAAGGAAATCGATATTTCTACAACAATCCGCAAGGATGCAACCTGGTTCTTCTATCAGCAGAAGCACGAGCTCGAATACAACAACGTTGCAATCGCACTTGCAATCGAGCTTGCTACAGGTAACGTAAAGACTGTTGCTGACTGTGACAACCTTGAGGAAGACGGTTACTACTTCCCGCAGTTCAACGGTGCAAGAAACACAAGGAACTACATAAGATATAACCTCGGCGATCTTGAGAGATACTGTGCG
Source organism: Clostridia bacterium (assembly GCA_017399065.1). Classification (GTDB taxonomy): domain Bacteria; phylum Bacillota; class Clostridia; order Oscillospirales; family Acutalibacteraceae; genus UBA8612. The sequence goes on along the minus strand of JAFQEL010000030.1, from coordinate 7,205 downwards.
GAAACGGGCTATGAGCTTACGGCTGAACAGCAGGCTGTTCTCGACGCTGCAGACAAGATGATGGAGAACCCCATCTGTGATCCCGAAGTTGACGATCCTTATATTGCTGCAGTTGAAGAAATGATGGTCGAAATCGGCATCTATGATGCTCCTGCAGAGCCCACAAAGGGTGACGAGATCCTTAACGGTGCACTTAAGGCTCTCAACGATGCAGTTTATGCAATCTTCGGTGCAAAGGGCTTTGTCAATATTCTTGACTGATATAGCTGCATAAGATTTATCTGAAAGTTTTTAAAAGCACTGCTTTGTTTCGTCAGGGCAGTGCTTTTTCCTTGAGTTTTTCAGGTTGTGATAACATAATGTATACTATATTTATAATGTACGGAGAATGTTTATGCGTAAAACCGGCTACAAAGGTACAGTTATAAGCTGTTATATAGGTTACGTTTCGCAGGCGATAGTCAATAACTTTTCGCCCTTGCTTTTCGTTATGTTCGGCAATGAATTCGGTATTTCGCTGTCACAGCTGAGCCTTATGATTGCACTCAACTTCGGTGTGCAGCTTCTCACCGACCTTGCGGCGGCACGCTTTGTCGATAAAATCGGCTACCGCCCGCTTGTGGTGCTGGCTCATTTCCTTTGTGCCGCAGGTCTTGCACTGCTTGGGGTATTGCCGTACATAATGACGCCGTACATCGGGCTGATTATTGCAACAATCCTCAGTGCGATAGGCGGAGGACTTATAGAGGTTATTGTCAGCCCAATTATAGAAGCGTGCCCGAGTGACAACAAGGCTTCTGCTATGAGTCTGCTTCACTCCTTCTACTGCTGGGGTCAGATGGCTGTTGTGCTCGTGTCTACTCTTGTTTTCCGCTTTGCAGGCATTGGCTCGTGGCGTGCGGTTGCCGTATTCTGGGCACTGATACCGTTTGTAAACGCGTTCCTTTATATGCGTGTGCCGATTAATGCACTGCCGGGTGAAGAAGGACATTCGGGTCTGTTCTCGATGTTTAAGAACAAAACTTTTGTTGTGTTTTTCTTTATGATGCTTTGTGCAGGTGCAAGCGAGCTTTCGATGAGTCAGTGGGCTTCTGCTTTTGCGGAAGAAGGTTTGGGCGTATCAAAGGCTATGGGTGACCTGCTCGGCCCTTGTATGTTTGCGGTGTTTATGGGTATAGCCCGTGTCTTTTACGGCAAGTTCGGTTCGAAGATTTCACTTTCTAAATTTATGGCGGGAAGCAGTGCACTTTGTGTTGCGGCTTATGCTGTTACGGTGTTTTCGCCCTATCCTCTGCTTTCGCTCTGCGGCTGTGCACTCTGCGGTCTTGCTGTCGGCATAATGTGGCCCGGTACTTTCAGTATGGCGAGTGCTGCCATACCGCTCGGCGGTACGCCGATGTTTGCCATGCTTGCTCTTGCAGGTGATACGGGCTGCACTTCCGGCCCGTCGATTGCAGGCAGAATTGCCGATGCTTTCGGGTCGGATATCAAATACGGTTTCGCTTTTGCGGCTGTTTTTCCCGTAGTGATGCTTATTCTTTCACTTGTGCGTGTGCACAAGGAAAATAAAGTGAAATAAAAGTGTAACACATTTCCTCCCTTTGCCATAGTATGTGGTGTAAGAAGAAAGGAGGAAACGATCATGGGATGCAATTTCGGTAACGGCAACTGTTCATGGATTATCATTCTTATCCTTCTCCTGTGCTGCTGCGGTAACGGCGACAGCTGCGGTTGTAACAACAACTGCGGTTGCGGCTGCGGCAGAGATTCCGGTTGTGGCTGTGGCTGCTGACATAACTGACCTCTGAGCACTATACCCTTTGAAAGTCCGTGCGGAGTGCTGACGTGCTCCGCACGGATGTGTATATCTTTAACAAAAAAACTTGTTAAATATTTAGCTTATTTTGTCATTAACCTGCTTGACGAAACACTATATATTGTGTTACAATCTTTTTGCAAACGAAATGAAGCCTCTGACGAAAACGGGCGTTAGCCTGCGTGGAGATTACCACGGTGAGGTTTTATATGATGTATGTCGATCGTCTGGGCAACATTCCGTAAGTGCGGAGTGTTGCCTGTTTTTGTTTAAACAGCAAAGATAGAGAAAGGAGATTTATGATGTTTGAACAGTGGAAAGGATTTGTAAGCGGTAACTGGAAGAAGAGAATAGATGTCCGTAACTTCATCCAGACTAACTATAAACCGTACGAGGGTGACGAGAGCTTCCTTTGCGGCCCTACGGAAAGAACAAAGGCTGTATATGCAAAGTTTGATGAGCTTCTTAAAAAAGAGCACGAAAACGGCGGCGTGCTCGACGTTGATACAGAAACTGTAACATCACTTACAGCTTATGCACCCGGCTATCTCGATAAAGAAAATGAGATTATTGTCGGCTTGCAGACTGATGCTCCGCTCAGACGAGGTGTCAACCCCTTCGGCGGTATCAATATGACTCGTAAGGCTTGTAAGGCATACGGCTACCAGCTCAGTGATAAAATTGAGCAGGAGTTCACTTACCGTACAACTCATAACGACGGTGTTTTCCGCGTATATAACGATGAAATCCGTGCGGCACGTCACACAGGCATCATCACAGGTCTGCCCGATGCATACGGCAGAGGCAGAATCATCGGCGACTATCGCCGTGTTGCTCTTTACGGTATAGACAAGCTTATTGAAGAAAAGCAGAAGGACAAGGCTGAGCTTGCGGCTCAGGACGTTACTGCAGAGGAAATCCGCAGACTTGAAGAGCTTTACCAGCAGATTGCTTTCCTCGGTAAGCTCAAGGAAATGGCCGCTATGTACGGCTACGATATTTCCGAGCCTGCTAAGGATTCAAAAGAGGCTGTTCAGTGGCTCTACTTTGCATATCTCGGTGCAATCAAGGAGCAGAACGGTGCGGCAATGAGCCTTGGCAGAGTTTCTACCTTCCTCGATATTTACTTTGAGCGTGACCTTACAAACGGTGTTTATACAGAAGAACAGATTCAGGAAATCGTTGACGATTTTGTTATGAAGCTCCGTATGGCGCGTCATCTCCGCACACCCGAATACAACGAGCTCTTTGCAGGTGACCCGATGTGGATTACAGAGGCAATCGGCGGTATGGGTGAAGACGGAAGAACACTTGTAACAAAATCTTCCTTCCGTATTCTCAACACACTCTACAATCTCAATCCCTCTGCTGAGCCCAATATGACAGTACTCTGGTCACAGGGCCTGCCCCATGCTTTCAAGCGTTTTGCTGCAAAGGTAAGCTGTGATACAGACTCAATCCAGTATGAGAATGACGATGTAATGCGCCCGATTTACGGCGATGACTATGCTATTGCCTGCTGTGTTTCAGCAATGAGAGTCGGTAAGGATATGCAGTTCTTCGGCGCAAGAGCAAACCTTGTAAAGCTTCTTCTTATGAGCCTTAACGGCGGTAAGGATGAGAAGAGCGGTATGCAGGTTGCTCCCGCAGGCAAGAAGTTTGAGGGCGAATACCTCGATTACGATACAGTTATTGAGCTGATGAATATTTACCGTCCCTGGCTTGCAAAGACTTATGTCAAGGCGATGAATATGATTCACTATATGCACGATAAATACGCATACGAAAAGGTGCAGATGGCTCTTCACGACAGTGACGTTCACCGTTATATGGCTTTCGGTGTAGCCGGCTTAAGTGTTCTTGCGGATTCACTTTCCGCTATTAAGTATGCAAAGGTAAAGGTTGTCCGTGATGAAACAGGCCTTATCACAGACTTTGTAACCGAAGGTGACTTCCCCAAATACGGCAACGATGACGACAGAGCAGACCTTATTGCAAAAGAGCAGGTCGGTCTCTTCTTTGAGGAACTCAAGAAGGTGCCCACATACAGAAACGCTGAGCATACACTCTCTATCCTTACAATTACATCAAACGTTGTTTACGGCAAGAAAACAGGTAACACACCTGACGGCAGACGTGCAGGCGAGCCCTTTGCTCCCGGTGCAAACCCGATGCACGGCAGAGATGCAAGCGGTGCACTCGCTTCACTCAACTCTGTTGCAAAGTTGACCTACGACGTATGTAAGGACGGTATTTCAAACACATTCTGCGTTGTGCCTCAGGCTCTCGGCGGCGACGATGAAACACGCTACGAAAACCTCAGTCAGGTTATTGACGGCTACTTCGGTCAGAATGCACAGCACATCAACATCAACGTATTTGACCGTGAGATGCTCATTGATGCATCCGAGCATCCCGAGAAATATCCCAATCTTACAATACGTGTTTCGGGTTATGCGGTCAACTTCCACAAGCTCTCCAAAGAGCAGCAGAAAGAAGTTATTGCACGTACATTCCACTGCTGCATGTAAAATACCTCAATGAATCAGCTTCCTCAAAGTGAAGTTGAGACACCGAGGCACGGGTAATAAACAACTGATAAAAGGGGAGAGGGAAACCTCTCCTCAAATTATAATGGGAGGTGCAGTATGAGCACAGTCGGCAAAGTTCATTCTTTTCAGAGCTTCGGTGCGGTTGACGGACCGGGCATAAGGTTTATTGTGTTTTTGCAGGGCTGTCCGTACAACTGCCCTTACTGCCATAATCCCGACACGAGGCCTTTCAGCGGCGGTACGGAACACACAGTAGATGAAATTGTTGCAAAAGCTGAGCGGTACAGGACATATTTCGGCGAAAAGGGCGGTGTTACCGTTTCGGGCGGTGAGCCGCTTATGCAGGCTGAATTTGTTGCAGAGCTTTTTGAGGCGTTGCACGAGAAGGGAATAACAACTGCATTAGATACGGCAGGTGTAAAGGTTACCGATGCCGTAAGGCGTGTTTTAAAAAGCACCGATACGGTGCTGTGCGATATTAAATTTCCGACCGATGAGCAGTACAAAAAACATATCGGTATAGGGCTTGATACGGTGAAAGAGTTTATTATCGAGTGCAACAAAACCGACGCGGACGTTGTTATAAGGCACGTTGTTGTGCCCGGTATGACCGACAGTGAGGAAAATATAAAAGCTGTTGTATCAATTGCTTCGGCTGTGAAGAAGCTGACTAAAATTGAGCTGTTGCCTTTCCGTAAGCTTTGCGAACAGAAATACAAGGACTTGGGCCTCGAATTTCCGCTGAGCAACACACCCGAATGTGATGCGGAAACGATTGAAAGGCTGAAAAAGCTGGTTTGAAAATAAAAAATATCCTCGGACTTCACCAACTGTGAAATCCGGGGATATTTGCTTAATTCAGCTGTTTTGAAATGATAATGATTTTAATCCCACTCTGCTCCGGTGACGGTGTCCATATTGATACCCTTGGTTTCACCTACGTTCTTGAACATAACAACGAGGGCTGAAACGAAGCCGGGAACGAGCATACAGAGTGTAGCCATACCGATGAGGCTGTTGCCCAGCAGGTTTGCGCAAAGAGTACCGATGCCGAGTGAAATACCGAAGCCGATTGCGGTGACTATATACTGAGCAGAAATAGATGACGAACGCAGGTTGGTCGGAGAGGATTCGCCAATCATCATAATAAGCACATCGTTAACCGAATAATAGCTGCCTACAAATACACCGCTGAGCAAGCCGATAACATAAGGGTTGAGACCGTATTTTGCACCGAGAGTAAATCCGAGGAAGCCGACAAGACAGTTGAATGCGGTGATTATGGCAGCGGTTTTTCTGCCGAGCCAGTCAGACACGAAGCCCATAAGCACCTGTGCAACGGCAGAGCCTATCGGGAAAAGAATAAGTGCTGTGTTGGCTATATCGGCTGCGTTTGCAATGCCGCTGTCCTGATAGCCGTACGTGAGAATCGGCTCGTAATTGATGCTGGCGTAAAAGCCGATATTTGCAAGAGCGGAAACGATATAGAGCCAGCGAAGCTGTTTGTGACCGAGTGCAAATTTAAGTGCGGGAATAAGACCGCCCTGCTTGCTTTCAGCTTTTTTGCTCTGTTTGAGAGCATTTTTTTGCTCGTCGGTCATATTGAGGTAGTTGAGTCTGGATTCAATAAACGCAGGAGTTTCTTTCGCACCAAGCAGAGCTATAAAGCTTACAACAAGACCGATTACGGCAGGAATGAAATAAACCATTCGCCAGGTGTAGCTGTCGCCGGCCGCACTGATAAGCCAGCGTTTGAGCAGCGGTACGAGCATAACGCCCATATTGGCAAAAAACTTGATGACCGAATACACACGCGCTCTGTGCTTTGACGGAGATGACTCCATAATATAAACTACATGCATATCGTGCGGAATAAAGAACTGTATCATACACGCACCGATAAGATAGACCGCAAGGTTATTTGATAAGAAAATCAGAAACAGAGCAAAGCTCATACCGAAGGTATTGATGATGAGAAATTTCTTTCTGCCCCAACGGTCAGCAAGCGGCCTGTAAAGCAGACCTATAGCCTGAAACGGAATGGCAAGGCTTGAAACAAGGTCGAGCTTGCCTACAGAGCTGTCGCCGAATTTTGCCATAAGGTCGGAGGCTATATCGCTCTTCATAAGCATACCGATCTGTGAAGCGATTTCATCGGTAGCATAGATTAGTGTGATTATGAAAACTATATAAGCAAAATAAATTTTATTGCTCTGACTTTTTTTGTGCCTTTCCCATTTTTTGATTTCTTTTTCTGTTTTACGCTGAAGCTTGCTTTTTTCTGCGGTAGCCGTAGCAGCCATTGTCTAACCTCCCTGAAAAATTTATATATAGGATTTTAACATAAACACCTGAAAAAAGCAATCTGCACCGCAAAGTGAAAGCTTATTATTTAAAATTTTTGTATACGAAGAAAAAATTGGCTTCGCTCAAAATTCTTATTGAGAAATTACAGCCGGATAATATGGTGTATAATAAACAAAAAGGAATAAGGAGGAAAAACATATGCTTTCGATTTTTGCAATTCTCAGCGATTTACCATATTACTTTGCGGAGCTTATATCAAAGCTGACAGGTGCAGATATGTCTGCTGTAACTGACGGATTCAGTAAGCTCATTGCTCAGATTTTTGAGGCAATAGATAAAATCACAGCATAAAATCAAGAGCTGTCGCACTTAAAAATGCGGCAGCTCTCTTTGTATTTGAAAACCCCTGGCTGTGCCAGGGGTTCCGAAAAAGCTTTAGCGATGAAAAGAAAACTCCTCTTGCAGAGAGTGCGGCTACCAACAGCACAGCTAAGCAAAAGGAGAACATTCAAAAAGAATGCTATTAGCAG
>JAFQEL010000029.1 GCA_017399065.1 Clostridia bacterium | reverse complement strand
TTTGCTATGATTTCTGTTTGTTCCGCCTTTTGGTCTTCCCATTTCTTTCAGCTCCTTTTCTCTATCTTAACATAAAAAATGATGGTAGACACTTTTTTGTGTCTACCATCATTATACTATTTCATTCAGAACAGCCCCGATTTTTTATAACTAATCTTACTGATGAGTTACATTTTTGAACACAATCTTACCAATATTTGTTATGGATTAATATGCATTAAGCAAAGAAATATCCTCAAAAAATCAAAGCATATGAAAAGCCGTATAGTCAGAGAGGGAAAACAAAAAAGAAACACAAATGATAAAGCAGGCAACATCGAAAAAATGTTGCCTGCGAGTTTAGTTATGACACTTATCAAATAACCTTTTTAAATCACTTCAAAATTTTAAATTTGCCGATTAAAGGCAGTTCTTTTGCCTTACCGGAAGCGGCGTTTACAACACCAATTACTGCCAACACCGTGAACAGCACACCTACCAGGCTGACCAGCGTAAGGATAAAGGCAAGCTTGGAGGATATTAGAGCGATTATCACTGCGAGTATTGCGTATGCTACACCGTACGCACCGTAAGCAATAAGCAGAGTCAAGCCCTGGTTGGCATGAAAGCGTGCATACTTAGAGCCTTTTACGGCAAACATCGGGATAAATACCAACGGACCGAAATACGCAAGTATTGCAAACACTCTGTTTCGCGCAATATCGTCAGCATCATACTCTGACGTTGTATCCTGTGTGTTGTTGAGATTTTTAAGCTTTGCAGAAATATCTGTTGCAGGCATATTTTTCTGCTCTGCGGGTATTTCTAACGGAGCACCGCAATTTGTGCAATGCTTCAAGCCATCTTCTACCTGTGTGCCGCACTGTTTACAAGTTAACATAATTCTTTCCTCCTTAGTTTAATTAATATGAGTTTTTAACCCAGATAATCCTTGATAGCGTCCCTGATTTCGTCTTCGTTTTCGGACATATATTTTTCTGCTTCATCCATTGTGTCGCTGAAGCTCTTTTGCAAGCCTACGCCGATATCAACCTTTGCGCCGTCATAATAGAACAGCTTGCCAAGCTCGCTGTCTTTATTTTTGTCGTACTCGTCGCTTACGTAAACAACGTAATTCTTGCCGTCAACTCTGAATCCCCAGCCTTTCATAAGCCAGCTGTCAAGAGCTTCATCAAGAGTTACTTCGCCGAGTGCATCCTCACCGTCGCCTGCAAATTCGTAGCCTCTGATGTTGTAGCCGTCATCGGAAGCCTTTGCGGTTGCATCAAACACCTTTTTATACCACGCATCAAACTCGTCATCCGTAACTTCGCCTTCAGCTTTGGTAAAGGTGATTACTGCGTGGCCTGTGCCCGAAGCAGGATCATCGGCATAAGCGGAATAATCGCTTTTGAGCTTCCATTCCCAATCGGGCTCAAGCTCATCGAGCTTTATGCCGGCTGTCTTCTTGAGGTAATACTCAACTGCACCCCGGCTGAACGAGTCGTGTTCTTCAGCTTCCTCAAGCTCTTTGTTGATAACGTCTTCAGCGTTGATTTTTTCATCGTTCTTTTCGGTGTTGTCTTCGTTTCCGCCGTTGCCGCCGCAGGAAGCGAAAACCAGCAGCATAACCGTTGCGAGTAAGATAGCCAACAATTTTTTCATAGTAATTACCTCCTTAAGTGTGTTATATGTACGGTTTATTTTTAAAAACCGAACAAGTCCTTTAAGCCTACCTGTTTTTTAGGCTGGGGCTTTACGTAGTCGTAACCGCCCGGAGGCTCTCTGTTGTCAAAGCCGATAGTCGGACAGTCGGGGTCACCCTCAAAGCAGTGCTCCGTATCAACGTGGTAAACCACACCGTCAACTCTTTTGTAGAGATGATTTATGCTCGGATACTGGCCTGCCTGATGGAAGCCGTTTTGTACAAGATATTTTCTGTAGCTGTCAACCGCCTGTCTTGCGGCAAAATCGTTGCCGCCGAAATCGGCTGAAAAAGAGAAGTAGTTTTCTTCGTAGCACTCAATTCCGTAATTACAGCCGCCGAAGCTCCATTTGGGAAATTGGGGCAGCTTTTCGTCCCATTCGAGCATAACGGCTTCGTCTCTTGCTTTGGCGGCAGCCTCCTGCTCAACAGCGGCAGGCAGCTTTGTTCCGCAGTCCTCACAGAATTTTGTGCCTACGGTGTTCTGCTTGTTGCAGTTGGGGCAGACTGTGCCCTGTGCAACCGTTGTTTCGGGCAGCTTTGCTCCGCATTCGGGGCAGAAGGTTTTGGAAGCATCGGTCGCCTTTTCACAGTTGGGGCAGACCTTTATGTTCTCGCTCATCTTCGTTGCGTAGCCCTGTGCGGCTCGCTCAAGGTTTGCGAAAGCACCCTCCAGGCCGCTTGCTGAGCGGACGGTCTGCTGCGTGTTCTGTGCGGCGCTGTCGAAATGCTCTGCCGCCTTGTTGGCAAATTCGGTTGCGGTGGGCTCAATCGCCTTGGAAATCGCATCGCCCACGGCTTTGCCTATTCCCTCGCTTACGCCACGGCGTATTGCTCTTTCAAGAAATCCCATAGTCTTGCCTCCTTTACAAAGTTGAGTTTTATTTAAAATACAAGAGAGATAACAAGCTCGAAAAACTTTTTGAAGATATTGATAATCATTGCGACTATCGCCTCTAAATCAAATTCAATTTCTGTTTCGGAAAGGTTAGGAGCGTTTCCTGCAGTGCTATCAACCGTTTCATCGTTGGCTTCGGCATCAAAGCCAACGCTCTGGTCGATAACTGAAAGATACTCGATATAAGCCGTCTGAGTAACAAGCTCTGCCTGAGAAGCTTGCATATCTATCTCATCGAGCTTCAATGCCGCCCACATCAACAGTTCAAAATCCGTCTCGTTTATCATATCATCGCGATTACAATCGGCAGCCTTTCTGACTGCTTCGTCGAGATAATACGGGTCGATAAGACCGTACGCTATCATATTGACGAGGAAAGCATCGTTTGCATCGCGCCAGCCGTTACCGTCAACGTCGCCGTAAACCACAACCGTGTAGGTGGAGATTTTGTTTTCGCCATCCATAACGGTAATCTCCGAGCCCGTACCTATACGGTCATACAGCATATCATAGCTCCACGAATAGGTGTCAGTTACAAACTGTGTACATCCGTCCATTGTTTCAAGGCCGGGTGCAACACCGTAAATGATACCGTTGAGAAAATCAATCTGAATATTCTCGTCCCACTCAAAGCCCGTTGCAGGAATTACCCAGCCTGCTTTAGTTCCGCAGTAAATACAGCGGTTCCACTTCAGACCGGATTCCGTAGCAGTCGGAGCGTAATCGAGCACCCAGGTATACTGGTGGTCGCCGCCTTTCGGAAGCACTTCTGCGTGTTCATCGCCGCAGACCGTACAGATATAATATCTCTTGCCGTTAGAGCCGCAGGTGGGCGGCACCTCGGGCATATTGGGGTCAACGATATAGTTATGCAGAAGCTCAGAGTAAGACATACCGCAGGAGCAGGAGTAAGCCTTTTCGCCGTGCTGTGTCTCGGTGGGCTCAATGTCGGTTATCAGCTCGTAGGTGTGCCCGTTGTTTTCAGCCTGACTGAGGAAGTTATAAGTAACCCCGTCAAGGTTTTGCAGTTCATTATCGTAAATGAGCATCCAGTCGTGCTCCGAGCCGTTATAAGTCACGTTTTTAAGCGAAGCACAATTGCCAAACGCATCTGTATCTGTTCCGATTGTTGTAACAGTTGTGGGAATTACGACAGTTTCAAGCATTTTACAGCTGTAAAATGCATCGCCTTGGATTTTTTCAACACCTTCGGGAAGAATTACGGTTTTGAGATTCTCATTGTATGAAAAAGCATTTTTAGCAATTGTCTCAGTTGCCTCATTAACGGTATAGCTTTCCCGAACCGATGCTACAGGATAAGATTTAAGTGCAGCAAAAGATGCAGTATAAAGAACACCGTACTCATCAGAAACGTAATTCGTGTTGCCTTCTTCAACTATAATCTCTGTCAGCGAAGAACAACTCTTGAAACTGCAAACAATAC
>JAFQEL010000028.1 GCA_017399065.1 Clostridia bacterium | reverse complement strand
TAAAGCTGAAATGTATGACACCTATGGAATTCCATACAGCTGCAGCATAAAAATTCCACCTTGCTGCGCTGCAAGGTGGAATCCACTCAATTAAATATTCTTTTGTTTTTTCGTCTGTCTACTTGACAGGGGGCACTTCAAAGCCTTTGCAAGCGTTTATTTTTTTACAGCATCTTCTTCAAATACTGACCCGTATATGATTTTTCACATTCGGCAACCTCTTCTGGTGTGCCGCAGGCTACAATTTCGCCGCCCTTGTTACCGCCCTCAGGTCCGAGGTCGATGATATAGTCGGCTGTTTTGATAACGTCAAGATTGTGCTCGATTACAAGCACTGTGTTTCCGCTGTCAACCAGTTTCTGTAAAACTGTTATCAGCCTGTGCACGTCGGCTGTATGCAGACCCGTTGTAGGCTCGTCGAGAACATAAATCGTCTTGCCCGTAGCAATTCTCGCAAGCTCGGTCGCAAGCTTTACACGCTGTGCTTCACCGCCCGAAAGTGTGGTTGCAGGCTGACCGATTTTGATATAGCCTAGACCAACATCGTAGAGCGTCTGTAATTTACGCTTCACCTTCGGCACTGCAGAGAAGAAAGACAAGCCCTCTTCAACCGTCATCTCAAGCACATCGTAAATCGACTTGCCGCCGTATTTAACCTCAAGCGTTTCACGGTTGTAGCGTGCACCGTGGCAGACGTCACACGGCACATATATATCGGCAAGAAAATTCATTTCAATTTTGACAATACCGTCACCCTGGCAAGCCTCGCATCTGCCGCCCTTGACATTGAAAGAGAAACGGTTTGCCTTATAGCCGCGGATTTTCGAATCGGTCGTTGCCGCAAACAAATCACGTATATCGGTAAACACGCCCGTATAGGTTGCAGGGTTTGAGCGAGGTGTCCTGCCGATTGGCGACTGGTCGATATTTATGACCTTATCAAGATGCTGAACGCCTTTTATTTTATCGTGCTTACCTGCATACTTGCGCGCTCCGTTAAGCTCTGCCGCAAGCTTTTTGTTGAGTATTTCGTTAATAAGCGACGATTTACCCGAGCCCGAAACACCCGTAACGCAGGTAAGAGTGCCGAGAGGTATTTTAACGTCAATATTTTTGAGATTATTTTCCCTCGCACCTATAATTTCGAGCTTCTTTCCGTTACCCTTGCGGCGACTCTCGGGCACAGGAATTTTCTTCTTTCCGCTAAGGTACTGACCCGTAACAGATTCTTCACACTGCATAATCTCTTCAGGTGTACCGCTGCATACAATTTCGCCGCCGTGAATACCGGGGCCCGGACCGACATCAACAACATAGTCGGCACTCATAATGGTCTCTTCATCGTGCTCAACAACAATAAGCGTATTGTCAATATCACGCAGGTGACGGAGAGTTTCGATAAGGCGCGAATTGTCACGCTGATGAAGCCCTATACTCGGCTCATCGAGGATATACAGCACGCCCGTAAGAGATGAGCCGATCTGCGTTGCAAGCCTGATACGCTGGCTTTCGCCGCCCGAAAGTGTACCTGCACCTCTTGCAAGGGTAAGATACTCAAGACCAACACTCATAAGGAAGCTGAGTCTCTCTCTTATCTCACGCAGAATTAACCTTGCAATCTTCATATCACGCTCGGAAAGAACGAGATTATTGATAAAATCCAGCTCTTCGGCAATCGGCATACGTGTAAACTCTTCGATATTCATACCACCGACGGTTACACAGAGCACCTCTTTTTTGAGCCTTGCGCCGTTACAGTCCGGGCACGCTTGCTCGGACATATACTGCTCAACCTCGCCACGCATTGCATCGCTGTTTGTTTCGTTATAGCGACGTTGTAAATTGTTGAGCACGCCCTCAAAGTCGGAGCGGTACGTGCCCTGCATAAACTGGGTGTTACGCTCCATTGTGAATTTCTCGCCGTTTGTGCCGTAGAGAATTATATCAATAATTTTTTTAGGCAGTTCTTCAATCGGTGTATCAAGCGAAAATTTATAGTGCTTTGCAAGGCCTTCAAAATACATTCTTGCAATACTTCCGCTGTCGGTAATACTCCAGCCGCTTGCCTTGATTGCACCGCCGTTTATTGAAAGCGATTTATCGGGAATTATTATATCAGGGTCGATCTTCATAAATATACCCAGACCCGAGCAGGTCGGACACGCACCGTAAGGATTATTGAACGAGAACATTCTCGGTTCAAGCTCTTCGATGCAAGTGCCGTGGTCGGGGCAGGCATAATTCTGCGAAAACAGCAGCTCTTCACCGCCTATAGCATCACAGAGCACAAGACCCTCTGCAAGACTCGCCGCAGTTTCAACCGAATCCGCAAGTCTTGAACGGATTGACTCCTTGACAACAAGGCGGTCAACTATAATTTCAATATCGTGACGCTTGTTTTTCTCGAGTTTTATTGTTTCGGTAAGCTCATACAGGTTACCGTCAACACGTGCACGTACGTAGCCGCCTTTACGCGCTGACTCAAACACCTTAATATGCTCGCCCTTTTGTCCTCGTATAACAGGTGCAAGAATCTGAAGCTTTGTACCCTCAGGCAGCTCAAGAATCTTGCCGACAATATCATCAACTGTCTGCTTCTTTATTTCTCTGCCGCACTCGGGACAGTGTGGCACGCCGACACGAGCCCACAACAGACGAAGATAATCGTAAATTTCGGTTACAGTACCTACCGTTGAGCGAGGATTTTTTGATGTTGTTTTCTGGTCGATTGAAATTGCTGGTGACAGACCCTCTATATAATCGACATCGGGCTTTTCCATCTGGCCTAAAAACTGTCTTGCATAGCTTGACAGCGACTCGACATAGCGCCGCTGACCCTCGGCATAAATCGTATCAAATGCAAGTGAAGATTTACCCGAGCCCGAAAGACCCGTAAAAACGACGAGCTTATCGCGCGGAATTTCAACGTCAATATTTTTAAGGTTGTGAGCTCTTGCTCCTTTTACCAGTATTTTTTTCTCTCTCATTTATTTACCTCGTCTGAGTTTTTCAATTCTGTCTCTCAGCTGTGCGGCGTGCTCAAATTCGAGTATCTTTGCCGCAGCCTTCATCTCATTGGTAAGCTGTTTTATAAGCTGCTCACGCTCAATACGGCTGAGCTGTTTGTCCGCCTTGACACTGTCAGCACCCGATGAAATTTCAAGAATTTCGGATACGTCTTTTATAATTGTCTGCGGAGTTATGCCGTGCTCTTCATTGTAAGCCATCTGCTTTTCACGGCGGCGTGCAGTTTCGTCAAGTGCACGCTCCATAGACGGAGTTACGCTGTCAGCATACATTATTACCTCACCGTTTGCGTTACGTGCCGCACGGCCTATTGTCTGAATAAGTGAGGTTTCGCTTCGAAGGAAGCCCTCTTTATCTGCATCGAGTATCGCCACAAGAGACACCTCGGGTATATCAAGACCTTCACGCAGAAGGTTGATACCGACAAGCACATCAAACTCGCCCAGGCGAAGCCCACGTATGAGCTGCATACGCTCAATTGTGTCAATATCGTGGTGCATATAACGCACGTTTACACCCATGTCGGAAAAATAATCCGTAAGGTTTTCTGCCATTTTCTTTGTAAGCGTGGTTACAAGCACACGCTCACCCTTAGCTGTGCGTTTATTGATTTCACCAAGCAGGTCATCAATCTGTCCGTCTGTAGGTCTGACAGAAATTTCGGGGTCGAGCAGACCTGTCGGGCGGATAAGCTGCTCGGCAATCTGTGCACTCTTGTTGCGCTCAAACTCGCCCGGAGTTGCACTGACAAAAATCTTCTGACCTGTACGAACGTAGAATTCATCAAAGGTCAGCGGTCTGTTATCGAAAGCCGACGGCAGGCGGAAGCCGAAATTCACAAGATTCTCTTTTCTTGCTCTGTCGCCGCCTATCATACCTCTTACCTGCGGAAGTGTAACGTGCGATTCGTCAACAAACAGCAGAAAATCATCGGGGAAATAGTTGAGCAGCGTAAACGGCACAGAGCCGGGAGGCATACCAGAAAGCACACGGGAGTAATTTTCTATTCCCTTGCAGAAGCCCGTCTCACGCAGCATTTCTATATCATACTCCGTACGCTGCTTGATACGCTGTGCCTCAAGGAGCTTGCCTTCTTCGACAAAATTTGCATAAACAGATGTCATCTCGTCAAAAATTCTGCCTATTGCCTCTTCCATTTTCTCCTGCGGAATAACGTAGTGCGATGCGGGATATACCGCCGCATGGCTGAGCACAGCCTTCACGTCACCCGTGAGCACGTTTATTTCACTTATACGGTCGATCTCATCGCCGAAAAATTCGACACGTATTGCCGTATCGGACGAATATGCAGGAAAAATCTCAACAACGTCACCACGCACACGGAATTTGTTGCGGATGAAGTTTATATCGTTACGCTCATACTGAATACTGACAAGCTTTTCAATAAGCTCCTCACGGCTTTTCTCCATACCGGGTCGGAGCGAAATGAGCATATTTTTATAATCAAAGGGGCTGCCCAGAGTATATATACACGAAACAGATGCGACTATTATAACGTCACGACGCTCAGCCAGTGCACAGGTTGCGGAGTGCCTGAGCTTATCAATCTCGTCATTGACTGCCGAATCTTTTTCTATATAAGTATCGGTTGTAGGCAGATATGCCTCGGGCTGATAGTAATCGTAATAAGATACAAAATACTCAACCGCATTCTCAGGGAAAAACTCACGGAATTCACTGCACAGCTGTGCGGCAAGAGTTTTGTTGTGAGCAAGCACAAGTGTAGGCTTGTTGACCTGAGCAATAACATTGGCCATAGTAAAGGTTTTGCCCGAGCCCGTAACGCCGAGCAGAGTCTGCTCATCAAGCCCTTTATTGACGCCGTCAACAAGTGCCTTTATAGCCTGCGGCTGGTCACCCGTAGGCTTGTATTTCGAAACCAGTTTAAATTGCTCCACAGCAAAACCTCCTTTTTTAGGTTATTATAATATTATAACACGCATAATAAGAAAATAAAAGCCTTATTCAACACTTCATAAGAATTTTAGCACTTCACTTTTCAACCCACGGTTGAAAAGTGTCACCTTATATGTTATTGTTTGTTTAAAAATTATGTGTTATATTTCAGTTAACAAAACACGGCGGTGATAAACAATGAATATCGGAAACAAAATCAAAGCATTGAGAAAAGCAAAAGGAATAACCCAGGAACAGCTTGCAGGTGCAATAGGAATATCCTTTCAAGCGGTCAGCAAATGGGAAAACAATATTGCTTTACCCGACATAACATTAGTACCAATGCTTGCAAATTATTTCGGAGTTTCAACGGATGAGCTTTTGGAGTTCAACCTTGCCGAAAAAGAAGAAAGAATAGAAAAATCGGTTGATGAAGCATATAAATTCAGAGAAAGCAACCCGCAAAAAAGCAGAGCTATTCTCGAAGAAGCACTTAAAGCCTACCCCGAAAACGATATACTCCTCAACAACATTCTTTACGTTGTCACAGACCCCGACGAAACAATAGATATTGCCTCAAGACTTGCAGAAAGAACGCTTAATAACGAGGTTAAATATGACGCTCTGCGTTTTCTTGCCTACGCTTACAAAAAGAAAGGCGACCTGAAAAGTGCGGAAAATGCAATAGAACAAATTCCGGAAATATACTTTACCAAGCTTACGGAAATCGCATTTCTCTTGGACGGCGAACCTAAATACAAAGCTGCCGAAAAGCAAAAATGGATTTCTTTTGAGAATTTAATCCAAATGATGTGGAAGCTTGCTGAATGTTATGAAGCAAAGAATGAAATTGATAAGGCTGTAGCAGAAACAGAAAAAGCAATTCAGCTGATAAATATTCTCGACCACCCGAATTTTTCAATTTATACCGACTATTTTATGAACCAAATAAAAAGAATGCAAGAGAATCCGGCATAGAAAAAAGCTCCTTGTTACAGTAACAAGGAGCTTTTGATTTGTTATTTATCAGCCGATAACTCTGACTCTGTATACACCGTCAACAGCGGAGAGTTTCTCTGCTACACAGTCGCAATCCATATCCGCAACAGTGTAAGAAACGCCCTTGCGTGAAGCTGTGTTTACGTTAGCTGTGTTGCCTTCCATAGCGGCAACAACGTCAGCGAAAGCTGACTCTGCGTGAATTACGCAAACTCTCTTGCCTGCGGGAGCTGCAAGACGCATTGCAGGTACGTTGACAGAGTTTACGATCTCACCCTTTTCAAGGTAAGCCTTGATTTCGTCTGCTGCCATAACTGCACAGTTATCCTCTGACTCGGGAGTAGAAGCACCGAGGTGAGGCATTGCTACAACACCGTCAACGCCAATCTGCTCGTCAGTCGGGAAGTCGGTAACATAAGCTGCACACTTACCGCTTGCGAGTGCCTCGATAACAGATGCATTATCAACAAGCTCACCGCGTGCGAAATTGAGGATTCGTACGCTGTCCTTCATCTTAGCGAATGTATCAGCGTTAATCATACCTCTTGTGCTGTCGTTGCAGGGAAGGTGGAGAGAAACGTAATCGGATGCTGCATAAACCTCGTCAAGGCTTGATACAACCTTAACTTCGGAAGCGAGAGCTGCTGCAGCTGCATCTGTAAGGAAAGCGTCGTAGCCGACAACGTCCATACCAAGTGCTACTGCTGCATTGGCAACCTTTGCGCCGATTGCGCCGAGGCCGATAACACCGAGAGTCTTGCCCATAATTTCGGGGCCGACAAACTGTGACTTGCCTTTTTCTACGAGCTTGGAAACATTTGCGCCCTCACCCTTGAGAGTCTTGCACCAGTCAATAGCTGCAGGGATTCTTCTGGAGGAGAGGAAAAGACCGCAGAGAACAAGCTCCTTAACAGCGTTAGCATTTGCACCGGGTGTGTTGAAAACAACTATGCCCTTTTCTGTGCACTTATCAAGCGGAATATTGTTGACACCTGCGCCTGCACGTGCAACAGCAAGTGTTACGGGGTCAAACTCCATATCGTGCATTGCTGCGGAACGTACCATAATAGCATCGGGAGACTGAATATCGTCAGCAACCTTATAGTTGTCGCCGAGTCTGTCTGTACCGCAGGCTGCGATTTTGTTGAGAGTAAGAATATTAAACATTTATATCACCCTTTATGAATTGTTCTTCTCAAAGTCTGCCATGAACTCAACGAGCTTCTCAACGCCCTCGTAAGGCATTGCGTTGTAGATAGAAGCACGCATGCCACCAACCGAACGGTGACCCTTAAGGTTTACAAGGCCTGCTGCTGTAGCTTCCTTTACAAACTTTGCATCAAGGTCTGCATCACCTGTAACAAAAGTAACGTTCATCATTGAACGGTCCTCTTTCTTGACGCTGTTCTTGAAGAGCTTGCTGCTGTCAAGATAATCGTAAAGAAGCTTTGCCTTAGCAACGTTGCGCTCCTTCATAGCTTCGAGACCGCCTATGCTCTTGATCCACTCAAGAACAAGCTTACAGATGTAGATTGAGTAGCAGGGAGGAGTGTTGTACATTGAGTCGTTGTCTGCCATCTCTTTGTAGTTGAGCATTGCAGGAGTGTAGTCTCTTGCGTTGCCGAGAAGATCCTCACGGACAATAACTACAGTAAGACCTGCAGGGCCGATATTCTTCTGTGCACCGCCGTAGATAAGGCCGAACTTTGTAACATCCATAGGCTCTGAAAGGAAGCAGGATGAAACATCTGCAAACAGCGGAACATCGCCTGTATCGGGAATGTACTTGTAAGTTGTGCCGTAGATCGTGTTGTTGAAGCAAACATAGACATAATCTGCCTCGGGGTCGAAATCGGACTTTTCGAGACGGGGTATATATGAGAATGTATCTTCTTTTGAGCTTGCAACCACACGTACGTCGCCGTACTTACAAGCCTCTTTGTAAGCTTTTGTTGAGAACTGACCTGTGAGAACATAGTCAGCCTTCTTAGCTTTGTTCATAAAGTTGAGCGGAATAGCTGCGAACTGTGTTGATGCACCGCCCTGGAGGAAGAGGACTTTGTAGTTTTCCGGTACACCGAGAACCTCGCGGAAAAGAGACTCTGTCTCTGCTGCGATTTCCATGAATACTTTGGAGCGATGTGACATCTCCATTACTGACTGGCCGCTGCCCTTGTAGTCAAGCATCTCGGCTGCAGCTCTGTTGAGAACTGACTCCGGAAGCATTGAAGGACCTGCGGAAAAATTATAGACTCTTGCCATTGAATATACCTCCTGAGAATAGGTCAAATTATATATGAAACTATTATATGCACGCAATTTTAATAATGTCAAGAAATTATTGAATAAATAGCAAAATCAACAAAAATCTCAGCTCCACCCCCTCAAATCTGCAAACAATTATATGTTGAAAATATTTTAAAATTAGTATAGAATATGTAAGAAAGGCTTATAGCCTTAATTTGTCAAAAATGAATTAACCATATATCACGAAAGGATGTACAGAAAATGAGCAGTGCACTTAACAAAAAGACCGTTGAAGATATTCAGGTCAGCGGCAAAAGAGTTCTTGTTCGTTGCGATTTCAACGTTCCGCTTAAGGACGGCGTTATCACAAGCGACAAGAGAATAGTATCCTCACTCCCCACTATCAAGTATCTTCTTGACAACAACGCAAAGGTTATCCTTTGCTCTCACCTCGGCAGACCCAAGGGTGAAGTTGTTCCCGAGTTCTCACTTGCTCCCGTAGCAGCACGTCTTTCCGAGCTCCTCGGCAAGGAAGTAAAGATGGCAACAGACGTTGTCGGCGAGAGCGCTCAGGCACTTGCAGCTTCTCTTAACGACGGCGACGTTATGCTCCTTGAGAACGTACGTTACGAGAAGGGCGAGACAAAGAACGATCCCGAGCTCAGCAAGGCTTTTGCTTCTCTTGCTGATATCTTCGTTAACGATGCTTTCGGTTCAGCTCACAGAGCTCACTCCTCCACAACAGGTGTAGCAGACTACATTCCTGCTGTCTGCGGTTACCTCATCCAGAAGGAAATCTCCTTCATCGGCGGCGCTCTTGAAAACCCGCAGCGCCCCTTCGTTGCAATCCTCGGCGGTGCAAAGGTTTCCGATAAGATCGGCGTTATCACAAACCTCCTCGACAAGGTTGACACACTTATCGTCGGCGGCGGTATGGCATACACATTCATGAAGTACCTCGGCCACAATATCGGCACATCTCTCCTTGAGGCTGACAAAGTAGAGCTTGCAGGCGAAATGATGGCCAAGGCTAAGGAGAAGGGCGTTAACTTCCTCATCCCCGTAGACAACAAGGTCGGTAAGGAATACGCTCCCGATACAGAGGCTATGATTGTCGATTCAGACGACATTCCCGAAGGCTGGATGGGTCTCGACATCGGTCCCAAGACTCAGGAAATGTTCGCAAACGCTATCAAGGGCGCAGGCACAGTTATCTGGAACGGCCCGATGGGTGTTTCCGAGTGGGAGAACTTCGCAGCAGGTACAGTTGCAGTTGCTAACGCAGTTGCAGAGTCCGGCTCAATCTCCATCATCGGCGGCGGTGACAGTGCTGCAGCTGTTCAGAAGCTCGGCTTCGCTGACAAGATGAGCCACATCTCCACAGGCGGCGGTGCTTCTCTCGAGTATATGGAAGGCAAAGAGCTTCCCGGTATTGCAGCTCTCAACGAGAAATAATTAACCCCATAAAACCAATCGCCCGTGTATCAACCAATACACGGGCAAAGTTATAGTAAATAAATCTGAAAGGATGTTTATAAAATGGACAAGAATCTCCGTAAAGTAGTTATCGCAGGTAACTGGAAAATGAACAAGACTCCTGCTGAGGCAACAGCTCTCATCAACGAAATCAAGCCCCTCGTTGCAGATGCTGACTGTGACGTTGTTGCTTGCGTACCCTATATTGACCTTTTCGCAGCTATGGAAGCAGCAAAGGGCTCCAACATCAAAATCGGTGCTGAGAACTGCCACTGGGCAGAGAGCGGTGCATTCACAGGCGAAGTTTCCGCTCCCATGCTCAAGGCTATCGGCGTAGAGTACGTTGTTATCGGCCACAGCGAGCGCAGACAGTACTTCGGCGAAACAGACGTTACTGTACAGAAGCGTGTAAGAGCTGCTCTTGACAACGGCCTCAAGGTTATCCTTTGCGTAGGCGAGCTCAAGGAAGAGCGCGAGCAGAACATCACAATGGAAATCGTTCGTATGCAGACTAAGGTTGCACTTCTCGGCGTAACTGAGGCTGAGCTTGACAACATCATCATCGCTTACGAGCCCGTATGGGCAATCGGCACAGGCCTCACAGCTACTGCAGAGCAGGCTAACGAGGTTAACGGTGCAATCCGTGCACTCATCGGCGAGCTTTACGGTAAGGCTGCAGCAGACAAGATTGTTGTTCAGTACGGCGGCAGCATGAACGCAGGCAACGCAGACGAGCTTCTTGCTCAGTACGATGTTGACGGCGGTCTCATCGGCGGTGCATCACTCAAGGCTGCAGACTTCGCAGCAATCGTTAAGGCAGCAAGCAAATAATTAACTCAAAGAGGTTACAGAATATGAAAAAGCCTATTCTTCTTTGCATTATGGACGGCTTCGGCAAGAATCCGAGCGACTACGGCAACGCTATCGTTTCCGCTAAAACTCCCAATCTTGACAGCCTTTTTGCAAACTATCCCCTCACATACATCGGTGCTTCCGGTCTTGATGTCGGTCTGCCCGACGGTCAGATGGGTAACAGCGAGGTCGGTCACACAAACATCGGTGCAGGCCGTGTTGTTTACCAGGAGCTGACAAGAATTTCAAAGTCAATCTCCGACGGTGATTTCTTCACCAATGAAGAGTTTACAAAGGCAGTTGAAAACTGCAAGGCTAACGACTCCGCTCTTCACCTTATGGGTCTTGTATCCGACGGCGGTGTTCACAGCCACAACACTCACCTCTACGCTCTTCTCGAGCTTGCAAAGCGCAGCGGTCTCGAGAAAGTATATGTCCACTGCTTTATGGACGGCCGTGACGTACCTCCCACAAGCGGCAAGGATTTCATTGTTGAGCTTTACAAGAAGTGCGGCGAAATCGGTGTCGGCACAATTGCAAGCGTAATGGGCAGATACTACGTTATGGACAGAGAGAAGAAATGGGACCGTGTTGAGAAGGCATACCGTGCAATGACAGCACTCGACGCTCCCAAGTTCACCTGTGCAAAGGAAATGATGGAAGAGTCTTACGCTAACGGCGTAACAGACGAATTCATCGTACCCTGCGTAAACGAGAAGGCTGAAGCAGTTAAGAACGGCGACAGCGTAATCTTCTTCAACTTCCGCCCCGACCGTGCAAGAGAAATCACACGTGCATTTGTCGATGCTGATTTTGACGGCTTCGTACGTGATGAGTTACTCAACCTTTGCTACATCTGTATGACTCAGTACGACGAAACCATGCCCAACGTTGAGGTTGCTTACAAGCCCGAGCGTATCACAATGCCCCTCGGTGAAGTAATCAGCAACGCAGGTATGAAGCAGCTTCGTATCGCTGAGTACACAAAGTATGCTCACGTCACATTCTTCCTCAACGGCGGTGAAGAAACCGTTTACGAGGGTGAAGACAGAAGCCTTACAGATTCTCCCAACGTAGCAACATATGATATGCAGCCCGAAATGAGTGCATACATCGTTGCCGACAAGGTTGTCAAAGCAGTTGAAGAGGATAAGTACGATGCTATTATGCTCAACTTCGCAAACTGCGATATGGTCGGTCACACAGGCATTTTCGATGCCGCCGTTGCAGCTGTTGAGGCTGTTGACGAGTGTGTCGGCAAGGTTGTTGACGCTGTTATGGCTAAGGGCGGCGTAGTGCTTATCACTGCCGACCACGGTAACGCAGACAAGATGTACGAGGATGACGGCTCACCCTTCACCGCTCACACAACATTCCCTGTCCCCTTCTGCGTAGTCGGTTACGACTGCGAGCTTAAAGAAGGCGGCAAGCTCTGCGACATCGCTCCCACAATGCTCCAGATTATGGGCCTTGAGCAGCCTGCACAGATGACAGGTGTTTCACTTATCAAATAAGATATACTAATAATAAAACCGCTGTATCGCTGTGATACGGCGGTTTATTTTTTAGGAATGTAATAAATACAAGTGACTGTTGGTCGCCCCTACCATCTCAAACGTAGGGGCGGCAACCAGCCGCCCGTGTATTTTCAGAGCAACATAAAAATGTTGTCATTCTGAGCGTAAGCGAAGAATCTTAAAACATAACAAAACAAGATCCTTCACTTCGTTCAGGATGACAAAGCCGTGACAGAGTATTGTCAAAATAACCTTTTGATTATTTCTTTGAATTCATCCGTATCACGAATACAATCAAGTTCATCGTGTATAAGCCATTTGTCACGGAGTATTTCGCAAAGAGGTCGAGTGTCGGATGTTTCAAAATCAAGTTTTCTTTCAGTTATTTCACCAACCAGAACAGACGTATATTTTTGTTCATCAGGGAATTTATCGAAAGCCTTTGCTTCATCGACAGCCAAATGCAAATGCTTAAACGCATTATCGTAATCACCCATAAGTGCATATCTCTTTGCTATGTCAAAGTCAAGCCATACATCACCCCAACTGTTTTTCGGACGGTTGCCGTCAAGAATGAGCTTTTCCAGTTCAAAAACTTTATTGATTGCAATTAATTCTGTTTCGACATCAACAACATCGGCATCTGCCAAACTCCAAATAAATGACTTGAGAAATTCATAGCTCTGTTTTATGGCATCCCTTAAAAACGGCAGCTTTTCGTGATTTTCCAACGCCCACCACATCTGTCTTTCCTTAGAAAGCTCCATTGGCGGAAAGGTTTCATAAATCTTCTTGCCAAGCTCCTTTCTGCCGTGCAGAATATGATGAAACGCAAGTCGTGATGCCGCTTCAAGTCGCAGATTAATATCAGGACAATACTTCATTATTCTTTCGCCGAGCGCTATTATCTCTGCATCATATTTCTCCATATTTTCCTTCCACTCGGGGATATTGCCGTCATCGTCACCTGAAGCAAAAAGAGCATACATCAGCTTGTCAAGAAGAACAAAACTGTTGGGATATTCCTTAACACCTTCACGGGCAATTGTTATGCACTCGTTAATCTCACCTTTGCTTATTGCAAGTTGAAAGCGTTCGAGATATTTTTCAACGTTTTCCTTTTCGGTTATCTCGTCAATGCCCATAAGCTTGTCGGTTGATATACCGAAAAATGATGCAATAGCAGGTATAAGCTCTATATCGGGATAGCAAGAATCTGTTTCCCAGCGTGACACAGACTGGCACGACACCCCAAGCACCTCAGCAAACTCTTCCTGTGTTATTTCTCTTTCTTTTCTTAATTTTTTTATTGTTTCGCCTATATTCAGTTTCATAAAAAAACCTCTCTTTCAAAAATTGAAAGTGCGCTCTTTCTGAATATATTGTGACATATCTCAAATTAAGTTTCAATATCACGTTAAGAGAGTTTTTTTCAACAATATAGTGAAAAAACAAGTTAATTATTATGCCTTACATAATAGTCTGAAAATCGCTCTCCGCAATGGCCTATAAGGTCTTCATTAGATAGCGAAAACCCGCACTTCTTTAACGCTTTTATTCTCTCGCTTGCCTTTTCAATTGCCTTGGTTGCAATTTTATCGCAACCAAACAATTCGTATGTGGCATCAATTATTAAAGAAAAGATATTAGTAATAAATTCTACTCTTTCGTAATCGCTTCTTAAATCCAATCGAAGCAAACCGCAGTTTGTAAAATAATCATCAGCATTTCTTTTAAAAAGTTCAATTGTTCCTATTGCTTCGCTATTATCTTTATCAATAATTGACCAGCGTACAAAGCCCTCTCTTTCATATTCCCACTGCCAATAACCGATAACTTCTTTCATCTTCTCTTCCGTTGTGTAATAAAAAGTATCGCCACCGCAGTTATCACTGTTAAATAAGGCAACAGCTTTTTTATCAGAGTATACTTTTAATAAATCACTGCTGTCATCTAAAGAAACGTATCTTATTAAATATTCATCATTCTCAAATCTCGGACATTCTTTGTATACACCTTTGTTTTTCCAACACATAATATTTCCCTCACTCAACAGAACATTTGTTCTATAATATCATCATATTTACTTTTTGTCAATATAGTTTATCATACTATATAAAACTACCTGCATCAATTCTTTTGATTTTTCCAATCCTCAGTCTCGCTATGCTCGACAGCTCTGACGGAGCCGTCCCCCTTTGTCTGCTTAGCAGACATTTCCCCCACACTGTGGGGGAATCTTCCTTTCAAAAGGAGCTTTTGACAAAGCAGTTTACAGCAATATAAAATAAATGTCATCCTGAACGAAGTGAAGGATCTTTTAAAGATTCTTCGCTGACGCTCAGAATGACAAACAATACTTAGAATGGCTAATAATTAAAGAGTAACCTCTTTACCTGTTCTTGCAGACTCATAGATAGCACAGAGGATTTTGATCATATCAATACCCTGCTGCGGCTCGAAGATGGGCTTTGCACCGTCGATAACAACATCGTAGAAGTGGCTGAGGTTATACATATGACCGTGCTTTTCGTTGATGTTTGAGGGCGCGATATCAAGAAGCTGACCGTCTTCCTCTGTGAAGATTTCGAGCTTACCGTTGCGCCACTCAAGGCCGGATTTTGTACCTCTCAGCTCAACAAAACGGTTTTCACTCTTGATGTTTGAAGCCCAGCTGAACTCAATCTGGAGCACTGCACCGTTATCAAAACGGATCATACCCATTGCAAGGTCCTCAACGTCAAATGTGCCGTCTGCCATCTTGTCGCCGAAATCGGAGTTAACAGAGTCGCTCGAATCGTTATCGGCAAACTTGCAGTATGTATTACCGGAAACTGCAACGGGTGTGGGGTTGCCCATAAGCCAGATTGAAAGGTCGATAAGGTGAACACCAAGGTCGATAAGCGGACCGCCGCCTGACTGCTCTTTGGTTGTGAACCAGCCGCCCTTACCGGGAATACCGCGTCTTCTCTGCCAGCCGCAACGGCCGCAGTAAATCTCGCCCATTTTGCCTGCATCAATATACTTCTTTGCATACTGCGAAGGAGCAACAAAGCGGTTGTTACGCATAATCATAAGCGTTTTGCCTGCCTTCTTTGCTGCCTCATTCATTCTTACCGCTTCCTCAACGCTTACTGCGTCGGGCTTTTCGCAGAATACGTGCTTGCCTGCCTCAAAAGCGGCAACAGCAATAATTGAATGAAGATAGTTGGGTGTACAGATATCAACAGAATCTATGCTTTCATCCTTGAGAAGCTCCTTATAATCCGTGTAAACGTCTGCATCGGGGAAATAGTTATCCTTAAGGAACTGTGCTCTCTCCTCGATAATATCACAAAGTGCAACGACCTCAATTCTGTCATCGTTAAGATACTCTTCAAGATGAGCGCCCTTACAGATTCCGCCGTTACCGATAATACCTACTCGCCATTTAGCCATTTTTCATACCTCCGCTTTTAATATTAAGGTTAAAACAACAATATCACTGCAACGCAACATTGTCAACAAATATTTGACCTTTTTATATAACTTTATATTGACTATTGACAACAGTAGTGGTACAATCTTTTTGGCAAATTTGGCAAAATACAAAAAAACAGAAAGGAAAACCAATTATGCTTGAAGCAATTTTCGCATCAAAAGTATTCATCAAGGTTCTAACTGTTATTTCAGCGTTCCTGATGACATTCCTCAGCCCCGGCGGTGCTATCCGTCAGCCCGGTGCAGCAGACAAATGCCCCGAGTTTATGGGTGAGGTCGCTGTTGCAGACCCGATGGACGAAATCGTTGTTCCGCAGAACCCCTACCTCGGTGAAGAGGGCAGAAACGGTATGCACGGCAACTCCTACAACACAGGCTCCTACAATAATATGGGCCCCCTCGGCAACAACTGTGTTGTAAAGAGCCGCTCTCTCAACGTATTCGGCGGCCTTGTCGCAACATGTATGTTCGACAGCCAGGGCAGAATTATGTGTATCAGCGGTAACGTAGTCGGCTTCCGCCTTCTCCTCCTCGATCCCGATACACTCGAGATTCTTGCTGAAACACGTCTTCCCCAGCGTCCCTCAACAATCGAAGCTATCAAGAGATTTGACTTTGCTTCAATCTCCAGCGATACTTCAGGCGGTGCTTACTGCCACCTTTACGAAGGTGACAAGCCGATCATCGGTAACTCCGAAAACGTAATCCAGATTTACTATGTTGACGAATCAACAGGCACACCCGAGTGGAAGGTTGAGAAAGAATACAACATAAGCAGCTACCTTCCCGAAGGCTCGTACATAACAGACGCTATGCCCGACTACAAGGGTAACATCTGGTTTGTAACACGTCCCGGTGAAGTCGGCTACATCGAAAAGGGTACAGACGAGGTTCACCTCACCAAGCTTACATTTGAAGGCAAGGGTGAAGAGATCCAGAATACATTCGGTATGGCAGAAGACGGTGTTTACATCGTATCTGACCACGCAATGTACCGCTTTGATATTGATGAAAACGGCACACCCTACTACACATGGAGAACTTCTTACGACCGCGGTACAACACTCAAGCCCGGTGCTATCAACCAGGGTAGCGGTACTACACCCACACTCCTCGACGTTCCCTGTTCAGACGGCAGCATCAAGAAGGTTGTTGCTATCACAGACAACGCTGACGAGCAGGTTCACGTATGCATCTACGACCGTGACAACGGTGACATCATCGCTGAGGTTCCCGTATTCACAAAGGGCAAGAGCGTAAGTGAAAACAGCCTTATCGCTCACGGCCGCTCATTCATCGTTGAAAACAACTACTCCGAGTCAGGCTCAGGCTTCCTTGTAACAGACCCGACAAGTGAGCCCGGCGTTGTAAGAATAGACCTCAACGCTGACTGTACAGATGCATTCATCGCATGGGAGAGCCAGGAAGCATCCTGCACAGTTGTTCCCAAGCTTTCAACAAAGAACGGTCTCGTTTACCTCTACACAAGAGAATATGACGATGCTGAGGACACAGATGATGACGGTATCCCCGAGAATAAGGTCGCATGGTATCTTACAGCTGTTGACTTCGACACAGGCGAAACCGTATTCAAGGTATTCACAGGTATCGGCAGAAACTGGAACAACAGCTACGGCCCGATCACAATCGGCCCCAACAACACACTCTATGTCGGTGTATTCAACGGTATCATCTCCGTTAAGGACTCTGCAGAATAAGAATCATTAAACAAAATCCGCTTGAAAATTACTTCAGGCGGATTTTTTATTGCGTAATAAGAAGTAATTGTGTTATAATCGTGTTAACAAATTAACGGAGTGTGATATTATGGCAATCATAAAATCAGCAATCAGACTTATGCTGGCGATTATTATGTACATAACAAACGGCATATCCTCTTTCATTCCCGGCATTATTCCCGAACAAAAGAGCGAAGCTGACCTCGAGTCAGTCATCAATGAGTTCGACGCTATTCCCCTCGCAGACGAAATTATTGTAGTCGAATCAGGAAGGATCTCCAAGGACGAGCGTATGGCAATACAGTGTCTCCAGGGTCTTGTAGGCCGTACAGAAGCTACAATTTTTGTCAACTACGGTCAGGATTCCAAGACCGAACTGCAAGATTTAAAAGATCAGGGCTGTACTCTTTCATACACCGATGAAAACGGTAATTACTGGACACTCAAAAACCTTATCCCCCGTTTCGCTTCTCACATTAAAGATAACGGCTATGTTCTTTTCACCGACAGCGACACCCACGCACAGCTGAACCTTGCGTTCAACTACGCAACAGTTTACGGTTGGCTTGCAGTGCCCGTATCGGTCGAAGAAACCGTAAAGGCACTCGGTATGGAAAAGAAGCACGATCTTTCAACAACAGTGCTCGATTTCACTCACGAGCGTGATTTCTATGAAAAACACAAGGATTTCTTCCGTAAAGACAGTCTTGTTCATCTCTACTCATATGCATCAGGTCTGCGTGACCTTGCAGTACAGCAGAATATTTTCATCACCTATATCGAAGATGCTGACTACGTAGGCAGAGCATTCCGTGATATGGTTTTCAACGACCTTGAAACAGGCTCTATGATTCTCGGATGGTGCCAATACGAGATTAAGTTCACACAGTGCGCTTCACGCTTTGGTCACTACGTAATCCCGTCTGACCACAGCTTCAATATGAGCATTCTCACCTGTAACAAGATGGAGCTCGGCTCACTCGGTCAGGAAGTTAAAGTTCCTGAGCTTGACCCCACCAAGCACTATGTTGCAATAGTCTACAGCGACGGTGATAACGCACAGTGGATTTCCAACGGTTACAGCGAATTCTACACATGGCAGTCATACGAGGATATGGATATTCCGCTGACATGGACTTTTGCACCGCAGATGTATAAATTCTCACCCACAGCTGTCAAAAAAGCAATTGCCAATAAGGGCGACGACTCATTTATAACAGGACCCTCCGGCGCAGGTTACGCAAGAATTTCAATGATGTCACCAAGCGAGCTTCAAGTCTATTCCGACCTCACAGCTGCAACAATGCTTAAGATCGGAATGACAACAATGACTTTGCTCGATGAAATCAATAATGAGCTTGAATTTGCATCTTACGCACACAAGCTTGAGTATTTTGCAAGATATGATAACATTAAGGGCGGTATCCTTCAGGTTGATCCCGACCCGTACACCAACGGCTACGGCGGCGGTCGCGGCAGAGTTTTCTTTGCTAACGACAAGCCTTTTGTAAGCGTAGGCTACTCACTCTGGCACCCGAGCGGTGATATGGCACAGGTAACTCAGGAATGGCTCAAAGAGCAGGCAGACGTTATAAACACCTACCCTGCTGACATCAACTCAATAAACGGCTACACCGTAATCAATGTCCACCCCTGGACAGTCAGCCCTGCAAGTCTCAGATATTTCGTACAGAATCTCGGCGACAATATTGAGGTAATCTCAGCAGACGAGCTTATTGCCGCAGTAGCAGAAAACGTACCGCACAAAAATGCAAAACCTGAAAGATAAATATTAAGGAGAAGACTTATGTTTGAAAAATTTTTAACCGAAGTACTTAAACTCGCTCCTCGACAGATGTGGGGCGTTGAACAGCAGAAAATTTACTTCAAAAAGATTTTTACATCCAAAAGTATAAAAGGCGCAATTGCCGCAATACTTGCAATTATCGAGCTTTTCGGTCTTACAATTTTCGACTATCCGACAACTCCCCGCGGTGAAGAGCTCAACCTTGACGGCTACAGCATTGTTTTTGAAGATCAGTTTGAGGGCGATACACTCAACACAGACGTATGGAAATACTGCAACACCGGTGTACGCCGCGGCGGCTACCGCACACCGAGCCAGGTTGAGGTAAAAGACGGAAATTGCGTTATTACCGCAGAATACCTTGAAGACGGTCAGTTTGGCGCAGGCTGGTATGCAGGCGACCTCGCACTCAAAAAATGGTATAAGCAGGGCTATTACGAAATCCGCTGTAAAGTAAGTGACGGCGGCGGCTTCTGGAGCGCATTCTGGATTATGGCTGCTCATCCGTATGAGGCTGAATACTCAAAGGGCGGTATCGGCGGTGCAGAAATTGATATTTTCGAAGCACCCTACTACGGCAGAAAGACAATGCACGATTCCGTTACACAGACAATTCACTGTGCAGGTGTTGACGGTGCAACAGAGGGTTACCAGTCACGTATGCTTGGCGCTTTCTATGGTAAAGATATCTACAACGAGTACAACACATACGGCGTAAAGTGGACAGAGGACGAATACATATTCTACATCAACGGCGTTGAAACAGCACGCACAGCCTTCGGCAACGGCACATCTCAGGTTGAAGAAGAGGTAAGAGTTTCACTTGAGGTCCCCGATGCTTCAGCACTTGAGCCGCTTGATAAAGAAACCTACCACAGCGAATTTGTTGTAGACTACGTAAGAATCTACCAGATAGCTGAATAACACAACAAAAAGGCTTGCAACAGAAAAAAACTGTTACAAGCCTTTAAATTTTGGTATTTTATTGCATCAGAGTTGCATAGGCAGCCTGAAGCTGAGTATCTTTTTCAAGCTCCTCTATCGAGTTTGCAAGCACCGAGGTCGGGTCAGCTTCCGCTAAAATATCCGGCTCAATGCCGTTACCGTCGCAGTATGTGTTACCCGCATATGAAACAACCTTGGCAACAGTAAGCGATATCGCACTGCCGTCCTCAAGTGAATATATCTCCTGCAGTGTCATCTCACCTGCAGTTGCAACACCTACAAGCTTAGCTCTTGAGAAATCCTTTAGCTGAGCCGCAACAAGCTCAGCACCGCCTGAAGTACCGCCGTCAACAAGTACGATTATACCACCGGGGAATGTGATAGCCTTTGTGTCGGATGTAAAGTTTTTGTAGTTGCTTCCGTCCTTCTTGACAGCACTTGCGATTGCATCCGCACTTTCAACGCCGCTGGGCAGCAGCAGGTCTGCAACAGCCGAAGCGTAGTCAACAGAGCCTTCACGGCACCCTCTTACGTCAATTATAAGCGACGTAATACCCTGTGCGTTGAGGGTGTCCATTTCCTGCGAAAACTGTTCTGCAGTATTTTCATAGAAGCCTGTTATCTTAACGTAACCTACGTCACCTGCAAACGATGACGTAACCGTCCTTGTATAGCCTCTCATTACTGTAGCTGTTTTGGTATAGCCGTTACGTTCAAACGTAAGGCTGACCGATTCAAAGCGTCTGCCGAATCGGAGCGACTCAATTACAGCCGCAGCATTTGTCCCGTTGACAGCTTCACCGTCTACAGCAGTGATAACGTCATCCTTCTTTAACTCTGCATTTTCTGCAGAAGAGCCGCTGTAAACCTCAGTAATAATCAGCTTGCCTTTTTCCGTATCGTACTCAGCATCAATACCGATACCGCCTTCACCCTTCATACGGCGTGTGTATTCAATATACTCCTGAGCTGTCATATAAAAGCTGCCCGTATCATCGAGACCCTTCATATAGCCGCTCGCACTGTCCGAAAGCAGTGCATCATCATCGAAATCACCGTAGAAGTTTGTACGCACGTAGTTATCAATCGCAGAAATACCGTCGTAAAGCTCGAATCGGTTGGAAAGTCTTGAAATAAGACCGTTGTAGATGTTCTGCGAAACAGTCATTGTGATTGCAAAGGTCGCAGTAATGCTGATGAATATGAGGGCTATTGCAAGCCCTAATGAAATTTTCCTGTTCATT
The DNA here is from genome assembly GCA_017399065.1 of Clostridia bacterium. Lineage (GTDB taxonomy): Bacteria > Bacillota > Clostridia > Oscillospirales > Acutalibacteraceae > UBA8612. The sequence continues at coordinate 44,697 of JAFQEL010000028.1, read as the reverse complement.
CGCCGTTACACCGGCCTTTCTGCCTGTGATTTATCATCAAGGGAGCTTGATATAACCGTTCATCGGGTTAGTCGTAGCACCGTCAATACGTATTTCAAAATGAAGGTGCGGACCTGTCGAATAACCCGTTGAGCCAACCTTACCTATAGGCTGACCCTGAAGCACCTTACTGCCCACCGAAACCGTCATAGAGCCGTCCTGCATATGAGCATAGCACGAGGATACACCGTTTCCGTGGTCGATAATAACAAAGTTACCGTAAGCCTTATGCTTCTGTGCGTAGATAACGGTACCGTCCTTTACAGCGTAAACCGTCTTACCGTTTATACCGGAGGCACAGAAATCTGTACCCGTATGAAGCTTATACTCGCCTGTGGTCGGGTGAGTACGCATACCGTAGGGTGAAGAAATATAAACACCGCTGCACTTGAGCGGGAATATCATTCCGCTGGAGAATACTGTTTCCGTACCGTCAAGGTAAGGATTGCTGCTCGGCTTTTCTTCTTCACCGTCATCTTCTCCGTCATCTTCCGTATCTGCATCATCTGAAGAATTGTCCGCATCCGAAGAAGGCTTATCCGATGTGGAAGAACCGTTGTTTCTGATAAATTCCTCCATCTGAGCAGACAGAGCAATAAGCTCATCCTCCTGCCTGCTGATTATTGCCTTGTACTCGTCACTCTCTTTATCAAGGCTGTCAAGCTCTGCCTCAGCCTTTTTCATTTCCTTTTCGAGCTCCTGCTGCTTTTCAGCAAGCTTGTCGCTCGTCTTCTTTATTTCCGATTTGTTTTTTTCAAGCTCCTGAGTCTTGGAGTTGAGGTCAGATTTTTTCTGCTCCTCTGCAGCTATATCACCTGAAAGCTCAGCCTCAAGCATACCGAGAACCTCAATATCGGACTCAAGTGAAGCCATAAGATCGTTATCTTGCTGAGCTACGCGTACAAGAAGCTCTGTTCTTGTAAGGAGCGTGGAAAAATCCTCGGATGTAAGCAGGAACTCAAATGTAGAGCCGTTACCTGCCATATACATAGCTCTGATTCGCATCTTAAGCAGCTCGTACGTCTCATCAAGCATTGCCTGCTTGTCCGAAATCGTTGCTTCGGCTTCGGCAATCTGCTCGGAGAGTGAGCCGAGTTGAGCCGTAATAACGTCTATCTGCTTTTCTGCGTGGTTTATTTCAGAATTGAGTATCTGTTGCTGTGTAAGTAACAGATTAACCTCATTCTGTGTGTCATCGATCTTGTCGCCTATATTATCAACAACGTCTTCCTGTGCATCCATTTCATTCTGCACCTGGTCGAGCTTCTGTTGATTCTGCGACATCTGGTTTTCGAGCGCTTCATACTGACTCTGAAGCTCCTCATAAGCATCATCTGTAGTTGTCTCCGTTGCGGAGGTAGTTTCGTCTGCCGCCTTTACCTTGCCCATAGCATAGGATGCCGTACCGAAAACGGTAATAACAGCAAGCAAAAGTGCAAGCACCTTAAGCAGGCGGCGATTGAGATCATTCACTGACGTTTTCACTGTCATACTCCTGCTCCTTAAGATATTTATTCATAGAAACTATACTGCCGAATGCACCCGTGATAACACCGGTGGAAACAAAAGCGGCAAGCATAACAAATACGTAATCCTTGAACGGTACGGGCTTTGCAGCAAGCACACCGCTCATATCTGCAACGGCATCTGCCGCAAAATAATATATCGCAAAAACTATTCCGAGCGATACCACACCCGAAATTATTCCGAGTACAACGCCCTCGACTATAAACGGCCAACGGATAAACCACTTGGTTGCACCGACCGATTTCATAATCTTAATCTCAAGACGGCGGTTGTACATCGTAACCCTGACTGTATTTGAGATAATGAAAAGTGAAACAACAAGCAGCATAAGAATAACAGCTATGCTGATATAGCCTGCAGTTGAGCGTATATTCGTAAGCTGGCTTGCAAATTCGCGGTTGTGTCTTATCTGAATTACGTTGTCAAGCTTTTCAAGCTCGCTGATGCTTGCATCATACCCTGCCATATCACGCAGCGTAATTTCGTAAGCATCGGGCAGAAGCTCTGATTCCATTCCCTCAAAAAGAGCAGCGGCATTGCCGATAGACTCCATAACCTCAGGGAAAGCCTCTTCCTTGGGTACAAAGCTGACCTGCTGAATATTGCTCATGGCAGATATCTCTCTGCCCATTTCAACTATTTCGTCATCAGTTGCGTCATCCTCAATAAATACCATAATGACATTCTCCTGCGAAATATCGCCGAGCATTTTATCAATATTCACAAAAAGCAGGAAAGCAACACCGATCATAATAAGGCACGACATCAGCACGGCAACGGATGCCAGTGACATCAGCTTGTTTGAGCGTATGTTACGGAAGCCTTCCTTGGTAAGGTAAGTGAGGCTCGCTGAGCCTCCCCTTTCGGTTTTATTGCTCATCGGTCTCACCTCCGTCCTGTTCTATTGTGCTGTTGTAGCTGCGAATGAATTCGTCTGCCTCTCGTATAGCACGCTTGCTTGTAATATCAAGATCACCGAAAACCTGAGTTTCGGAAACTGGCTCAACGCTAACGTTTGAAACGTCGTCCGATACAATTTTACCATCCTGTATGGTGATGATTCTGCGGCCGAAACGGCGCACAAGCTCCTCCGAGTGAGTAACCATAATGACGGTCGTACCCGAAGCGTTTATCTGATTGAGCATCTCGACAATTTCAAAAGAACGCTTGGTATCGACGTTACCGGTAGGCTCGTCGGCAATAATTATATCGGCGTTATTAACAATTGCGCGCGCCAAAGCGACCCTCTGCTGTTCACCGCCGGAAAGCTCGTTGGGAAGGCATTTTGCCTTATCCGCCAAGCCAACGCGAGCAAGAACATGAGGGACTCTGTTACTGATTTTTTTCTCTTTAGCACCTATAACACGCATTGCAAACGCAACGTTGTCATAAACAGTCATATTAGGAATCAGCCTGAAATCCTGGAAAACGATTCCGAGGTGACGCCTGAAATAAGGGATATCGCGTTTTTTCATTGCGTTGAGCGAGCGGTTTTTAATAATGACCGTGCCTTCGGAGGCAACCTCCTCGCGCATCATTATCTTAAGCAGGGTGCTTTTGCCCGCACCCGAATCGCCTACAACAAACACAAACTCGCCCTGCTCGATCTTGAGGTTTACTCCGTCGAGCGCTTTGGTTCCGTTACTGTAGCTTTTAGATACATTCTTAAATTCGATCAAAGTAATATCCTATCCTTTTTTGCGTGCCGACATTTTCGCGTGCCGCTGCGCAGATCGGCTCAGAATCAATACTTGACAGGGTTAGCGTCAAGGTATTTCTTAACCATCAGGGCTACTTTGAATACGATAGCATCATCGAACTCACGAAGGTCAAGACCCGTGAGCTTGTTGATTTTCTCAAGGCGGTATACCAGCGTGTTTCTGTGAACGAAGAGCTTACGTGACGTCTCGGAAACGTTGAGGTTGTTTTCGAAGAACTTCTGAATCGTGAAGAGCGTCTCGTGGTCGAGCGTGTCGATTGAACCGCGCTTGAACACTTCACGCAGGAACATTTCGCACAGTGTGGTGGGAAGCTGGTAAATAAGGCGGGCAATGCCGAGGTTGTCATAGCTGACAATCTCCTTCTCAGTGTCGAAAACCTTACCTACTTCAAGCGCAACCTGAGCATCCTTGAATGAGCCTGCAAGCTCCTTAATACCGTCAACAACCGTACCGATACCGATAAGGCAGTGAATAAACGCCTCGCTGTTGAGTGAATCGGCAATAGAGCGAGCGAGCTTTTCGAGGTCTCTCGTTTCGATATTGGGTCTTACTTCCTTGACAAGAGCAATATCGGTTTCGTTTATATTGATAACGAAATCCTTTGTCTTGTCAGGGAAGAGATTCTGTATGATATCATAAATCGAGATATCGTTGTGCTCGGGGATGCGGATAAGAAGTACGACACGGGAAGTATCGGTTGTGAAGCGAAGCTCCCTTGCCTTAAGATAGATATCGCCGGGCAGGATGTTATCGAGCACGACGTTTTTGATGAAGTTACCTCTGTCGTATTTCTCATCATAGAGTGATTTCACGCTGCCGAGAGAGAGAGCAATAACGTCGGCATATTTCTTTGAAAGCTCGTCGTTACCGTCAACAAAAACAACGTACTCCGGGTGAATAGCAGAGCCGAAGGGCTTGTAAGTTTGACCGTCCACCGTGAACATTTCGTTACGCACAAAATATTCCTCAAGCGGGAACGAGCACACCTCGCCTATTCTGCCGAGGTCACTGCAGGAAATAATTGTGCCTGTTTCGTCTATAACACCTACGGCTCTGCCGATAGCGTCACGCATCTGGTGAATCATACCCTGAAAAAGTCTGTTTGACATCCGGAAAACCTCCATAACGATGTTTTGGACAAAGTGCCCATAATGACAATGTACATTTTACACAATTTTTTATCTTTTTGCAATAGTTTTTGCAATATTTTTCGTTTTCTTTCGTAAAGTTGTTAAAAAACCGCTCTCTGATTTGTATCTATTGCCAAAAACACACCTTTAATTCCGAAACAAAAGCATTGGCAAATTGCACAAGCAGACATCTGCTCAAACAGTCCCTCAGCTCTGCTCAGGGTAGATATAAAGTAAAATCAGTTGACTTTATTTAAAAAACTTGCTATTATCTATACATAACGGCGGCAGAGCGGCGTTATTCTGTTGCCAAAAAATTTATTTTTTACGGGAGGAACCGAAATGAAAAAAACCTTATCACTCATTATGGCTCTTGTCATGGCTCTCAGCGTTTGCTCGGTTATGGCATTTGCCGCTGACTCTTCCGAGTCACTCATCGGCAGCAAATTCACACTCGAAACCGGAAGCGACAAGTCAACAGCTACTGCCTTTGCTTTCGGTGAAACAGTCTACGGCAAGGTTGCCGCAGGCAAGCAGTCCTGCTATATGCTCAGTGTCGAAGAAGCTAAGGACGTTACATTCTCCTTCAAGGCAAGCGAGAATATCGACGTCACTATCGAAAAGACAGACTCAACTGGAAAAACCGTCCTCACAGGCGACAAAGTCTACGACCAGAAGCTCTCTCTCAGCGCGGCTAAATACTACATAACCGTCAGCAATCCCGCAAGCATCGATCAGGATATCGGAACTCTCAGCCTTATGAGCGAGATAAACGACACTCCTGCTGAGTTTTACTTCAGCGCAACCTGCGACAATATGCCCGACCTTTACGTCAACATCAACAAGAAGGAAGCTGAGCTCACCACAGGCGAAAGCGTTCAACTCGAGCTTTCCGATTGCACGGTAGAGAATCTCAACCACTACTGGAGAATTTACGACGACCCCACAACCAAGATTGACGAAAACGAGGTCGCTTCCGTTACATCCGACGGTCTTGTTACTATCAAGATGACTAACCCCTCTTTCACTACTGATACAACTATCAAGGTGCAGGCTGTCATCTATTACTGTAATGAAGAGCTCACAAAGTCCTGCACAGTCAAAGCTATCCCCGCAAACATCTTTCTTGAGCCCTACTTCGACACAAGCGAAGATCATTCACTCAGACTCGGCGTAGGTGCTTACAGAGGTGTTATCGCTACAACAAACTACGAGGACGGCAAGCTCGTATGGGAAAGTGAAAACACTGAAGTAGCAACCGTATCCTCTTCAGGTAAGATCACTGCAACAGGCATCGGCCGGACAACTGTCTTGGTTAAACTTTGCGATGAAAATGATACTCCCGTCTTCTCTCGTAAGATCACCGTAATTGTTTCCGATAACTACGTATCCGTTATGGGCATAACACTTGACGCTCATACAGCAAGCTTCAGAGCAAACGAAAGCATAGCTCTTACCTACACCTTTGAAACAATCCCGGACAACGGCAAGGCTCCCACAAACAGCAAGGTAACCTTCACCTCAAGCAATCCCGAAATTGCAACAGTTGACGTAGACGGTAACGTAACAGGTGTTGCAGAAGGCACAGCAACTATTACTGTCACAACTGAGGACGGCAGTTACACAGACGAGTGCACAGTCACGGTTACACCGGGTATTCCCAACTGGCTTATGGTTATCATCGCTCCTCTCAGAGCTCTCTATAACCTCATCCTTATGATCCTCGGCAAATAATTAAGTACATATTTCAAAAGGTGATGTATCCGTAGCGGATACATCACCTTTTTTCAATGACCGGTGCGGCTTAAAACCCGGTCAATTTAAAATTATTACGCTGCGTTATCGGCAAGTCTTTTTTCAAGCTCTTCAGCGGTCTCAATCATTGTTTCGGCAAATATAGCGTAGCCCTGCTGAGGGTCGTTGACAAACACATGTGTCACCGCACCTACAAGCATACCGTTCTGCACAATAGGGCTGCCGCTCATACCCTGAACAATACCGCCTGTTTTTTCAAGCAAATCGTCATCTGTAACTTTAATTACCATATTCTTCTCTTCGCCGTCACCACGGTGTATTTTGGTAATTTCTATATCAAAATACTCCGTCTCACCGCCGTCTACGGTGGAAACTATCTGAGCCTTGCCTGTCTTAACCTCGCTGCTAAGTGCAACGGGGATTTTCTTTGCAGAGCTGTCTTTTTCGCTCGCAACTCCGTACACTCCGTCCGAGCCGTTTATATACAGCTCACCGAGCACATCGTTGCCGAAAACTCCGCACAATTCACCCGGCGTTCCGGATGTTCCCTTAACACAGCCGCGGATAATAACGTTCAGCATATCGCCGCTTCCCAGCGGAATAATGCCGCCCGTATCCGCATCACATATCGCGTGTCCGAGACCCGCAACAGTGCCCGTAACGTTATCGACAAAGGTGACCGTGCCCACACCGGCAGAGGAATCTCGCACCCACATACCGAGCTTGTATTTACCGTCTGCATTATCCTTTGCAGGCACAACCTCAACCGTCTTTGTCTTACCGTCACGTATCAGCTTCACGCTCAGCTTTTCGCCATGGCTTTCTTCCGCCGCGCGTGAAACCTCATGATTGGAGGTTACCGTCTTACCGTTAATCTCTTTGATTACGTCGCCTTGCTTAATGCCTGCCTTCTTTGCAGGTGCAACGGTCGCATTGCCTGAAGCAAGCGTACCGACACCTGCCACGATCACACCGTCTGCAAAAATGCGCAGACCGAATACGTTTCCGCCAAGGGTAACATATCTTCGGTGTACCACCGTTACAGTCGAATTTTTGACGGGTATCGTGCCCCAAAGCTTGATCTCAGCAGGATAACTCCGTGCGAAATCACTGCCGTCAGCAGGCACAGCCTCTTCACATTCGCAGCTGAACAGCGGATTACCCGTATCTGTTGACTGAGCATCCGCCGTAACAAACGACTCGGGAAGATAAGCCGCACCGTAACCGACAAAGCAAAAAACAAGAACGCAAACTACAGAAACAACGGCACTGACAATCTTAATCGCTCTTTGCATCACTCACCTCCAAAAAGGAGAAAAGTAAGCCGCAGATATAATTTGTGCTTAATGAATCGAAATAGTAATGGTAAATTTTTTAAAAAAGCTCCGCTGATATTATTATCAACGGAGCTAATTTATCGTATTAAAATATTAATTAATACATTCCGCCGCCCTGTGCTGCCATTGCTGCTGCAGCTGCTGCATCAGCCTGGGGGTCGGGCTTATCGGTTACGAGTGACTCTGTTGTGAGCACCATTGCAGCGACAGAGGATGCGTTCTCAAGAGCAGAACGTGTAACCTTTGTCGGGTCAAGGATACCCGCTGTAGCCATATCAACATAACCGTCAGCAGCAAAGTTGTAGCCGTAGCCGAGCTTACCGCTTGAACGGATTTCGTTTACGATAACGCTGCCTTCAAGACCTGCGTTTGCGGCAATCTGGCGAACAGGAGCCTCAAGAGCCTTGAGGACAATCTTGATACCTGTCTTGATATCAGCATCGTCTGTTGTGTCAAGAAGAGCCTCAACAGCAGGGATAGCGTTGATAAGTGCAACACCGCCGCCTGCTACGCAGCCCTCTTCAACAGCTGCCTTTGTAGCTGCAAGAGCATCCTCAATGCGGAGCTTCTTCTCCTTCATCTCTGTCTCTGTAGCTGCACCTACACGGATAACTGCAACACCGCCTGCAAGCTTTGCAAGGCGCTCCTGAAGCTTCTCACGGTCGAAATCGGATGTTGTTGTGCTGATCTGAGTTCTGATCTGAGCAACTCTTGCTGCGATCTCACCCTTGTCGCCTGCACCGTCAACGATGATTGTGTTTTCTTTTGAAATCTTAACCTGGCGTGCACGGCCAAGCTGTGTAATCTGTGTATCCTTAAGCTCAAGACCGAGCTCTTCTGTGATAACCTCACCGCCTGTGAGAGTTGCGATGTCACGAAGCATCTCCTTACGTCTGTCGCCGAAGCCGGGAGCCTTGACACCTACGCAAGTGAATGTGCCGCGGAGCTTGTTGACAAGGATTGTGGAAAGAGCCTCGCCCTCAAGGTCTTCTGCAACGATAACAAGCTTCTTGCCTGCGTTGAGAATCTGCTCGAGAAGAGGAAGGATCTCCTGAATGTTGGAGATTTTCTTATCTGTGATAAGGATGTAAGCGTCATCAATAACAGCTTCCATCTTGTCTGTATCTGTTACCATATAGGGAGAGATGTAACCGCGGTCAAACTGCATACCTTCAACGATATCGGAATCAGTAACAGCAGTCTTGCTCTCTTCAACAGTGATAACACCGTCTGCAGAAACCTTCTCCATAGCGTCAGCGATGATCTTGCCGATTTCTGCGTCTGCGGAAGAGATTGTCGCAATCATCTCGATATCAGCAGAGCTTGTAACGGGCTTTGAGTTCTCCTTAACTGCTGCTGTTGCAGCCTCAACTGCAAGCTTGATACCCTTCTTGACTACCATCGGGTTTGCACCTGCGGTAACATTCTTGAGGCCCTCGCGTACAAGTGCCTGAGCAAGAAGTGTAGCTGTTGTTGTACCGTCACCTGCTACGTCGTTAGTCTTTGTAGCAACTTCCTTTACAAGCTGAGCTCCCATATTCTCAAAGGGATCTTCAAGCTCAACTTCCTTAGCGATTGTAACACCGTCGTTTGTGATGAGGGGTGCGCCGTACTTCTTGTCGAGTACTACGTTTCTGCCCTTGGGGCCGAGTGTGATTTTAACTGTGTCTGCGAGCTTGTCAATACCCGCCTGAAGTGCCTTGCGTGCGTCTTCACCGTAAATGATCTGCTTTGCCATTTTTCATTTCCTCCTAAATATTATTCAATAACTGCGAGGATATCGCTCTGACGAACGATTGTGTATTCCTCTTTGCCGAGCTTAACCTCTGTGCCTGCGTACTTGCCGACGATAACCTTTTCGCCAACCTTGACGTACATTTCAACGCTCTTGCCGTCTACTTCGCCGCCGGGGCCTACAGCAACGATCTCAGCGTACTGAGGCTTCTCCTGTGCGGATGCGGCAAGTATGATGCCGCTCTTTGTTGTTTCTTCAACAGCTGATGCCTTTACGACAACTCTGTCTGCAAGTGGTCTGATAGTCATTTATAACTCCTCCTTAAAGTATTGCAAATTTCATTTTAGCACTCGACACCGCCAAGTGCTAAAATCTATTTTAACGCTTTTTTCACAAAATGCAAGCCCTTTATGTAAATTTATGAAAATATTCTATCTTTTTACAATTCCTTAATATTTCATTTCTGCGTTATTTCACCGTAGGCAAGCGGCACTTTACCGACAATAATCGTTTCTGCCGCAAGCATGTTCATAGTATATGCAGTCGTAACCGTGGTTGTCGGGAAAACAATAAGCAGTGTAACCGTGGTTTTTAAAAAAATCTGATGTCTCGTCTGGTTGACTCCCGCACTGCTGAATTCGTTTACAAAATGTGTCTGTGCACTGCCCGTAAGGCTTATTATAACGTTCAGCCTCGGACCTCTGCCATTGAGCAATGCAAGACCTGTCAGCGAGCCTATCGGCACACCGAGCTGTTTTCCGTCAAGATTACTTAAGTGTGAAGCCACCGCAGTATTGATACCGGATTTTATTTGATTAATCCTCATTGCATCCGTCTGCACAGAAACTATATTCCCGTTTTTATCACGTACAATTTCAACAAGCGATGAATAGTCCGCACCTGACGAGCGCAGAACATCGGGCACGGCAGATCCTGCAACCGTCGCCGCATAATTCTGTGCCTGCACTACTGCAGTGTTACGCACAATCGGTCTCAGCCTCGCATCAAGCAGCAGAAACAGCGTAACGGCTACCATAATAAAACATATTATAACGAATATGTATTTTCTGTATCTCCTTGGTCTGTAGTACCTCAACTCCTCCCCTCCCCGAAAGCCCGTAACAATCCGTCATAAAAACATTATATGCTGTCTTTAATATAAATGTAACTATTTAACACACTATCTCTCTTGACTAATCGGCAAAATCAATGTAAAATAAGAGCATAAATGAAAAGAAACGGAGAAACAATAAAATGAACAAAGAATACGATCCCGATATAGTAAGCGTAATCGACGAAGACGGTAAGGAGCACACCTTCGAAGAGCTCGACAGAATTGAGACGGACAAGGGCAAGTACGTTGCACTTCTTCCCATTTTCGACGATGCTGACGAGCAGCTTGAAGACAGCGGCGAAATAATCATCCTCAAGGTCAGCGAAGAAAACGGCGAAACCTACCTTGCAGCTATCGAAGACGATGCCGAGTTTGAAGAAGTCGGCAACCTTTTTGAAGACAGACTTATCGACCTTTTCGAGCTTGAAGAGAGCGAAGGCGAAGAATAATAAATCAATAAACACCCTGCCTTGTGCGATAAAATTACGGCAATACTAACCCAACACTCATATCTTAGGGAAGCCGTCTCCGTTCAGCGGATTGCAGACCTCCCGTCTTTATGACGGACGAAGGGAGCGTGAACCTGCGGGAGGCCACCCACCTGCTTTAGACGCAGGTTATTATTCGCCGTATGACGGCTTGGCGGGGTTTTATAAATAAAGGTGAAAAGCTTTGAAAAAGATAATTGATTCCAACATATACGGTCTGCTGCCTGTGGACGGCGGCTTCCTTTACATAAAGCCCGAGGTTATGCCCGACGGCAGAACAAGAGCAGATTTCTTCGGCTACGAGGCAGCTACACAGCGCACAATGCCGATTACAAAATGGACGTATTTCGAGGGCAAATTCGGCCCCGCATATAAAGAGATATGCTCACAGATCAAAGACTATGTCAACTGCGAAACGGGCACGCTCTCCAACAATCACACCGTGCTCATCTATCCCGACGGCGACGTAGGCATATTCAACGCAAGAGGTGTCGCAGTCTGGACGGGCAACCTCAAATACAACGAATCTCCCGCAAGAGGTATCGCACCTGACGGTAAGACCTTCTGGAGTGTCGTACCAGACCTCAATGCTGTCATCTGCTACGCAGTCGAGGAAAGACGCGTGCAGATGCGTATAGGCGGCGGTCAGTCAACAGCTTTTGTCGAGCCCGTATCAATAATCCGTTATAACGACAGACTTTTTGTCTGCAACAAGGGCTCAAATAAAGTCCGTACCATCACTCTCGGTAATTATGCCGTCAGCGATTATCTCGAGTTTGACGAACCTGTGCTCAAGTACTTTATCGCAGGCGAAAACGAGTTTGTAAAGCTCGAATCAGGCCTATATCAGCTTTAATCAGTACATATTAAAAATATCCGCTACGCAGATTTGCGTAGCGGATATTTTTAATTAATGTTTCTGAAATCTTTTCCATCCGGGCTTAGTCCCTGTTTTTTTAGCCAATTGCGGGTTAATGTATCATTTTCGTAACCGTAACTTTTGTATGACAGCTTACGTGCTGTTTCTATATTAGTTACTTTATTAATAACGTTCAAATAGCTGTCTGTAAAACCTTTAGCACCGTTAAAAGTCTTATCCCACTCATTTCCGTTAAACTTTTCGTTCTTTGAAAATACAATTTTAATCTTTTCATTATTCGCTTTATCGGTTATAGTACACGATAACTCTTCAATAATCGTATGATTCTGCGATACTGCGGCTAAAAAAGCTCCCCAGGCAGGACCGCCTACAATTCCTCCCGCAATTGATTTATGTATACCTTCCATATCGTTATATGCACTTATCGTACACTCACCTATATCCATTTCAAATAAATTGAGAATATACAGATTTTTGCCTGCAACTATCGCTATATTTCCTTGAATGGAATTTGAAGGATAAAGAGCAACATAAAATGGATTGCCAAACGATCTGTATTTATAAACGGGAGTTGCGGGTATTTTGTGTGCTGCCAATTCATTCGCTATCGTTTGCTCATTTACATCATATAAGTAGCGGCGTTTAAACGGATCTCGTTGCGGATTTTCGCAAAGTGCGATTATTGTCGGCATAGGTTTGACTAGTTTGTAATGCTTAAGCACCAAATTACCGTCATTAATATAATGTTCTATTAAATTATTCCAATATGCTTCCTGCACCGCAGAGAATTTATCATCTGCACACATAATACAATACGCAAACTCAGCCATAAAATCTGCCAATGTTTGGGTCAAAGAGTTGTTTTTTGTCATTGCGTCAAATGTCAAAAAACCTACAAAGCTTTTGGGATATGTTTCCTTATACTCGCTGTTGCTGCTTTTGCATTGGTAAACATCACTTGCGGTAACCGAAACACCCAAGCACTCATTTATAACTGATCTTTGTTTTTCGGAAGTTACATAGCAGGAATCAGATGCTATTATATGACAACCTAACTCCTTCATATCGTTGATAAAGCTTTTCTCGTCGATACCGACAAACCTGCCGATTTTTTGACTAATTTCCTTGAAAGACCTAACCTTTTCCACCAAATAAATATAGTTCATTTCTACACCTCATCATAACTTGATTACAGAACGCACGAGCTTCTGTTCCTATAATTCTACAGTATTAGTTCCTATTTGTCAACGATTTTAGGAAGTATAATTCCTACATACAAATAATTCGGGGGAACCAAAATGCTTATTGCTGATTTTCGAAAAATAGGAAACAATCTGTATAAAATCCGCAAATCCAAAGGTTTGACGCAAGCAGAAGTCGCTGAAAGAGCAGAGCTTTCAGACAGAACATATGCTGATATTGAACGAGGCTGTGTATCCATGCGGCTTGATACATTATTAAAAATATGTGAATCGCTCAAAATCACTCCAAATGATATACTAGTTGATGATTCCGAACAAATCTTATCAGAAGAAATCGTTATTTCAAAGCTTTCAGATTGTACTAACGAAGAAAAAAAGGCAATATTGAAAATACTCAATATATGTTTGGATAATATCAAATAGCAGTTAAACATTCATTAAACAGTGAAAAAATCAATGATTAAAAAGAGGTAACACGGATTTATCCGAATTACCTCTTTTTAATATTTTTACCAAAAGAATTATTCTTCGACGTTAACGCCTCTCTGCTTTCTGAGCTCAGCAAGCTCGCTGAATACCTTATTCTTCTTTTCGCCTGTAAGGTCGTAGAAGAAGAGCGGAATTGCACAGAGAAGAAGGCTGATACCGGGAACGATTGTTACGAGTGAGAACATTGCAAAGTTCTGTGTTGAGGACATACTGTTGATAGCCTGAGCAACAGCCTCACCGCTACCGACATTGAGCTGAGCTACATCAATATGAACGATAATGTACATAACAATAATCATAACAGTTGCAAATGCATTACCGATTTTATTGACAAACGACTGGCAGGCAGAGCCGAGACCTGTGTTTCTGAAACCTGTTTTCCACTCCATAAAGTCAAGACAGTCGCATACCATTGCAAAGGATACGTTGTTGATAACGCCGAGCGGAATTGCGGAGATAAGCATAAACGGGATACAGATAAGAAGGTTCTTAGTTGTCCAGCCGATGATAAGTGTAAGACAGCTTGAAGCAAAACCGCCAAGGCAGGAAACAATCATAATATGCTTATACTCAAACTTCTTGTAAAGCTTGGGAAGGAAGAGCATTGCACCGAACATACCGATAGCTGCACAGACCTGAATGACAAGAGCAACGTTTGAAATGTTCTTGTTTATCTCCTCAACAGTCTGGGGAGCTTTTGAACCGAGGTAGAAGCCCGAATAACGTGCAACGTGGGGAGCAGCAGCCTGAAGCATATATCTGCCGAAGGAAAGCACGCCTGAGAGAACAACAAGCATAAGGGGCTTGCAGGTGAATATTCTCTTGAGTGTTGAGGTTTCGCCCGGAGCCTTTTTCTTTGCATCGGGAATCTGGATTCTTTCCTTGATTTTGAATGAAGAAATCGAGAAAAGAGGCATACCGATTACAGCCATCGAAACAGCCATAACAGCATATTTTACGATGTTTGCCTGCTCGATATCCATATCGGCAACAAAGTAACCGACAATAATCGGAAGAGCTACCGTAACAGCAGAGCCGATGCCGCCGACAGTCTTACCGTATGATATAATGTTGCCTCTCTCCTTGGGGTTGGGAGTCATTACGTTGGGCATACTCCAGAAAGGAACATCACTGGCGGTATAGATCATACCCCAGGCAACATAGACGACCGAAACAAAAACATACAGCCAGATCGACTGATTCTTTGTATCAAAGCCGGGGTTTACAAACATAAGTATTGTAAGAGCGGCAATCGGAATTGCAGTCCACAACGGATATGGCTTCATTCTGCCCTTCTTGGTTGAATGTCTGTCCATAATCATACCCATCATCGGGTCGTTAACAGCATCCCATACTCGTGCAAGAAGCATGAGCAGAATAACAAAAACTGCATCAAGCATAAGTACATTCATATAATAGTCTGTTATGTAGCTGGACATACAGCTGTAAACAAGACCCTGTCCCAAAGCAGCTATTGCATATGCTTTTACTTCACCTTTAGGAACGTATTTTTTCATCTCATTTTGCTTTTCTTTTACTGCTTTTGCCATATTTACCTCCATAAAATAAGGATACTAAGTAATAATATCATAAATACATTATATTTTCAATTAAATTTAAAACTTTATTCATAGAAAATAGCGTTCGGTTTTTGTGCCTTTTTACAATGAAATTGCAATAAAAAACGCCCTAATTGACAAAAATCATATCAATTAAGGCGATATTTGTTTTAGCCGAATAAGCCGGTTATAAAATTAATTATCATTTCAAAAAACATTATTACAGCCTCAAGCAGAGTAACAAATAAGCTCGGCTCTTCACTCGGATTATCGGGAAGCTCATCACCGGGCTCGTCTGCACCGGGTTCGTCGGGTTCAAGCTCATCGGGAAGCTCTTCATCCGGCGTAAGCTCACCGCCTGCCGCAACATACATCTCAAGTGCCTCCGCAACCTCTCTTACGGCAAGTCTTCTGTATACGGAAACCTGGATGTCAGACGTATTCCTGCTGTGATAATAGAGATATTTACCCTCAACAATTTCGGGGTCGATACCGTATTTTTCGGCGGAGCTTTTAACTATAACTATTGAATCCTCGGTGGGCGGCTCATCGACAAGCTTGCTTGCCTGCTTATAGATTGCTCTGATAAGCACGTCCTCGGGTTGATTTTCAAATCCGCCGAGGTTTTCAAAAGCAATTCTGATAACATCGTTGTTCGCACCGTTCTGTACGGCACGTGACCATATTACGTTCTTGAGAGCTATAGTATAATTATCAACATCAAATCCCTCAAACTGCTGTTCAAGTCTTGCAACAACAACGTCGTAAAAGCGAGCCTTTGTAAATCCGTGCTGAAGTGCAAGAAAATCTTCAGAGGACTCCTCGGCAATCTTTTTCCATTCTGCGTTAAAGTTTTCGCCATATGTATTTCCGTCAAGCTCGTATGCAGCCTTCAGCCTCTCACCCGTTGTCACACCCTTTTCCGAAGAAATGCACCAGTTAAAAAATGTTTTCGGCACGTCAAAACGGCTGGAAAACTGATATGCACCGTAAGAAACTCCACCATAGTCTCCGCCGCCCGAAATCGTTTCGGGTCTGCCGTTTGATTCGTACTTTGCGGAAAGACTGCCGAGCTTCATATCCTCATCATCACTGCTGAGCATTACCTGATAATCTTCACTAAGCCCGTTAAGTACGAATTCGCCTGCAAATGCATTTGCTCCGACCGAAAAAGAAGAAAGCAAAAGTGACAACGCAGCCAAAACTGTCAGAAATTTTTTCATTTTTCAAATCACTCCTTTAAATTTTATTTTACATCTTTAAACTTTATTTTGTCAACCGCAATACAATGAATTGATATGTTAAATTAAGGTAAAATATTATATGAGAATAATAAAAAAATTATATTTCCTTTTCATTTTTCGCTTGAAAAAAAGTTGATTTTGGTGTAGAATAGTGTAAGAATAGGCGAAATATCGACCAAATCAACCACTATTTAACAACACCACGAGGGAGGTCTTATTTTGACTGCGGATTTACATTGTCACACCAAACTTTCAGACGGCTCGATAGGTATTAATGACCTGATAATTCTTGCCAAAAACAAAGGAATCGAAACAATTGCAATCACCGACCACGACTGCCTTGCCGGCACGGTAAGAGGCAAAGTTATAGGTGAACGTTACGGCGTAAACGTAATTGCAGGCGTTGAGATTTCCGCACTCGACAAGGAGCTTAGCAAAGAGGTACACATCCTATGCTATCAGCCGGACAGTGCAGACAGGCTCGAGAGTCTCTGCCGCAACAACTCCTTCCTCCGTAAAAGAGCAAGCCAGTATCTCATCATAAAGGCTTCCAAGCGTTATCCAATCACCTCCGACCTTGTGCTCAAGTGTGCAACAGGCTCAACAAACGTATACAAGCAGCATATTATGCACGCTCTTATGGAGTGCGGTATCACCACCGAGGTTTACGGCGAAATATACCGCGAGCTTTTTTCACCCGAGAGCAGTGACAATATAATCGTACAGCCCGATTTCCCTGACCCGAGAGAAATTGTAAAGCAGATCAAGGCGGCAGGCGGTATTGCCGTGCTCTCTCACCCTGCTCACACAGGCTGTACAGATATTATCGACGATCTTGTAAAGGTCGGTCTTGACGGTGTCGAAGTATGGCACCCCTGCCATACCGAGAGTGACGTTGACGAGCTCACCAAAATCGCCAAGAAGAGCGGTCTTATTATGACAGGCGGCAGTGATTTTCACGGTATGTACTCCCCTACAGCCGTAGGCGTAGGCGGTATCGAAATACCTCAGCAGCACCTCAATACGTTCCTCGGCTACAAGGCAAAGCAGAAGCGACTTGCAAAGAAAGCCGCAGCAGAATAAGGAGAAAAGCTTATGCATGACGACAGCGATATAAAAATCTTCAAAGCACCGACAGCAGACAGCGACACAAGCGACCTGTTTGCCGTTGCGGAAGAAATAAAGCGAAATATTCTCAACGGCAACTCCGCCAAGGCAAAGGCACTCGGCAAGGAGCTGGCTTCACTTTCGCCCGAAAGCGAAGACCTTATAAATGAGCTGACAGAAACACTCGACGCTGAAATAAAGAATCAGTGCAGATTACTTATGGTGTTCAGTGCAGAATACACTCTGCTCAGTGAGCTCAAGCCCATACTTGCAACCGCCGCCAACGAATCACTTTACAACGGACTCAAAAAAGATGCGCCAGAGTTTTACGACAGCATCTCAAACGGTGCAGCAATGAGCTTTTACTATCTCGCAGTAAAACAGCGTGACGTTATAAAGGCAGTCGGCGAGAATTTTGCAATGCTCTGCAACGCAAAAGGAAACGAAGCTGTAAGCGAACTCGGCTCAAAGATATTCCTGACCACCTGCAAGCACGTTGTAGGTGTTGTTGAAAAATATGCTTTTGAAAAGTAAAAATACTCTCACAAACCTTTCCTTTCTTCAGGAAAGGTTTGTTTTTTATAATCATACTGTCAAAAAAACAAAAGCACTGTTTCTATTTACAAATCATTCATAATGTGTTATTATTTATTTAATAAATAGCGGGTGCTCAAAAAGTAATGATAATTAGCTGAAAATATATTATTTTTCCGCTTTTTTACTCAATTTATCGCAAAACTTCAAAAAACCAAGGCGGTGATTTTTTGGACGGAATTTTCAATTCGCATTTTTTGAACAAAAGTGCATATTTTCAAGTAACCGACGATTACATAAAAGCAAAATACAGTTTGTTCGGTAAAATTGATTGCAGAATTTCGGATATAGATTTTGTAACTGACAAAAACAACTGCTTGATAATCCGGCTGAAAAACGGCAAATGCCACACGGTCTATGGTTTAACTGGCGCCCGCAAGCTTTGTTTTGCAATACGTAAAAAAATGAGCTTTGAGCCTGCAAAAAATCCGGAAGAAATTTTTAAAAAAATCGAAAAAATCAAATCAGAAAAAAGAAAAAACATTATATATATCGGTTGTTGTTTCCTTTTAATACTCATCAGCATTTTTGTTACGGTATTTCTTACCGATTTTAAAGAAATACATCAGTTCAATAAAAATGATTGGACAGTTTTTGCCGCTATGAGCATTATTTTGCTTGCGGCAATGGCGGTTGCGTTTTATTTCGCAGAGATAACGGGAAAGAAAAATATTGTCACGGAAAAACTGCAATACACAGTACGAAGAACAATTATTGAAACCTCACCTTTACTGTACGATAAACCGACAGCGGTTTTTACCAACATCGATTACACAGTCCGCTATACCGTATCAGGATTTCCTGTTGATAATACAGATTATTATATCTCGGAGTACTGTTTTACAGAAGAAGAATTGGATTCCGATTTCACTTTGACAGAAACATACGAAAACCGGAGTGATATTTTTGATAAATATGACGGCATCGACTTCAGATATGTAATTGATATAACGAGTGAAACAGAAAAAAGCACATAAAGAATCAAAGACCTCACTGTCTGACAGTGAGGTCTTTGTCTTACTTCTTCTTACACTCAAAACAGAGCCAATCGTTTTTATTGTGACGTTTTATTACTTCAAATCCGTTTTTCTCAAATGCTTCGAGCACTTCGGGCTCACGGGGTTTGATAATACCGGAGGCGATAAACACGCCGCCGTCGGCAAGGAATTCACCTACCTGAGATGAGAAAAGAATAATTATATCGGCAACGATATTTGCCGCGATAACCTGGAATTTGCCGCTCACCTTATCGGTAAGGTTGCCCTTGTGAACAACGTATTTCGGCTCTGTAAAGCCGTTTACTTCGCCGTTTTCGCGTGCAGTCTTAACTGCAAGAGCGTCGATATCGACACCGACTGCAGACTTTGCACCGAGCAAAAGTGAAGCAACGCTGAGTATGCCGCTGCCGCAGCCGACATCGAGCATATCGGTATCGGGTGTGATGTAAGGCTCAAGCGCTTCAAGGCAAAGGCGTGTTGTTTCGTGAGTGCCGGAGCCGAAAGCAAGGCCCGGTTCGATGCTGAGCACAGCTCTGCCCTTTGCATCGTAATCGTCAATCCAGAGAGGACGGATGAGCAGACGCTCACCAATCTCCATAGGCTTGAAGTATGCTTTCCAGTTGTTCTCCCAGTCTTCGTTTCTGCATATATTTGTATTCATTTCGTATGCGATTTTTTCAGCCGCAAAACGCTCGGTAAGGAATGCAGTAGCTTCGGCAGGATTATCCTCGGGTGAAATATAGATATGTATAAGTCCCTTTGTCCTGTCCTTTGCAAGAAGGTCTTCGTCAATAAGGTCGATGCCTGCAATTTCAAAAGCCTCCTGCTCGAGTGTACTGTAATCCTCTATATAAACACCGGGCACAAGCACCTGGGCTATTGCCGCCGCTTTATCAATATCGTTACTGCTGACGGTTATAATAATTTCTGTCCAATCCATAATTTATACCTCTTTAATTAAAACAGCTTGGTTTCGGTAGTTACATCTACCCTGCCGTGATTGTAAAATGCTCTGTTATCAAGCGCCCACTGACGGCTTGAGAAGCTGCCCTCGTCTACACCTGAAACGGCGTTATTGACCTCAACTATACGCGCATCAAGTCTGTCGAGAGCAGAGAGAATATCGGCCTCGATAAACAGCGGACGAACAGCCGCACCGAACTCGGGGTCGCCATGGTGTGAGATAAGCATATGCTCAAGAAGCACAGCCTTATCGTGAGAAACACCCAGACGCTCAGCCGTTTTATCGACAAGCATTGCACCCTTTACAAGGTGACCGAGAAGCGTACCCTCGACACTGTAGCCCGAAGCGATACCCGTTTCGCCTGCGATAAGCTCATCGAGCTTTGCAATATCGTGAAGCATTGCACCGCCCAGAAGCAGATCGGAATCGACAAAGGGATATATCTTACACACGCTCTGTGCAAGCCTTACTATTGAAAGAGTGTGCTGAAGCAGACCGCTGCGCATAGCATGGTGAAGCTTGAAAGCGGCAGGATAATAAAGAAGCTTCTCTTTATTTTCGTTAAGTATTGTTTTTACGAGCAGTGAAATTTCGCTGTCGGAAAAGCTGTCTGCAACACGAATAAGCTCGTCGAACATCATCTCGCCGGTATAGACAGCCGAAGAAACATAGTCCTCGATTCTGACATCATCGGTTTCGTTGACCTTGCGTATACGGTCGATACGAAGCTGGTCGGCATCGTTGAATTTTGTAATAGTGCCCTGCACCTTTATAAGAGAATTTGTCTCGTAAAAGCCGTGAAGATTTTCATCGTACTTCCAGAGCTTTGCGTTTATTTCGCCGCTGCGGTCGCTGAGAATAAGGTCGAGATACGGCTCGCCGTTTTTATTCAGCTTGCGCTCACAGCTTTTTACAAGGCAGTAACCGGTATGCGTGCCTGATTTTTCGTGATAAGTAAAATTCAAAACATAACACTCCTATTTTAATCTGATATGATTATACATTGTTATTTTCAAATTTACAACCGACCTGAAAGAAAATTAACCTTATATTTAAGAAATTCTCATAATTTTTTGCTTATAATATAGATAAAATAAAAAAGTATGTTATAATAAAGTATTATTACCCTTTTGAGAAAGGATAAGTGAACATCAACTATGGAATACGCATTCAATTTATCTCAGCCGATAAACGGACTCAAATTCTGCTCGGTTGACACAAAATCAAACTTCAAGGTAGCTATACTGACAGCAAGCTTTGCTCTGCCGCTGGACTCCGACACGGCGGCTAACGCCCTGCTTCCCGGTCTGCTCAAGCGCACCTGCAAAAAATACCCGACACTTACGCAGATGAACAGACACCTTGCTTCGCTTTACGGTGCAATGGTAAGCGGCAGCGTAGGCAAGGACGGCGAAAACCAGGTGCTCACACTGCGTGTAACAGTACTTGAGGATAGGTTTTCTCTCTCTGAAGACAAGATTTCTTCAGCCGCAGCAGACCTGCTGCTTGACCTTATATTCGAGCCAAACCTTATTGACGGCAGATTTGCCGAAGAAGATATCGAGCGTGAGAAGCGCCTTATGATTGAGCAGATCGAAAGTGAGCTCAACGACAAGAGATACTACGCACTCAAGCGTTGTACGGAGATAATGTGCGAAAACGAGGTCTACTCAAAAAGCCGCTGGGGCGAAATCGAAGACATCAAATCACTTGACTCTGCAAGACTTATCAAGGCATGGAAAAATATGCTTTCCTCAGCAGTTGTATACATTGGTGTTACGGGCAGCATGAATGCAGACGTGATTCGCTGCCGATTTGAGCAGAAATTTGAAAACATTGACCGCTCACATCTTGCCGAGCTTCACACGGAATATATTACAAGTGCATATGAAACAAAGAAAGTACGTGAAGAAATGCCCGTAAAGCAGGGCAAGCTTGTAATCGGTATGCGTGCAGGTATGACAGATGCTGACGACAATTATTTTGCAATCAAGGTTATGTGCGACATTTTCGGCGGCGGAGTTTACTCAAAGCTGTTCAACAACGTACGTGAAAAAATGAGCCTTTGCTACTACTGCTCTGCAGGCTTCAACAGGGGCAAGGGACTTATAATGGTACAAAGCGGTATAGAAAACGAAAACGAGCAGAAGGCTACGGATGCAATTCTCGCTCAGCTTGAAGATATCAAAAAAGGTAACTTCACCGATGACGAATTTGATGCCTCAATAAAGGGAATTACAAACCTCGCTTACGGTGTATGCGACACACCTGAAGGAATAGACCGTTGGTACGGCGGACAGATGCTTGACAGCGACATCATAACACCCGAAGAATATGCAAAGCAGATCCGCGCGATAACACGAGAGCAGGTAATTGCCGCCGCTCAGTGCGTAACACTCGACACTGTATATATGCTCGCAGGAAACGGCGATGCAGAAGACGAAGAAGAATAAGAAGGGAGAGGTGAGATAATATGAAGATAAACGAAATCAGAAACGAGCTGCTTGACGAAAAGTGTTATCACATAGTCCACCCTACCGGACTAAATATTTACGTTATGCCAAAGCCCGGCTACTCGGGCACATACGCTGTTTTCGGCACAAACTACGGCTCTATTGATACAAAGATCCTCAATAAAAACGGTGAGACCGTTGATATACCCGAGGGTACGGCACACTTCCTTGAGCACAAGCTGTTTGAAAGTGAGGACCTTGATGCATTTGCAAGATATGCAAAAACGGGTGCAAACGCAAACGCATACACATCCTTTGATACGACCTGCTACCTCTTCTCCTGCACGGGCGATTTTGCCGCTTCGCTGAAAATACTGCTCGACTTTGTGCAGTCACCGTACTTCACCGAGCAGACAGTTGCAAAAGAGCAGGGAATCATCGGCCAGGAAATAACAATGTACAAGGATGTTGCTGACTGGGAAGTGCTCTTCAATCTTCTCAAGGCACTCTATCACAGCCACCCCGTAAGAATCGATATTGCAGGCACTGTCGAGTCAATTGCAGAGATTACTGCCGACACACTTTACGACTGCTACAACAATTTTTACAACCTCAACAATATGGTGCTTGCGGTTGCAGGTAACGTTGACGTTGACGAGATAATCTCTATATGTGACGAGATGCTCAAGCCTTGCGACGAATTCAAGTTCAAGCGTGAGCCGCACGACGAACCCGAAGCAATAGTACAGGATTATATTGAAGAAAAGCTTTCTGTTGCCGCACCTATATTCTCACTCGGATTCAAAGAAAGCTACGGTCTGCCCAAGCGTACACTCAAACAAAAAATCGCAAACGATATTCTGCTTGAAATGCTTGCAGGCACAACATCCGAGCTTTACAACAGCCTGCTTGAGCAGCAGCTGATCAACACAAGCTTCGGATTTGAGCAGTTTACGGGCTTCGGCTATGCCGCTACAATATTCAACGGCGAAAGCAAAAACCCGAAAGAAGTTGCAAAGCAGATAACCGCTCACATCGAAAAAATCCGTGAAAACGGCATAAACCCCGAAGCTTTTGAGAGAATCCGCCGCAAGCTTTACGGCAGAGCCGTTATGAGCTTTAACGATATTGACGAGATAGCAAACGACCTTGTCGGTGCACACTTTGACGGCGTAGGCGTATTTGACGACATTGAGATTTATCGCACGGTGACTATTGAGGACGTAACCGAGATTTTGAACAATACTATGAGACCCGAACACGCTGCTCTCTCGGTAATAAACCCTGTAAAATAAAATGCACTCTTCCGTCACGGCTTATGCCGTGCCACCTCCTTTCAAAAGGAGTGTTTGACAGCCGTTGTATACCAAGATGGCTGTTAAAACAAATAAAGATTAACGGATGTGAAACAAATGGATTCAACAACAGTATATTTTTCTGCCTTTGACAAAGGCTTTGAGGTCAGCTCAGTACTTGCCGAGTTTAACCTTTTCGGAAACCCCGTAACAATACGCTGGTACGGTGCAATTATCGCCTTCGGCTTTTTGCTCGCAGTACTCTGGGGCGGCAGAATGGCGTACAAATGGAAGATGAGCCTTGACAAAATGATAGACATACTCATCTACGGCACATTTGCCGCAATAATAGGTGCAAGGCTTTACTACGTTATTTTCCGTTGGGATTATTATTCGACTCATCTTGGCGAAATAATTCAGATATGGAACGGCGGTCTTGCAATCTACGGCGGTATCATAGGCGGCATTATTGCAGCATTCATCACCTGCCGTTTCAATAAGCTCAACTTCTTCAATCTGCTTGACTGTGCAGGTATGAGCCTGCTTATAGGTCAGGGTATAGGCAGATGGGGCAACTTTGCAAACCAGGAGGCATTCGGCTCCAACACAACTATGCCCTGGGGTATGATAAGCGAAAAGACAACACTTTACCTTGTTGACCACAAGGATGAACTTGAAGCACTCGGTATGACGGTTGACCCGTACTCACCCGTTCACCCGACCTTCCTTTACGAATCGCTCTGGTGCCTCGGCAGCTTCCTTATTCTGCTTTTAATTTACAAGAAATTCCGCAAATTCAGCGGCCAGCTCTTCCTCACCTACGGCGTACTTTACGGCACAGGCAGAGCAATTATAGAAGGCTTCCGCACAGACAGCCTTTATATCGGTGACACAACCCTGCGTGTTTCACAGGTGCTTTCAGGCGTTGTTGCACTGCTTTTCCTTGCGGCACTTATATTTATGCTCATCAAGGTGAAGAAGAATCCCAAACCGATAGAGGGTGTTGACTACTTCCCTGAGCTTACACCTAAAAAGGTAAAGAAAAAGAACGCTGACAAGAACGCAATGAAAGACCTTGCTCAGAAGAGAGCAGAGAAATTCGAGGCTGACACAGAGTCTAACGAAGAAAATAAAACAACAGCTGATTGATTAACAATCAGCTGCCGTTATAACTTTCTGAGCTATTTGTTTTATATCGTCTTTTGTGGTAAGCTCGCAGATTTCACGTCGCAGTGAAGCGGCACCGCGTATGCCCTTCATATACCATGCGGCGTGCTTGCGTGCTTCAAGCATACCTACCTTTTCGCCCTTGTACTCGCACAGCAGGTCAATATGCCTGAGCATAACCTCCATGCGAAATTCAACGGGCGGCTCGGGAATAATCTCGCCCCTTTCGAGGTAAGCGTTGATCTGCGCAAAAGCCCACGGTCTGCCGAGTGCACCTCTGCCGACCATAACGGCTTCACAGCCCGTTGCATCAAGAAGCTTTTTAGCGGATTTTCCGTCGGTAACATCGCCGTTGGCGATAACGGGAATTGACACGGCCTGCCTTACATCGGATATATACTCGGGTCTGACAGGCGGTGAATACATCTGCACCTTTGTTCTGCCGTGTACGGTAAGTGCCGCGGCACCTGCCGACTCACAGCGTTTTGCAAGGTCAACACAGTTGATATTTTCATCATCCCAGCCGATACGCATTTTGACCGTAACGGGAATATCAACCGCTTTTACTACCGCTTCGACAATTTTTTCGGCAAGCTCGGGCTGCTTCATAAGTGCCGAGCCGCCGCCGTTGCCTGCGATTTTAGGAGCAGGACAACCCATATTTATATCTATTATATCGGGCTCGAAATCGAGCGTTTTTACTGCGGCCTTTGCCATAAACTCAGGGTCATCGCCAAAAAGCTGAGCCGCCGCAGGGCGCTCGACATCGGAAATTTGAAGAAGCGACTGCGACTTGCGGTCACACATACAAAGGCCCTTGGCACTGACCATTTCGGTTACGGTATAGCCTGCACCGAACTCGGAACATATTTCACGGAAGGCTCTGTCCGCAACACCTGCCATAGGTGCAAGTGCGGCACTGCCCTTCCATACAACATTTTTAATCTGCAAATCAAATCACCGACAGGTATTTTAACATAACTCTACTTTTAAGTCAATGAGAGGAGAAAAGCATAATGAGGCTGATGGTTATTGACGGAAACAGCATACTCAACCGTGCTTTTTACGGAATCAAGCTGCTCACCACAAAGGACGGCAAATTCACAAACGGAATATACGGCTTTATGACAATACTGCTCAGGCTCACCGACGAGGTAAAGCCCGATGCGGTTGCCATTGCTTTTGACGTAAAAGCTCCGACCTTCCGCCATAAGATATATGACGGATACAAGGCACAACGCAAGGGTATGCCGCCCGAGCTTGCACAGCAGATGCCGACTCTCAAGGTATTACTCAAAGCTCTCGGCTACAAGCTCCTCGAATGTGAGGGCTGGGAAGCTGACGATATACTCGGCACACTTGCCTCTGCCTGCAAAGATACAGACGAATGCTTTATTGCCACAGGCGACCGTGACAGCCTTCAGCTCGTTGACAAAAAGGTAAACGTACTGCTGACTGCAACAAAAATGGGCAAGCCGCAGACAATTCATTACGACGAAGCTGCTGTTTTTGAGAAATACGGTGTCACGCCCCCGCAGCTTATTGACATCAAGGCTCTTATGGGCGACAGCTCGGACAATATTCCCGGTGTTGCCGGCATCGGTGAAAAAACTGCAGGCGACCTTATTGCCCGCTTTGAAAGTATAGACAGAATTTACAGCGAAATTGAATCGCTTGACATAAAGGATTCTGTCAGAAAAAAGCTGATTGACGGCAAGGATATGGCGTATCTCAGCCGCACGCTCGGAACAATCAGCCGTGAAGCTCCGATCGACACTGATTACTCGGCTTATATAAAAACAGAGCCGAATGCATTCGAGTCGGTCAAAACTCTTGCCGAGCTGGAAATGTTCAGTATGATTGAAAGGCTTCACCTTGACCCGAAATGTGCTCCTGTTGCGGAGGTTTCAAAGCCGAAAGAGAAATTCTGCTGCACCGAATGCGACAATATCAGTGCACTCACACAGATGATAAAAACTAACGGCAAGGCATATTTCACACTAAAAGAAACAAATGGCGAGGTTGAGGGAATTTATATCCGCTCGGGCTCGCAGGTAACACACCTCTCCTCTCTCAATTTCTGCTTTATGAGCTTTATTGAAGAGATTTTTGAGGATAAAGTAATAGAAAAGATTACGGATGACAGCAAGGGCGCTTATTCGTTTGCAATTTCAAGCGGTATTGAGCTTAATAACGTAACGTTCGATACACAGCTTGCAGGATATATACTCAACCCGTCATCCAACAACTATGCCGCAAGCAGACTTGCTATGGAATACTCTGTTGCACTGCCGCAGGATGAGGACGAAAACGGTGAGGACGTTGCCGCGTGGTTACTGCCCGAGCTTGAGAGCGTACTTACTGAAAAGCTGAAGGAAAACGGACAGCTTGAGCTGCTTCTTGAAACCGAAATACCGCTTGCTCAGGTGCTTGCTGATATGGAGCTTACGGGCTTTGAGGTTGACAGAAACGGTATAACCGAATTCGGCAAGGTACTTGAAGCCGACATCGAAAAAATATCCGAAGAGATTTACGAAGAGGTCGGCTACACATTCAACCTCAACTCGCCAAAACAGCTCGGCGAAGCTCTGTTTGAAAAGCTTGCTCTCCCCAAAGGTAAAAAGACAAAAAGCGGTTGGTCAACCAACGCTGATATACTTGAAAAGCTTGCACCCGAATACCCCGTAGTAGAAAAAATTCTGCTCTACCGCACGTGGTCAAAGCTAAAATCCACCTACTGTGAGGGTCTTATAAAGGCTATAGGTCACGACGGCAGGATTCATTCAACACTTAATCAGACCGAAACAAGGACGGGCAGAATTTCATCAACCGAGCCAAACTTACAGAATATACCCGTAAGAAGTGAGCTCGGCAGAGAGATGCGTAAATTCTTCCGTGCAAAAACGGGATGTGTGCTTGTCGATGCCGACTACTCACAGATCGAGCTGAGAGTGCTGGCACATATTGCCGACGATAAAAATATGATTGACGGCTTCAACAGCGGCGACGATATTCACGCAATTACGGCATCACAGGTATTCAATATGCCGTTGCAGATGGTGACTCCGCTGATGAGAAGCCGAGCAAAGGCAGTTAATTTCGGTATTGTTTACGGTATCGGTGCGTTTTCACTCGCACAGAATATAGGCGTTACGAGAGCAGAAGCTGACGCATATATCAAGGGCTACCTCAGACACTATGACGGCGTAAACAGCTATATGGAAAAGACTGTTGAAGCCGCAAAAGAAACAGGCTATGTACAGACTTTGTTTAACCGCCGCAGATATCTGCCCGAGCTGACATCGGGCAACGGTATGCTCAGAGCCTTCGGTGAGCGTGTTGCACGCAATATGCCTATTCAGGGTACAGCCGCCGACATAATCAAGATTGCAATGGTAAGGGTTTATGCCCGACTCAAAGCAGAAAAGCTCAACGCAAAGCTGATTATGCAGGTGCACGATGAGCTTATAATAGAGGCAAGCGAAAGCGAAAAAGAAAAGGTAAGCACATTACTGAAAGAAGAAATGGAAAACGCAGTACAGATGAAAGTAAAAATGCTCGCAGACGTAAACTGCGGCAAAACATGGTACGATGCAAAAGGATGATACAGAAATGGAACTTAAAGAAATAACACTGCAGGCACGAAATGCCGCAACCGAGCTTATTGAAAGATCGGGCATAAAAAAAGGTCAGATTATGGTAATCGGCTGCTCAACAAGTGAAATCCAGGGCTATGACCTCGGCTCACATTCGGGTCCCGAGGTTGGCAAGGCTGTACTCGAGGGTATACTGCCCGTAGCAAAAGAGCACGGAGTTTATCTTGCCGCACAGTGCTGTGAACACATAAACAGAGCTATTATAATCGAGGAAGAGGCTATGGAAAAATACCGCCTTGAGCAGGTCAACGCCGTACCTCAGCCCAAAGCAGGCGGCTCATTTGCAACTGCACTTTACGGTGCACTCGAAAGCCCTGTTGCAGTTGAAGACGTAAAGGCACACGCAGGCCTTGACATAGGTGGTGTGCTTATAGGTATGCACCTTAAAGAGGTTGCCGTTCCGATGCGACTTGCCACAAAGCACATAGGCAACGCACTTGTAATTGCGGCACGCACAAGGCCGAAATTCACAGGCGGCGAAAGAGCAGTTTACGACGACTTACTCAGATAAAGGGTTGAAATAAATGGAAATTATATTTGTCTGTACGGGCAACACCTGCCGCAGTCCTATGGCTGAGGGGCTTATGAAAAAGTTGCTGAGCGACAGAGGAATTGACAGCATACAGGTTTCAAGTGCAGGTCTTGCCGCTTACCCGGGTGATGAGGTGAGCGAAGAATCCGTAAAAGCTGCGGCGAAATACGGTGTTGATATATCTGCACACCGCTCACGCAGAATAAACGAATATATGCTCGAAAGCGGAATATTCGTATGTATGACTGCTTCTCACGCCGAAGCACTAAAGCCTTATTTAACAGAAAACAGGCTGTTTATTCTCGGCAACGGTATTGCTGACCCGTACGGCGGAACGCAGGAGGTCTATGACTGCTGTGCCGAAGAAATCAATTCAGCATTACCCGAGCTTTTTTGCAGGATTATTTCTGCAAATACTACGGTCGAGCCGATGAAGCCCGAGCATATTTCTCAGATAGCTGAAATTGAGAGCAGATGCTTCTCGATGCCGTGGACTGAAAAATCTCTGAGTGATGAGCTTGGCAACGAAAACGCTCATTTTCTTGCCGCTGTATTTGACGGCAATATTATAGGCTACGTAGGTGTAATTGAAATATGCGGTGAAGCTGACATAACAAATGTTGCCGTACTGCCCGAATACCGCAGATGCGGTACAGGCGAAAAGCTGATGAAAGAGGCTGAAAAAGGTGCTGTAACACGAAACTGCGAAAGTATAACACTCGAAGTCAGAGTCAGCAACAAGGCGGCAATTTCACTGTATAACAAAAGCGGATACGAGCAAGCAGGCATACGAAAGGGCTTTTATGAAAAACCGAAGGAAGATGCACTGCTGATGACAAAATATTTTAACGAGGATAAATAAATGAAAATACTTGCTATCGAATCCTCTTGTGATGAAACTGCAGCCGCAGTAGTAGAGGACGGTCGAAAGATACTATCAAGCATCATAGCTTCTCAGGTTGATGCACACATCGTATATGGCGGTGTTGTACCCGAAATCGCATCGAGAATGCACGTTGAAGCGATAAACGGCGTTGTGACCGAGGCACTGAAAAAAGCTGAATGCACAATGGACGATATTGAGGCAATAGCTGTCACCTATGCACCCGGTCTTATCGGTGCACTGCTTGTAGGTGTCAACTTTGCAAAGGGACTTTCACTCTCAAGCGGTAAGCCGCTTGTGCCCGTGCATCACCTTCGCTCGCACATTGCGGCAAACTATATCAGCCACGTTGAGCTTGAGACGCCATTCCTTTCGCTTGTGGTTTCTGGCGGTCACAGCCATATAGTTAATGTTAAAAGCTACACCGATTTTGAAATCATCGGTCAGACTATGGATGATGCGGCAGGCGAATGTATGGACAAGGCTGCACGTGCGCTCGGTCTGCCCTACCCCGGAGGTCTCAACCTTGACCGTGCCGCTAAAGACGGCAACCCCAAAGCATACGCTTTCCCGAAACCCAAGGTATCGGGCAGTGAACTGAGCTTCAGTTTTTCGGGTCTTAAGACTGCGGCTGTAAACGCAATACATAATGCGAAGCAAAAGGGCGAAGAAATAAATATTGCAGATTTCGGTGCATCGTATATTTCGGCTGTTGTAAGGTGTCTGACAGAAAACACACTCAAAGCGGCACAGCTTACGGGACAAAAAAGAATTGTACTTGCAGGCGGTGTTTCCGCAAACTCAGTGCTCAGAAGTGAGATGGAAAAAATATGCAAAGAAAATTCACTTGAGCTTTATTATCCTGAGCTTTTCCTCTGCGGTGACAATGCCGCAATGGTCGGTGCACAAGGCTATTACGAGTATATTTCGGGTAAAAAAGCAGGTCCCGAGCTCAATGCATACGCAACAATGCCCATTGATAAGGCCTATTTTTAAGCCGAAAGTGTAAAGTCACTTGTTTTACACCGCATTATTTAGTTGCTTGCTTTTCATATAAAACTATATATTGCAGACAGTAAGAGTCATATTGTAAAGGTTACAGCTTTACAATATGACTCTTAAAAATTAATTTTCAAAAGGTATTGACTTTTTAAAACATCCGCAATATAGACAAAAATAAGAAAAAAACATGGACTTTTTCAACAGTTTTTTATAAAGGCTGTCAATACTGACGAACCCTGTATTGTCTAAAAAGAAATATACATAAAAAGCTGTATAAAAATGAGTAAAATACAGCTGATTCAGCCCTACAGACACAAAAATGCGACAAAAAATTGTAAAGATAAAATGTTTACAAATGTGAAAAAGTCTGTGGAAAATGTGAAAAAGTCGTTATTTTGGTTCTTTTAAAGAATTATAAAGTGATTCACTGACAAGTTTTTTACTTGCATACGGTATTTTGATTCTTTTTCGGCAAAATTACAGCCCGATGAATATTCATGTGAATATTCACAGGGCTTGTCTGTTTAAAGCTTCGGTTTTTTAATAAAAATTCAGCTTTGCACTGTCTCTGAGCATCGAAATTGCGGCCTTCGGATCGTTTGAACCGAACACTGCACTGCCTGCAACGAGAACGTTTGCACCGTTTTGTGCGGCAACAGCAACCGTCTTTTCAGCAATTCCTCCGTCTACCTGGAGGTTTACGTCAAGCTTTCTTGCTTTACATTCTTCACGTATTGCCTTGAGTTTCGGCATCATATCGGGCATAAATGACTGACCGCCAAAGCCCGGCTCAACCGTCATAACAAGCACCATTTCGAGTTTTCCGAGGTAAGGAAGCACTGCTTCAGCCTTGGTAGCGGGCTTTAAAGCAATACCCGCCTTGCAACCGAGAGAATGAATCTTATCAATAACTTCATCGGCATCGTTATCGCACTCTATATGGAATGTAATAATATCTGCACCGGCTTTAGCAAAGTCCTCAACATAACGAAGAGGCTCGCTGATCATAAGATGAACATCAAAAACAAGCTCCGACCTTTTACGAAGTGACTTGACGATTGGTGCACCGAGCGTGATATTGGGCACAAAATGACCGTCCATAACGTCTATATGAAGCCAGTCAGCACCCGCCTGCTCCATTCGCTGTGATTCTTCACCGAGACGCGAAAAATCGGAGGCAAGAATTGACGGTGAAATGAGAATATCCATAGTATATACCGTTCCTTTCCTGTACTATGGTTTTATTTTATAATAAACATTAAAAAATATCAAGAAATTATCAAAAAACTCTTTGCTTTTTTCTATTTATTAATTATAATATAAGGGATACTATATTAAAATGAGTGATGTATATGAAGAAGAATGGAAGACGTGAAACGCGTCAGAAAAACGCACGGCTTTTCAAGAGGTTTCTCCCCTACCTGCTCAGGCACAAGGGTGAAATTGCACTTGACCTTTTCTGTGCGTCACTGACTACTGCGTGCGAGCTTGCGTTGCCGCTGATAGTGCGTGAAATTACCGACACGGCCGTAAACGATATCGCTGCACTTACGGTAAAGCGAATCGTTATGGTAGCGGTGTTTTACATATTCCTGCGAATCATTGACTCTGCGGCAAACTACTATATGGCCTGCGGCGGTCACGTAATGGGCTCACGAATTGAAACCGAGATGAGAAACGACCTTTTCTCACATCTGCAGGGTCTTTCATTCTCATTTTACGACAATACAAAAATCGGCCAGCTTATGTCGAGGCTCACGAGCGATCTGTTTGACGTAACTGAGTTTGCTCACCATATGCCAGAAGAAATGCTTATTGCAGTTATCAAAATTATCGGCTGTTTCATAATATTTGCCGATATGAATATCTGGTTTACGTTGCTGATATTTGCTATGTTCCCGCTTATACTTGTAATGACAAAGCGTAACCGCACAAAGATGCGCGAAACATTTAAGGATTCACGTCATCAGATTGGCGAAATCAACGCAATTACAGAAGACAGTCTGCTCGGCATCAGAGTAGTTCAGTCCTTCGCTAACGAGCCTATAGAAAAAGAGAAGTTTGACAAAGGCTCAAACCTCTTCCTGAAAATCAAAAGACAGTCATACAAATATATGGCTCGCTTCCACACAACCGTCAGACTTATGGACGGTATGATGTACATACTCGTGCTCTCTGGCGGTGCACTGTTTATACGTGCAGGTCAGATTGATGTAGCAGACCTGACGGCATACACTCTTATGGTATCAACACTTATGGGAACAATTCGCCGAATTGTTGAATTCAGCGAGCAGTTCTCAAGAGGTATGACAGGTATCGAGCGATTTGATGAGGTTATGACGGAGCTTAGCGAAATCAAGGACAGCGAAAATGCCGTAGAGCTTGGTGAAGTAAACGGTGAGATAGCTTTCAACAACGTCAGCTTTGCATACAAGGGCACTGAAAACAACGTTCTCAACGGTATCAACTTCAGGGCTGAGGCAGGCGAAAGTGTAGCGGTTGTCGGTCCGTCCGGCGGCGGCAAGACTACACTTTGCAACCTTATCCCCCGATTCTACGAGGTAAACGAAGGCTCCGTCACAATTGACGGCAAAGATATACGCAATTTCACTCTTAAGTCACTGCGTTCACACATCGGCGTGGTACAGCAGGACGTATATATGTTCTCGGGCACAGTAAAAGAAAACATAGCTTACGGCAAGCCCGATGCAACCGACGAAGAAATCATCAAAGCAGCAGAGGACGCAGGTGCACACGAGTTTATCACTCAGCTTCCCAACGGCTATGATACATACGTAGGTGAGCGAGGAGTCAAGCTCTCGGGCGGTCAGAAGCAGCGTATTTCTATTGCCCGTGTGTTCCTCAAGAATCCCGAAATACTTATACTTGACGAAGCTACAAGCGCACTCGACAACGAGAGCGAAAGACTTGTACAGCAGTCGCTCGAGAGACTTGCCAAGGGCAGGACAACAATCACGATCGCACACAGACTCACAACAATACGCAACGCAACACACATACTAGTGCTCACAGAGGACGGAATTGCAGAACAAGGCAGTCACGATGAGCTGATAAAGCAGAACGGACTCTATGCAGATATGTACGCACTTTATTCAGTATAATTACTTTGGAGGTATTA
This sequence comes from Clostridia bacterium, assembly GCA_017399065.1. GTDB lineage: Bacteria > Bacillota > Clostridia > Oscillospirales > Acutalibacteraceae > UBA8612. The sequence continues at coordinate 10,687 of JAFQEL010000028.1, read as the reverse complement.
TATATGCTTAAAAACATTTCACCCATTCTTTCACCCGAACTTCTCAAGATACTTATGGAAATGGGTCACGGTGACGAAATTGTCATCGGTGACGGCAACTTCCCTGCAGCTTCTGTTGCACAGCGTCTTGTAAGGCTTGACGGCCACGGTGTTCCCGAGGTGCTCGACGCTGTTCTCAAGCTCTTCCCGCTTGACACATATGTTGAGAGCCCCGTTGCACTTATGGACAACGGCGATGCTGCAAACGAGCCCCCTATCTGGACAGATTACAGAAACATCGTAAAGGACAACGAGGGCGAAAAAAGCTTTGAGCTTGTTGAGCGTTTCGATTTCTATGACAGAGCCAAGAAGGCTTATGCTGTTGTTGCAACAGGTGAAACTGCAATCTATGCAAACATTATCCTCAAAAAAGGTGTTGTTATCTGATGAAAAAAGTTCTTGCTATTGATTTTGGTGCTTCAAGCGGCCGTGCAATAATCGGCAGCTTTGACGGCAAAAAAATCACACTTGAAGAAATACACCGCTTCTCAAACGACCCGGTAAGCGTTAACGGCACAACCTACTGGGATGTGCTCAGACTTTTCCACGAAATCAAACAGGGCCTTATCAAGGCTAAGGGCTACGGCGAGATATCCTCAATAGGTATTGATACCTGGGGTGTTGACTTCGGTCTGATTGACAAATACGGTCAGCTGCTCGAAAACCCCATCCATTACCGTGACCTTCGCACAAAGGGTATGATTGAAGAAGCTGATAAGGCAATTCCGCTCAGAGAGCTGTATAATATGACAGGTATACAGTTTATGGAGCTCAATACGGTATTCCAGCTTCTTTCGCTTGCAAAAAACAGACCTCATATACTTGAGCGTGCTGACAAGCTGCTGTTTATGCCCGACCTTTTCGGCTATATGCTCACAGGCAAAAAGACTACAGAATACTCAATTGCCACCACCTCACAGCTTGTTGACATCAACACAAAGAGCTGGAGCAGCGAGATTTTTGGGAAGCTCGGTATTCCGCAGAATATTATGTGCGATATAGTCAAGAGCGGTACTGTGCTCGGTGAGCTTTCTGACTGCGTATGCGAGGAATGCGGACTTGACAAAATCAAGGTAATTTCAGTATGCGGTCACGATACTCAATCAGCTATTACAGCTGTCCCCTGCCCCGACAAGCAGTTTGCATTCATCAGCTCGGGCACGTGGTCACTCTTCGGTACTGAGCTTGCAAACCCGATTGTCAACGACAAGGCATTTGAGATAAACGTAACAAACGAAGGCGGCTACGGTGAATCCACAGGCTTCCTCAAAAACATCATCGGTCTCTGGCTGATTCAGGAGAGCAGACGTCAGTTTGCACGCGACGGCAAGCAGTACAGCTATGCTGACCTTGAGCGTGAAGCTCTTGCGGCAAAGCCCTTCGCCTGCTTTATCGATCCGGATGCACCCGAGTTTGTTCCTCACGGCAATATTCCCGAAAGAATCAGAGAATACTGCCGAAAGACAAACCAGTACGTGCCCGAAACAGTCGGTGAGATTATGCGCTGTATCTATGAGAGCCTTGCAATGAAGTACAGAGAGACCTTTGAAAAGCTCTGCGAATGCACCGAAAGAGATTACGAGGTAATTCACGTAATCGGCGGCGGCACGAAGGACACTCTGCTTTGTCAGCTTACCGCAAACGCTTGTGACAGAGATGTTGTTGCAGGACCGATTGAAGCAACTGTTCTCGGCAACATCGCAGTACAGCTTCTTGCAAGCGGTGACATTAAGTCTATCGCAGAGGCAAGACAGATTATTGCAGACAGCGAAAATGTCACTAAGTACACACCCAAGGAAACCAACGAGTGGGCTGAAGCTTACTCACGTTATCTTGAGGCTACAAAGTAAACAATACGAATAAAATCGTATTCAATAAACAAATTAATTTATCTACATAAGAAAGGACGAAATCACAATGGCAAAAAGCAGATTTATCGGCGATTATCCCGTAATCGGTATTCGCCCCGTTATCGACGGCAGAAGAGGTCCCCTTAAGGTAAGAGAAGGCCTTGAAGACCAGACAATGGGTATGGCAAAGGCTGCAAAGAAGCTCTTTGAAGAAAACCTCAAGTACTCAAACGGTGAGCCCGTTAAGGTTGTTATTGCTGACACAACAATCGGCCGTGTAGCAGAGGCTGCTGCATGCGCAGAAAAGTTTAAGAAAGAGGGCGTTATGATCACTCTTTCCGTTACACCCTGCTGGTGCTACGGCTCAGAGACAATGGATATGGATCCCTCAACAATCAAGGGTGTATGGGGCTTCAACGCTACAGAGCGTCCCGGTGCTGTTTACCTTGCATCCGTTCTTGCTGCACACGCACAGAAGGGTCTGCCCGCATTCGGCATCTACGGTCACGATGTTCAGGAGGCTGACGAGTCCGAGAACATTCCTGCAGACGTTGAGGAGAAGCTTCTCCGCTTCGCTCGCTCCGCTGTTGCTGTTGCAACAATGAAGGGCAAGAGCTATCTCCAGATCGGCTCTATCTGCATGGGTATTGCAGGCTCATCAATCGACCCCAACTTCCTTGAGGAGTACCTTGGTCTTCGTGTCGAGTCTGTTGACGAGGTAGAAATCATCAGAAGAATGACAGAGGGCATCTACAACGAGGAAGAATTCCAGAAGGCCCTCAAGTGGACAAAGGAAAACTGCAAGGAAGGCTTCGACAAGAACCCCGAGTTCGTACGCAAGAGCGACGAGCAGAAGGAAAAGGATTGGGAATTTGTTGTTAAGATGATGGTTATCATCAAGGACCTTATGAACGGCAATGCAAACCTTCCTGCAGGCTGTGAAGAAGAAATGGTCGGCCACAATGCTATCGCAGCAGGCTTCCAGGGTCAGAGACAGTGGACAGACTTCTATCCCAACGCTGACTTTGCTGAAGCACTTCTCAACACATCATTTGACTGGGAAGGCATCAGAGAGCCTTATATTCTCGCTACAGAGAACGACGTTCTCAACGGTATCTCAATGCTCTTCATGAAGTTGCTTACAAACAGAGCTCAGATGTTTGCTGACGTTCGTACATACTGGTCAACAGACGCTGTTAAGAGAGTTACAGACTACGACCTTGAGGGTCACGCAAAGGATGCTGACGGCTTTATTCACCTTATCAACTCAGGTGCTTGCTGTCTTGATGCTTGCGGCGAAGTTAAGGATGAAAACGGCAACGCAGTTATCAAGCCCTGGTATGAGATGACTGAGGCTGATGCAGACGCTTGCAACAAGGCAACAGAGTGGTGCCCTGCTGACAACGGTTACTTCCGCGGCGCAGGCTACTCCTCACGCTTCCTTACAAAGAGCGAGATGCCCGCTACAATGATTCGTCTCAACCTTGTCAAGGGTCTCGGCCCGGTTGTACAGATTGCAGAAGGCTGGACTGTCGCACTTCCCGACGAGGTTTCCGACACAATCTGGAAGAGAACAGACTACACATGGCCCTGCACATGGTTTGCTCCTCGTTGCAACGGCGAAGGCCCGTTCAAGTCAGCTTATGACCTTATGAACAACTGGGGTGCTAACCACGGCGCAATCAGCTACGGTCACATCGGTGCAGATATCATCACACTCTGCTCAATGCTCCGTATTCCCGTTGCTCTCCACAACGTACCGGAAGAGAAGATTTTCCGTCCTGCTTGCTGGGGTGCATTCGGCACAAAGGACCTTGAGGGTGCAGACTTCAGAGCCTGCGAGAACTACGGTCCGCTTTACAAATAAGATATCTTTCTTCTATTGCAAGTCTGCTGAAAAGCAGGCTTGCTTTTTTGTTATGGCAGAGGATAAATAATAACGGGAGGGCGTGGAAGCCCTCCCCTACGGTTTAACAAATATTTTTTAACTGTTATCAATTCAATATTCTCTGTTATCTTGTTCTCTCCCTCATCAAGGGGAGCTTTGGATAAAACGGTTACGGGGATATAAGATTATCGGGAGACCACACAGAGTCTCCCCTACGACAGGAAGGAGCTTGCCCTGTATTTTTTATAACGTTTCATCTATAAAATATATACATACCACCACCGCAATGTAAAGCAATATTGAAACAAATCCAATTGCTCGCTTTGCCCAACTGCTATTTAATCTTTTTTTCAGTTTATCAATAAAACTATAACAAAGAGCATAAACACCAAAAACAGCAAATACCGCCATTAATTCCAAATTATTGGTCACAAATAAATTCACAACAATAACAGCAAAAGTTGCTATACTGAATCCAATTAGTATAGCTGATATTATTTTATCTTTAGTATCAGTTCTGCTGAACTCTCCCAGTGCAGCAGCCGCACGTGCTTTTTTATGCCAACGCAGATACTTGCAAAAATCCAGAATACCAGAAAATGAAACCGTAAGCAAAACTGCAAAAAGTAAAAACAAGTAAATTGGAAGCTTTTCTAAAAATATCAGACACAAAATTATTGTGACGAACAAAGCAACAGATAAAATACATTTAGGCAAAACACGTTTCAAAGCAGATTTATGTAATAAAGCTAATTCAACCTCAGGATCAGTCTGAAACGGCACGGGATTCTTTTCTTCGTTATAAAATATCAGCATATCTTTATATGCACAGGCAAAAAACCATCCTTGCTCTGCGCAAAGCTCAAGATATTCGTTTTTATTCTCTGAAAGAAGAAACTCGTCTTCGTTTGAATACTCAGGCATATATGTCACAGCATAATGAAGCGGTTTTGGATCAATACTCTTAAACTCCCATACAGCTAAAAAAGGTTTATTGACAAGCCTCAAACCGTCAAGAGCTTTTGCTTCCAGATATTTCACAATACTTGTACGGTCATGATAGGCAAAACTGTCTTTAAAAGATTTAGTGTCATTATTTATACTCATACACCTATCCCCCTTTACATAAACAGCTTACGGTAATCCTCTGCCTGTGTGCAAAGGCGTTTATATTCGCTGTCAAGTATTTCTCTGCCCTTTTGAGTTAAAACATAGCTGCGACGTCTGCCCTCTGATTTGGTTTCACAAATCATATCGGAATCAAGAAATTGCTCAAGCAGATTGTAAAGCGTGCCCGAGCCGACCTTTACTCTGCCCTGAGTCATCTGCGAAACCTTATCCATAATGTCAATTCCGCAACACTCTTCTTTTAGACAAAGCAGAATATAAAACATCTGCTCGGTCAGAGTTTGAAACTTTAATCTTGGCATATACCTACCGCCCTTTATATCGAATATCGACATTTGCAGTTTTATTATAATATCGATATTCGATATTGTCAAGTGCATTATGATATGTTTAGTTCGCGTCGTCGTGAACGCCGATCCCTACGAATTTCGCAAGATGCACAAAAATCTATTTTATGTTTTGTTGATAATGATTAAAACATAGAATTTAAAAATGCTGTAAAAAACTGCTTGAAGTAGGCAGAAAAAGATAATATAATCTGTAACTGTGATAAAAACAATGAGGGGTAAATAAAATGAAGGAACTCAAACCGAAGCTTTTTTCGAGTCTTAAGGGTTACTCTAAACAGCAGCTTATCAAAGACCTGACAGCAGGTGTTATTGTTGCGATAATCGCTCTGCCGCTATCTATTGCACTTGCTCTTGCATCGGGTGTAGGCCCCGAGCAGGGTCTTTACACAGCAATCGTCGCAGGCTTTGTAATATCATTCCTCGGCGGCAGCCGTGTGCAGATTGCAGGACCGACTGCGGCATTTGCCTCAATAGTCGCAGGTGTTGTCGCAAAAAACGGTTTTTCCGGACTTGTTCTTGCAACGGTTATTGCAGGTATACTGCTCATACTTATGGGCATATTCAAGCTTGGCAGTCTTATCAAGTTTATACCTTATACAATAACAACGGGCTTCACAACCGGTATAGCAATAACAATAGTTATCGGTCAGCTCAAGGATTTCTTCGGTCTTACATTTACCCACTCCCCCATTGAAACAACAGAAAAAGTTGAAGAGGTTATAAAAAGCTTTGCAACCTTCAACTGGCAGGCACTTGTAATCGGTGCCGTTTCACTCGCGATACTTATCGTTGTGCCGAAATTCCTCAAAAAAATTCCTGCTTCGATTATTGCTATCATCGTATGCGCCGCACTTGTGAAGATATTTGATATGAATGTCAACACAATCGGTGACCTTTACACAATTTCTTCAGATTTACCTAAATTCAATATGCCTGAGTTTTCACTCGATACAGTAAAGGCAATTATGCCCGACGCACTTACAATAGCCGTGCTTGCGGCTGTTGAGTCACTTCTTTCCTGCGTTGTTGCAGACGGTATGATAGGCAGCAGACACAACTCAAATATGGAGCTCATTGCTCAGGGTGCAGGTAACATCTGCTCGGCACTTTTCGGCGGTATTCCTGCTACGGGTGCTATCGCACGTACTGCGGCAAACATCAAAAACGGCGGCCGCACACCTATTGCAGGTATGGTGCACGCTGTTGTACTGCTCGCTGTGCTGCTCGTGCTTATGCCCTACGCTTCGCTTATACCTATGCCGACTATTGCGGCAATACTCTTCATTGTCGCTTACAATATGAGTGAGTGGCGTGAATTTGTATCAATCATCAGGCAGAGCCCGAAGAGCGACACACTTATACTGCTTGTAACCTTTGTGCTGACGGTTGTATTTGACCTTGTTGTAGCAATCTGTGTCGGCATTGTACTCTCAACCGTAATGTTTATGAAGCGTATGTCCGACGTTACCGATGCATACGGATGGAAAGAGATTGACGAAAGCAATGACAGCGACAGCGTGAATCTCAAGAAAATTCCCGACGGCGCAATGGTATATGAAATTACAGGCCCGATATTCTTCGGCGCATCAAACAAGATTGCAAACGTAATCAAAACATCTGACAAAAAGGTTATCATAATCCGAATGAGAAGCGTACCTGCGATTGACGCAACAGGTATTCACAGCTTTGAGTCGATAATCAAAACCTGCCGTCAGAAAAACATAACGCTGATTATGTCGCACGTAAACAGTCAGCCGATGAAGGTGCTCAAGAAATCGGGTATGTACAAGGATATCGGTAAAGAAAACATCTGCGAAAATATTGACAAGGCACTCGCAAGAGCAGAAGAAATATTGGGATAAGTTAAAGGAGCTGTAAAGATACAGCTCCTTTTTTTATATGTTCTTTGTTATTTTATTCCCTCCCTCATCAAAGGGAGCTTGGATAAGACAATTTACGAAGGATGTGCAAATAAAGTCGGCAGAGGACGGGATATGCAACATCTGACATGGTTGTACAGTATTTCTACTTGACAAACTAATAAACATAAAGTATAATACATATTTATTGATAGAGAAAAAAGAAGGAGGAACACAATGGATTGGCAGGCATTTCTTGAGGCTACACTTGGCCAGTGGGAGCTTCTTGTGCGTTTGCTTGTTGCCTGTGTATGCGGCTGTGTAATCGGTGTTGAGCGCAGTTTCAGACAAAAAGAAGCAGGTATAAGAACGCATGTTATTCTGGCTCTGGCATCTGCACTGGTAATGATCGTATCCAAATACGGATTTTTCGACCTTGCCGGCACGAATATGAACGCTGACGGCTCACGTATTGCATCAAACATCGTTACCGGTATATCTTTCCTCGGTGCAGGTGTTATCTTTGTGCGCGGAGGCTCAATCAAGGGTCTTACAACTGCGGCAGGTATATGGGCAACAGCAGGTATAGGTATGGCACTGGGTGCAGGTATGTATACAATCGGTATTGCAGGCACAGCGGTTATGATAATAATTCAGCTCCTGCTTCACAAGTTTATGCCCTTCTCGGAAAACATGGAGACTAACATTATAACCATAAAAATCAGCGAAGGGTCGCAGGCACTTGATCTGATCACCGAAGAGCTTACAAAAGCAGGCATTATGGTAACCGGTATACGCTACAAAAAACAGGACAACGGAATTACCAAAGCTGAGCTTACGGTAAGGACAAAGAAAAAGACATCTATGAAAGCTGTGCTTGAGCTGATAAATACAAACGAAGCCATTCAGGAATTTACTCTTGAAACATGATAAAAAAGGATTAGTGAGAAAAAACTCACTAATCCTTCTTTTTATATTGAAAGCAATTTCTTGAATGCGTCGATATAGCCCTTTGCTGTGTCGGCATCACTGCTCTCGGCAAATATACGAAGCAGAGGCTCAGTACCGGAGAAGCGGCAGATAACAAAGCTGTCATCAGCAAAATACACCTTACAGCCATCCTCATAATTGACTCGCACGACCTCGTTTGAGAAGTCGGGCAGAAGCTTGTCCTCGTAAACAATCTTCATTATATCCGCCTTCTTTTCGGGTGCAAAAGCCATATTATCCTCGACCATCTCAAACTTGCCGTATTCAGCAACAAGTGAGTCAATAATCTCGGCAGGTGATTTACCGACAACGCTTACCATCTCGGTAAACAGAGAAGCGGCATAAACGGAATCCTTACCGTGGATATGACCTCTGACAGTGAGACCGCCTGAGGATTCACCGCCGAGGACTGCATCGACTTCGTCGATTTTAGATGAGATATACTTGAAGCCTACCGGCACTTCATAGCACTTTTCGCCGAAGCTCTCGGCAATTCTGTCGAGCATATGGGTCGTTGCAAGGTTACGTACAACGGGACCCTTCCAGCCCTTGAATTTGATAAGGTAATAGTAGAGCATACAGAGTATTTCGTTGGCATCGATATATCTGCCTGTACAGTCAATAATACCGAGACGGTCACCGTCACCGTCCATAGCGATACCGAAATCGTACTCACCTTTTATTACCATATCTTTAAGCAAGCCCAGAGTCTGCTCGGTAGGTGCAGGCATTCCGCCGCCGAAATACGCATCCTTATTAAGGTTTATCGTATCAACCGTACAGCGTGCTGTATGAAGGATTACCTGCAGAGGATATGTACCCGAGCCGTGCATTGTATCGAAAAGCACGCGGATTCCTCTCTCCCTGAGAGCAGGCATATCAATCAGATCAATAATATCGTCGATAAACTTATTGAAGGGGTTTTTGAGATACTCTACAGTGCCGTTTTTAACGCACTCCTCAAAATCGGTATATTCAACCTCACCTATCTCCTCGATAATCTCTTCGAGAAGTGATGTTGTTTCAACGTCTGCATCCCTGCCCTCATCGGTAAACAGCTTTATTCCGTTATAGCTTGCAGGGTTATGGCTCGCGGTAACCTCTATACCGTAGTGGAGCCCCTTATCTTTAACTGTATGCATAACAAGAGGTGTGGGCGCAGAGCGGTTGAGAAACCACACCTTGATACCGCCTGCGGCAAGCACCTCAGCTACCCATTTAGCGGCATCGACCGAAAGGAAACGGCGGTCGTAACCGATAATGATGGGAGTTTCGGTTTTATTCTCTCTACGTGCAAGTTCAAGAACACCTGCAGCAACACGTCTTATATTGCCTTGAGTAAAATCAGCGCCGATGACTGCACGCCATCCGCCTGTACCGAATTTTATCATAGCGACACCTCCGTATCTTTCTCATTTATTATTTTAGCACACATAAATTAAACTTGTTTACAAATACAGCCTATATATTTATGTTTTTGGCTCATTTTAACTTGAAATAATAAATATTTATATGTATAATGAAAAAGCAAAGGACGGTGAGCGTACTATGGACTATATCAGAACTCAGCTTGATACACCACTTAAAATTGACGGAATTTATACCATACACTACTTTGAATACACCAAAGATTTCAGCTATTCAGGTGAGTTTCACAATTTCTGGGAGATAGTATATGCCGATAAAAAGCGTGTTGTTATTACCGCAGATGCAACGGAGCTGACCCTTGAGGCAGGTCAGCTTTATATTCACCGCCCGAACGAATTTCACAAAATACGCTGTGACGGTACAAGGGCTGCTAACTCGGTTGTAATTTCGTTTGACTGCGACTGTCCCGAGCTTTTTTCTGCTGCAGGCAAGGTAATAAACTGCAACGCCGAAGAAAAGCAACTGCTTGGTATGATAGTTTCTGAAGCAACAGAGGCTTTTTCAAATCCTCTCGGCTCACCGTATACAAATAAAATGGAAAAATCGGCAACAAAAAGATTTGCCGCCGAACAAATGATTAAATATTGCATTGAGCTGCTGCTTATCAGCCTTGTACGCGGTAACGTATCCGAGACAAACGTAAGCACAGAAAAACAGAATAAACTGCTAATGGAGATATGCGAATACCTGAAAAGCAACATTGATAAACCGCTGATGTTTGACGATATCAGAAAGCAGTTCAACGTATCGGCTTCGGTAATCAAAAGGCTGTTTAAATCCACGCTCGGCTATGGAATTATGGAGCATTTTCTGCACCTTAAAATTGACCACGCAAAGCAGCTCATAAGAGAAAACGAGATGAACTTCACCGAAATATCAGAGTATCTTGCTTTCAGCTCGCCGCAGTATTTTTCGTCTGCATTCAAACGCATTTCGGGAATGAGCCCAAGAGAATATGAAAATTCGGTCAAACTTAATTTCAGATAAAAAAACCTGTGCAACTCCATTGAATTGTGAAATAGTATAATGATGGTAGACACAAAAAAGTGTCTACCATCATTTTTTATGTTAAGATAGAGAAAAGGAGCTGAAAGAAATGGGAAGACCAAAAGGCGGAACAAACAGAAATCATAGCAAAGAAGAAAAATTAGCATT
>JAFQEL010000027.1 GCA_017399065.1 Clostridia bacterium | reverse complement strand
GCACTTGATTTCGCCAAGCTCAACCTTTGCGATATAGCCGTTTTCTGTCTGCTTGAGATAATAAACCGCATTTTCTTCGTTTCCAAAGGTAATTTCGCTGCCGTAGATGCCGTCAGCCAAAGTGCTGATTGCATAGCCTTCAGGAGCAGTTACGGTTACTTCGCTTGTGTACCAGCCGTTTTCGCCCTTTGTGCCGCTTACAGCTGCATCGGGTGCACCGTCATACCACTTGATTTCGTAGGCATGGTTGATGGTTGCGCCGTTTACGGTGTAGTTTGCATCTTCGACAACTGCGGTTGCGATATATTTGCCGATTTCGGTGTTGGTTTTGTTCTGTGTGATTGCCGCAGGATTTTCATCGCCGTTTACGTCAACATATTTCGCTGTTACTTCGTGGGGATTGCCTGTGTAATAGAACACGTCGCCTTCCCAGATGATGTCAACCGTTGCGGGCTTGATTACAAATTCTTTTTTAACTGTTCCGGTGTAATCGCCCAAACCGGTAATATCTGAAGTATAAACACCTGCATCTACGTAATAGAACCACTGAACCGGAACATCGTTTTCCCATCTTCGAGCATTTACAGCATAATCCACGTTTTCTGTGAGTGTCTTTCCGCCGATTGTTACGGTAACGGCAGGTGCTTGATGCTGACCGTTATAAACAAATTCTGTTTTGTCAACGGTGACAACCGCCTCTGAGAGGTCAGCGCCCTTGCTTACCTTAACGTAGCCTTTTATTGCGGTTGCACCGTCGGCAACGGTGATAATTCTGTTTTCCGCATCACGGAAGTAACAACCGTCTGCAAGATAATCATTCGGGGATTTAAGATAGGCATAGAAGCCTTCGGGGAATTCGCCGCCGTAAATTGCAACATTAGTACCGTCATCATCACCGATTGAATATCGAACTGTACCCTTATAGAATGTACCGCCGTTGATTATAAGGCTGCCATTTCGCAGGGAAAGATATCCATCAAAAATGCCGTTGTTGATGGTTACACATTGAGCTGCAATTATATCAAAACTCATAGATGAAGCATAAATCTTACCGCCGCCGATACTGTCAGCTATTGTGAGGTTAATATCCGAGCCATCCACAAATAAAGCAGTATTTGAACCGCTGATTGTAAGCGAATTTCCTGCAAGGTCAAAGATAAATGTGCCGGAAGTGATTTCAACACAATCACTTACATTGCAATCATCAAGCAGAGTTACTGTGCTGCCCTCGCTTGCACTTGCCGCTGTGATTGCATCTGCAAGGGTCTTGTAAGTGCCGACAGCGTTGCCGTCTTTATCGGTTACGGAAGCTACAAAATGTTCCTTGACCTGAACATAGCCGTCGATAATTTTTGCATCATCTGCAACGGTTATCTTGTTGCCGTCCTTATCATAGAAAGCATAGCCCTCTGCAAGGAATGCGTTTGCGGTTGTGTTAGCAACAACAAAGCCGTTCGGGAATTCGCCGCCCTTGAGGGTGAGGGTTGCATCTTCACCATAGTAAACAGTCCATTCGCCGTAGGGTGTGCCGCTGTAATAACCGCTTGCCCTATCCGTTCCCGTAAAGCTGCCGCCGGTTATCTCAACAGTACCGCCAAGCAGATTAAGTGCCACATTGTCGTCACGGTCTATTTTACCGCCGGAAATATAGGCGTCATTTACGTTTACGATGCTTTCAATCTCGCCACCGTAAACGTAAAGCTTACCGCCGTTTTCAACTGCGCCGGAGTTTTTACCACCTTTAAGAACACCGTCATAAACATAAACAGTGCTGTCATTATAATTGGCAATCGCCGGATAGTTGTCAGCTTCAACCGTTCCGTCATTAAAATACAAAACACCGAAGTTGCGAATACCGCCGTCGCCCTTGATTATACCTGATTCAACAGTGAGTTTACCGTAATTGTAAATACAATCCACAGACTCGTCTTTAGTTTCAATTGTACCGCCTTCACCGCTGTCTTTAATTGTCAAATCGGCTTCTTCAAGTATATACAGAACTCTGCTGTTTTCGTTAATCAGATTTTTACCGTTAAGATCAAGCGTGAACTTGCCGGAGCGAATATTCTGCTCTTTGGTAAGCGTAATATCATCAAGCAGAGTTATTGTGCTGCCCTCGCTGCCTTCTGCCGCTGTTATTGCATCTTCAAAGGTTTTGTAAGTGCCGACAGCGTTGCCGTCTTTATCGGTTACCTTTGCGGCATAGTTGAGCAGAGTGAACTCAACCGTTGCCGTTGCACCGCCGACTGTTACGCTTGCGGTGTAAGTGCCTGCATCTTTAGGAGGCAAGCCGTAAGGGGCTGAATATGTAATATCACTGATTGCAACCGAAGTATCAACAAGATTGTTTTCAATGGTTGCTTCCTTTGCGGTTATGCCGTCTGCATAAAGGTCTGCAGGAGCAAGAATTGTGAGTGTACCCTCGGAATCCGGGCAGTTGCCGTCTGTGTTTGCGCAAACAGCAGTTATTGTGTCACCGCTTGCGGAGTATGTGAATGAGTGGGTGTGAGGAACAATTTCAAAGTTTGCAGTAAGCTCACGATTTTTAGAAGCTGTGAAGGTATAGATTGCACTTGTGCTTACTTCCTCACCGTTTTCTATCCAATTAACAAATCTGTAACCGTTGGCTGCTGATGCGGTGAGATTAACTGTTGCACCAGAACTATATGTGCCTGCTCCCTCTACTGTTCCGCCTTCGGCAGGGTTGACAGAAGCTGTTACTTTAAAGCCAGCCTTGGCTACGTAAATATCGTTTTTTACAAAATCGGTGCAGGGTGTACCGTCGGTTTTGAATAAACCCCATCCGTCGGGCAATGTGATTGCACTTGCCTGTAATCCGTCAGCACAAGCCTGAATACGAACCTCATCAGCTGTGCAGGCTGAAAGGTCAATGCTTCCGCCATACCAACCGATACGCCAGTTGCCGTTCAAAACAAAGTCTTTCCCCGTCAACTTTAGTGTGCCATCTCTAACGGTTGCGGGATAGCCGGCGGAATTAAACGTACCGCCTGAAATGTTCGCACTTCCACTTAACACCTCAAGCACTATGTTGCCCTGATCGTTGGATGCATTAAAAATACCGCCGCCTGCACTATCAACGATAGTTACATCAGCACCGTCAATGCGTAAAAGAAAATAACCGTTTGAGAACAGTTCTTTACCGTTAAGGTCAATGGTAAACTTACCGCTTTCAATCGTGATGCCTGAGTCAATGGAAATATGAGACAGAAGTTTAAGCTCGGCGCCGCTGATACTCTGTGCTGCAGAAATCGCATCTGCCAGAGTTGCGAAGCCCTGACCGTTCACCTCTGCTACAGAGGATACAGCCTTTGATACCTTCATATTACTGAAAGTATCGCCTTCATAATCTGCGGGAACAGATACATAAGCTAACGATGAACAACCCAGGAATACTGTATCGCCTATAGTTTCAGGCTCTTTATTGCCGAGAAAAATAACTTCGTTCAAACTGGAAGTTTCCTCAAAGAAGTAGTTCCCGATAGATGTTACACTTGCGGGAATTGTAACGCTTTTGATGGGCCCATATCCGAAAATATAAGAACCAAGCGTTGTAACGCCGTCGGGAATAACCATGTTTTTAATTTGTGTGCTGTTGAACGCCGAGTTTCCGATTGTTTTAAGATTGCCTGCATCGGAAAACTCAAAATTTGTAAGACCGGAGCCAGAAAATGCTCTGTTGCCTATGCTTGTTACGGTGTCTGAAATCGTTGCATTAACAAGAGAAGAAATACCGTAAAACGCATCTTTGCCGATGTTTGTAACACCGGATTCTATAATAACCGTTTTAACATTGGTTCTTTTGCTGTACCACGGCACTTTTGAAACGTTGGCAAAATCTTCCATTGCACCGCTGCCGCTTATGGTAAGTACACCGTCACTGTCAAGCGACCAAGTGAGATTGCTGCCGCTTGCGCCGAATTTACCGCTTGCTACTACTGATGCCGCAAACGCCGAAATCGGCGCCATTGACAAAAGCATCGCAACAGCGATTAAAATGCTTATGAGTTTGCTTGTTTTTTTCATAGGTTTTTCCTCCTTGTTATGTAAATACAAATTGCTAAAGCATTAATATGATTTTCGGTTTAATTGCTTTCTTTTTCAACAAAGTCAGTAAACTCAGCATGGACACGTTTGCCGAGTCCTCTGCAGTCCATCGCAAGAACTCTGTCAATCTTTTCCTGTCGGACTTCGACCGGTATATTATATATGCCGAGAATCTGATTTAATGCAGCAGATATTCTGACATCAAGCGGCACAGATGCTTCGTTTGAAATAATAGTTGCGTAATCTATACCCTGAACCAGTATCTCCGCTTCAACAAATTGCTCGTGGGTCCAATCCTTGCAATAGTCTGCAAGAAGTTTCTTTGCTCTGTTCACGTGATTTTCTCGCAGATAATCGAGACACATTCTGCTTTGAAATGCAGAAACGAAAAAATCCCTCGCAATCTCGTTTTCTTCACACGCCGCCGCAACAGTCATAAGCTCAATGCAGATTGACAAAACGGAGCCCACTCCCCTGTCAGCCTCGTAATCAATCAGCTTTTCTTGAAACTCGCAAAGCATTCTTACAAGCTCGGCAAGCACGTATTCTTTTGTCGGAAAATAGAACGTAAAATTGCCTTTGCTTATATTCAGCTCATCACATACCGCTTTGACAGTGGTTGCCGTGTATCCGACTTCAAGAAACATCCGCATTGAAACACGGAGAATTTTGCTCCGCGTACTTTCTTTTCTTTCTTGAACAGTCATATTCCCCTCCTGTAAAACGTACAAAACACAATAGTACGTGTACTATCCATAATTTAGCACACGTACTAGTTTTTGTCAATGGTTTTTTTTTAAAATTTTCAACCGCAAAAACTTTCGAGAGTTCGATTCTCAAGATAAAAAATATATCGTGAAGTTTGGGCAAAGCCCAAGTGAAGTTATGCCTTACGGCATAGTTAAGTGTTTTGCCTACAGCAAAATATGAAGTTAAGAGTGCCAAAAACACTTGCGAAGCAAACTTCACTGCGAAGCAACTTCACAATGCGAAGCATTGCTTCACGTGCCATAAGGCACACTTAGTTCAAACAAAAAAAGACAAGCCCTAAAGCTTGTCTTTTTTGTTTTTGGTGACCCGGACGAGAATCGACCGTCTGCTTCGCATACTTTTGGTTCGGCGACCCAAACCCTGCGGGTTTCGGTACCCGCCTCACCGCTTTTTGCTGAAATTGATTCACTGAATCAATTTCTTGACGCAAAAACTCTCCCGAGTCCGATTCTCCATTGTATAAAAAAAGAAGAGCACGCAAAAGCGTACTCTTCTTTTTGGTGACCCGGACGAGAATCGAACTCGTGTTACCGCCGTGAAAGGGCGGTGTCTTAACCTCTTGACCACCGGGCCGGGTTCAGCCGAAGCTATTGCTCCGACTTAAAAAATGGTAGCGGCAGTGGGACTCGAACCTACGACACTCCGGGTATGAACCGAATGCTCTAGCCAACTGAGCTATGCCGCCACAAAAAGCTTGTTTATTGTATTATATTCTAACCTGTTTGTCAATAGTTATTTTTAAAAAAATTTGGAATTTTTAAAAAATACAACAGCTGAGTCACATTTTTGCAACTCAGCCGCTTTTTCATTGAGTTAAATTACTGCTCAACAGTGTAAACGCTGACCTTCTTGCGGTCACGGCCCATACGCTCAAATCTGACAACACCGTCAACCTTTGCGAAGAGAGTGTCATCGGAGCCCTTGCCAACGTTTGTGCCGGGATGGATGTGTGTGCCGCGCTGTCTTACAAGGATGTTACCTGCAAGAACAAACTGGCCGTCTGCGCGCTTTGCGCCAAGTCTCTTGGACTCAGAATCACGGCCGTTACGGGTGGAACCCATACCTTTTTTATGAGCAAAAAGCTGAATGTTTATCTTAAGCATTTGTGTTACCTCCGTAAATTACTTTGATGCTGCGAGGATATTCCTTCGCAAGCGACCTGATATGAGCTTCAAGCCCGTCAAGCAATTTAGTGGCTTCTGCGGATTCTTCGAGCAGCTCAAGGAGCATATAGCCGTCGTCAGCCTCTGCCTTTGACCTGACCTTTAAAAAATCCGTAACCGTGTTTGCGGTGAGATAGGCTGCAGACGAAACCGCCGCACAGACAATATCCTGCCCTGCTTCGGCATAACCTGCGTGACCGCTGCACTCAAACCCGATATTAGCCTTGCCCGAACGGACAAACTTAAAGCGAATCATAGCTGATCAGCCGTTGATAGCGGCAATCTCAACCTTAGTGTAGGGCTGTCTGTGACCCATCTTGCGCTTCTCATTCTTCTTGGGCTTATAGGTGAAGACAACAATCTTCTTTGCCTTACCGTTCTTGATAGCCTTAGCTGTGACTGTTGCACCCTCAACGTAGGGAGCGCCAACCTTGATGGAGTCGTCGGAGCCTACTGCGATAACCTTGTCGAAGACAACCTCGCTGTCAGCTTCAACATTGAGCTTCTCGATGTAAAGTGTGTCGCCGGCAGATACCTTATACTGCTTGCCGCCGGTCTCAATGATTGCGTACATTTTTCTACCTCTTTTATTAAGTCTCGCTATTCAGGGGTACCGCCCGTGAGAGAGCGGATTTGGGCACAATTATAGTGCAACCCGTAATATGCGGCTTAAGTAGTATAACACAAGGATCAAGGCGTGTCAACACCTTTTTTTGAAATTATTTATACTTCTTTAAAACACCTGTTTTGTTGACAACAGTGACAAGTAAAGTTGCGCTGACAATACCTACAACAGCCTGGATACCGTTGGGAAGGATATTGACAGCCGACTCAACAAAGCCGTACATAAGGCCTTCAAACACATAGTAACCGCCAATCATTACGAGCTCTGCAATAATACCGCTGAGTATGTATGCAACTGACTTATACTTGATTTTACCGAATGCTTTTATCAGCAGATATGCTGCCAAGGCAACAAGTCCCTTTATCACAAATGTTGCGGGTGCATAAACGGCATAGCCCAGAAACAAATCGGCAAGGGCAGAGCCGATGCCTGCAGCAAGAAAACCATATAGCGGGCCGAGCAGCCAGCCTGAAAGAAGCACGAAGCAATCGCCGAGATTTATGTAACCGTGAAGCGGCGACGGAATATGGATAACAAGCGTTGCCACACAGGTGACAGCCGCAAGCAGTGCCGCAAATACGAGATTCTTGAGATTGTTTTTCATTTCAAAAGTCACTTCCTTTGCTGATAATTTTATTACTATACAAATCCCGTGTCAATCTTCATATTTAACAAATGAACACAATTCTAAAAATGAAATTTTGTTGTTTTTTTCTTTTTACTTAATACATTGAATATAATACGGTTTTCTGTTATAATCACAACAGAAAAAACGGGAGGTAAGGCCTATGACTTTTGAAATAAAAGGTAAGGATTTTATCAAGGACGGCAAGCCTGTAAAGCTGATTTCGGGTGCGGTGCACTATTTCCGCAATATGCCCGACACCTGGAATGACATTTTCAAAAAGCTTAAAGCTATGGGCTGTAACTGTGTCGAAACCTACTGTGCATGGAATATGCACGAAAAACAGCCCGGTGTATATGATTTCACAAATAATCTTGATATCGCATCCTTTATTAAAGCCGCAGGCAAAGAAGGGCTTATGGCTATTGTCAGACCGGGACCTTATATTTGCTCCGAGTGGGAATTCGGCGGTCTGCCGTGGTGGATTCAGGCTGACGAAGATATTGAAATACGCTGTATGAACAAGGCTTACATAAAGCATTTTGACCGTTACCTTGACCGTATGTGTGATGAGATAAGACCTCTGCTGTGCACAAACGGCGGCAACGTAATTATGGTGCAGTGTGAAAATGAATACGGCTACTACGGTGACGATAAAGACTATCTTAATTACCTCAAAGAGGGCTTTATCCGCAGAGGTATTGATGTGCCGCTCTTCACCTCTGACGGTACAAGCAGGGAAGACCTGCTTGACGGCACGATAGACGGCTGCCTTGCAACGCTCAACTTCGGCAGTAAGGTTGAAGAAAACTTCAAGGCACACGATGAGCTCTATCCCGACAGCCCGAAGATGTGTATGGAAATGTGGAACGGTTGGTTTGACGCATGGGGTGACGAAAAGCACCATACAACCTCTGCCGAGGACTACGCAAAAGTTGTTGACGATATGCTCGCACGAGGCAGCCTTAATATGTATATGTTCATAGGCGGCACAAACTTCGGCTTCACCTCAGGTGCAAACCACTACGAAAAATATCTGCCCGACGTAACAAGCTACGATTACGATGCACCGCTCACCGAATGCGGAGACACAACGGCAAAATACTACGCAGTAAGAGAAGTTATAAAAAAATATATCGACCATCCTCTGCCCGAAGTGCCTGCAAACCGTGAGAAGAAGGCATACGGCAAAATCACGCTCGGTGAATCTGTCGGCTTCTTTGATATGCTGAACGTGCTTTCAGCTCCGATTCATTCCGACGTACCGAGATGCATGGAGCACTACGGCACGGGCTACGGCTACATTGCATATCAGTCAACGCTCAACCGTGATTATAATGATGTTGAGCTGACCTTCAGCGAAATAGGCGACAGAGCACAGATATATATCAATAAAAACCTTATCGGTATAGTTTACACAAATGACGAAAACTTGAGCGTTAATATAACAGCATCAAAGGGCGACGTGCTCACGATTCTGTGCGAAAATATGGGCAGAACAAACTTCGGCCCGAAGATGATGAAGAAAAAAGGCATCGCAGGCAGATGCCTTATTGATGACAGAATCCATTTCAACTGGAACGTATATCCCTTGCCGATGGACAACCTGAATCTGCTCACATTCGGTGAGAAAAAAGCAGAAGAAAAATCCGTGTTTTACAGAGGATATCTCAATGTTGACGAGGTAAAAGACACCTTCCTCAGACTCGACAATTTCACAAAGGGATTTGTTGTAATTAACGGATTCAACATAGGCAGATACTGGGAAATAGGCCCGCAGAAAACGCTGTATATTCCCGCTTCTCTCCTGCAAAAAGGCAAAAACGAAATTGTTGTATTTGAGTCAGACGGCATCAAGGGCACACCCGAAGCTGAATTCTGCGACAAGCCTGTGTTGGAATAAAATGGAAAATCAATTACCCAAACGAAAGAAAATAAGATTATCCGATTACGATTATTCAACGCCGGGTGCGTATTTTGTTACGGTGTGTACGGCAAACAGAAAAGCGTTGTTTTGGGCAACCGTCATCGGACAATTCAAGCGTTTTGTTTCAAAGCAGGTAGGGTTCCCTTTATGGCAAAAATCGTTCATTGATGAAATCATTCGCAACGAACAACATTATTTAACAACGTGGCAATACATTGACAACAACCCTTTAAAATATTCCCTTGAAAAACAAGAAAAAGGAGTACGTAATGGACAGTAAGATAATACGCGACTTTGCCCCATCGAAAAACAATAATCGAAATAGCGAAGGTGCGTTTATTACACTGAAAAACGGTAATATTATGTTTGCATACTCACGCTACGGCGGCGAAGGCGACGACGACGGTGCGGCGGCAGATATATACGCAAGCATTTCGGCTGACGGCGGTGAAAGCTTTGGTGAGCCGTATCCGTTAATCACTCACACCGAGATGAATGCAGACAACATTATGTCCGCAAGCTTTATGCGTATGACAAACGATGACATAGGTCTGTTTTTCCTTGCAAAAACAAAAACCGTCAACTGCCTGTGCTATCTCATCCGCTCAAACGATGAGGGCAAAACATGGAGCAAACCCGTACTCTGCAGTGAGAGCAGCGGCTACTTTGTAGTAAACAATGACCGTATCGTACGCACAAAGAGCGGCAGGATTCTCATACCTGCGGCAAAACACGGCACTGTATGTCTGCCGGGCAGTAAATTTCTCGACGACATCCTGCCCGGTGTGCTCTATGTTTTTGCATCCGATGATGACGGATTCACCTGGTACAAGCTTTTTTCGGGGCTTACCCTGCCCTACTGTGCAGGCTGTACAACAGGTGTACAGGAGCCGGGATTGCTCGAGCTTGATGACGGCAGACTGTGGTGTTATATCCGCAACGATTCGGGCAGACAGTACGAAACATTCTCCGAAGATGACGGTGCAAGCTGGGATGACCCGACACCCTCAAGCTTCACAAGTGCAATTTCACCGCTTTCGACAAAGCGACTTCAGGACGGCAGAATAATTGCCGTATGGAATCCCGTACCTGTTTACAACGGCAGAAGTGAAGAGGTCGAAGGAGTATGGACGGGCGGCCGCACTCCGCTTGCAGTTGCATTCAGCACCGACGGCGGCAATTCATTTGCAGAGCCTGAATTAATCGAAACAGATGAGAGGTCTGGCTTCTGCTACACAGCAATACACGAAACAGAGGGCAGCGACATACTGCTCGCCTACTGTGCAGGCTCGGTAGAAGACGGCTGCACACTCAACCGACTGAGAATAAGAAAGATAACGAGGTAAAGCTATGAAAATTATAAGACAGACAGGCTGTGACAAAATTTTTCCGTACATCGCATATATCCCCGAAACCTTAAGCGACCATCCTGCGCTGATAATTCAGCTCCACGGTGCGGGCGAAAGAGG
Organism: Clostridia bacterium; assembly: GCA_017399065.1. Lineage (GTDB taxonomy): Bacteria > Bacillota > Clostridia > Oscillospirales > Acutalibacteraceae > UBA8612. The sequence goes on along the minus strand of JAFQEL010000027.1, from coordinate 5,878 downwards.
CAACGGCACCGATGAGCTTGACAAGGTACTTGTGCACGGCTTCCCCAATATCGTAAACGACGATAATCTCAAAGACTGCATACTCATTATGCCCCAGTGTGCCTGCGACAGCTTCTGGGTTGCAAGGATAGAAAGCATAAAAAAATTTATCGATAATGCTATTGCTGAATTCTCTGTTGATACCGACAGAGTTTATCTTTGCGGAATCAGTATGGGCGGCTACGGCACGTGGAATACGGCTATGGCTTACCCCGATATGTTTGCCGCAATAGCACCCTGCTGCGGAGGCGGTGCTGCCTGGGGTGCATCGGTGCTGAAAATGCCCGTATGGGCATTTCACGGTCTGGCTGATGAAACCGTATTGCCGCGAAACACAACAGATATAATTGACAGACTTAAGCAAACCAACCCCGACGTTAAGTGCACACTTTACGAGGGAGTAGGTCACGACTGCTGGGATCAGGCATTCTCGGAAGAGCTGCTTGAGTGGATGCTGGAAAAGAAGAAGTAATTAGGAGTTAGGAATTAGGAATTAACATTACAGTAAACTTGATATATAAATAACAACGGGCGAACACAGTTCTCCCCTACAAATTGATTTTAAGGAGGTTATATATTATGTTTTTTCGATTCAACATCAATCTTACTGAAGAAGATTATCTCGCTTTCAGTCAATTCGCTTCGTTCGAATCTGTTCTCGGAAAAAAACAACTCACTAAAAGCCGTATAGTGTTTATTGCTCTTATGGCTTTTATGGTTGTGCTTCTCTTGATTTTATGCAGATTTACGTTGCCTGCTATAGGTTTTGCAATATTTGTCACACTGATTACCTTAATTTATATGTTGCTGTTAAAAAAGATACTCACGCTCAACATTAAAGCACAGATAAAACGAATGAAAAAAACAGGCACACTACCTTGTGATTTTGAATCTGTATACGAGTTTAATGACGAAAGCATCACAGAAACAAGCTCAACTGCACGCACCGAACAAAGCTACAGGGCAATCGAGAAGATATGCGTAGTCAAAGACCGATATATTCTTCTTTACAACAGCAGTATCAGTGCTTACATACTACCGATACAACAAATCAAAGCACAGTCGAATGCAGATGAATTTTTACGCTTCATTTCTGAAAAATGCAATACAGTTGAATATTATTAAGTCATAACGGGCGAACACAGTTATATTTTTTAATTTTAACAAGGTATATCTATGACAAAAACACAATTTCTTGAACTTTGTAAAAGTAACAACATCTCAACAAATCTGATTCATTTTGAAAACTCTGTTGCAGACGGATATTATATCCTTCAGAATCACCACCGCTTTGAAGTCTTTTATCGTTAACGTGGAAAAGATTACGATTGTGTAGGCTTTCCTTCTGAAAGTGATGCGTTGATTTATTTGTCAGAAAGGCTGTTTGCAAATGAATGACCTTCCAAAACGCAAGCCCATACGTATATTAGCCTGCGATTATTCATCAACCGGTGCATACTTCATCACAGTTTGTGTTCATGACAGAAAGCCCATTCTATGGAATGTAGGGGCGGCAACCTGCCGCCCGTTTTCTTTTTTTATTTACAACCGATAAATTCTGTGCTATACTGCAGACAATCTTTTTTACGGAGGACAGTTATGTCAAAATTCGAAGAGCTTTTACAAAATTACGTAAACAAGGACTATGCCGAACTTATGTTTATTGCCAAAGCTGCGCTTGATTCGTTGCTGCCCGACTGCTACATATTCAATCCGAGGGAAAACGGAGACAAAACAGTTGCACTGTGGATCGTAATAGCCGCTCTCGGTGCAGACAGTAAACTTTCTCCCCTTGAGAGAAAGTTTATATGCGAGCTGCTGAGCATAGACAATTCATCGCTTGACACCGCCATAAAAGCATACACTCCCCGTATGGCCGATATTACCGACGTTTTTGCCGACAAAGAGGGCGAGCATGTAAAAGAAAAGGTACTTACGCTCGTACTGTGCATTGCCGCCTGTGACGAAAAAATAGCACACGAAGAAACTGCATTCATACGCAGGATCCTTGCCTGATTTTTATAACCGAAACACCGCAATGGGATCCAAACACAAAACCTCAAAATGCAAATATTGTTTTTTGATTTGACTAAAACTTAACAATAATAAATCCGGATTACACATCAATAATAATACTGCAAACGCAAATAAAAATGTTTTGCAAAGGAGTGTAATTCAAAATGTCTAAGAGCAATAACAAGAGCGTTGTACCCGAGGCACGTGAGGCACTTAATAAGTTCAAGATGGAAGCTGCAAGCGAAGTCGGCGTTAATCTCAAGCAGGGCTACAACGGCCACCTCACATCTCGTGAAGCAGGCTCAGTAGGCGGTCAGATGGTTAAGGACATCTTCCCCGTACGAACCTTTCATTTTTTACGCAATTACCGCTGGCTTGACGGTCATTCAAAGGAGTTTTTATACGAAGTCTCCTTGGCGGTTTAACTTGCTTTGAAATGTAATATAACAAAACATAAGGCGGCAGAAAAAACTGCCGCCTTGATAGTTGTTTGCATATGAAGATTGTTTTGAAATATAATATGGTTGAATGTTATAAATTAACTATTCATACTTGACATATTAACTGCGATTTAGTAATATAATAACGCAAGTATGAATAGTTATATTTGGAGGTCTTATGAGGATTACGCAGGCAGAAAGCGAAAAAGCTGTTCTGAAGGAGTTTGGGAACAGAATAAAACAGTACAGAATATCGTTGAATATCACACAGCAGCAGCTTGCTGAGCGGTGCGGCGTTTCGGTCAGCACGCTTGTGCGCATAGAAAACGGCGATGACCCGAAATGGTCAACGATAATTAAAATTTTATCTGAATTTAACTTGTTGGAAAATCTGGAAATATTAATACCCGAGCCTCAGCCCGATTACAAAGCAATGTTTGAAAAAAAGACAGCAAGGAAACGAGCACGACCCGATAAAAATAAAACGGGTGACAACTGGGTCTGGGGAGAAGACAGAGAGGATGAAGATAATTGAAAAGTGTAAACACGGTCAGTGTCAAATTGTGGGGTACGGTTGTCGGTTATCTTCACCAAGATGATAACGGAATGGTAGGCTTTCAGTATGATGAGGATTTTTTGAAAAGCAATATTCAGATTTCACCGATTAAAATGCCCTTGTCTGCGGCAACCTATTCGTTTCCCGCTTTGCCTGAGCAGACGTTTCACGGCTTGCCGGGAATGGTTGCCGATTCACTTCCTGATAAATTCGGTAATATTGTCATAAAGAACTATCTGGAAAGTCAGGGCAGAGCAGCCGACAGTCTGTCGGTTATTGAAAGGCTTTGCTATACGGGCAAACGTGGTATGGGCGCATTGGAATATGAGCCCTCATATAAAATTGCGGATATAGACGAAGAGATTAATATTGACGCCTTAACAAAGCTGGCTTCGGATATTTTGTCTGAAAAAGAGCAGTTTCATCTTCAGAAGAACGATAAGCTTATGGCGCAGTTAATGGAATGCGGTTCTTCTGTCGGCGGAGCAAGGGCAAAAACTCTTATTGCGTGGAATCCCGAAACAAATGATATCCGTTCGGGTCAGATTGATGCAGGAAAGGGCTATGAATACTGGCTTCTTAAGTTTGATAATATTAAGAACAACAAGGACAAGGATTCAAGACCTGATGACGGTGAATATACAAAAGTTGAATATGCTTACTATTTAATGGCACTTGATGCAGGGATTGAAATGAGCGAGTGCAGGCTTTACAAAGAAAACGGCAGTGCTCATTTTATGACAAAGCGTTTTGACAGAAAAGGAGCAAAGGGAGAAAAACTTCATATGCAGTCGCTTTGTGCACTTGCTCATCTGGATTTCAATTCACCGAGAGTTTATTCGTATGAAGAAGCGTTTACCGTAATGAAACAGCTTAAGCTGCCATACAGGGATTTTGTTCAGTTATTCAGGCGAATGGTGTTCAATGAATACGCCAAAAACTACGACGACCACACAAAAAATATATCCTTCCTTATGGATAAAAAAGGTGTCTGGTCGCTGTCGCCTGCGTATGATGTTACTTTCTCATACAGAAAAGACAGCCTCTGGGTCAGTGCTCATCAGCTGCTCATTAACGGCAAATCGGATAATATTACAACGGAAGATATGCTGAAGGTTGCCGAAAAAGCAGGTGTCAAAAAAACCGATGCAGTAAAAAGCATAGAACAGGTAAGGAATTCCGTTTCCAAATGGGCGAATTTTGCCCGACAGGCGGAAATGTCGGAACACAATATTAAATTAATACTCTCAATTTTAAATCCATAATAAAATAGCATTGAAGGAGAATTGTTATGACCGAGCTTGAAACAATTGCAAGAGCAAAAATGTATATTGATAAGCTTTCCAACGGAATTAATCCGCTTGACGATACGCCGGTTGCAGAAAACGATGTTGTTAACAATGTCAGAATTTCAAGGTGCCTGTTCTTTGTGTCTGATACATTGAGAAAGGTTCTTGAAAACGGCGGCGTATCAACATATCAAAGAGTCAGAAAAACTGAATTTAATATAACTGCAGAAGAGCTTGAAAAATTTGAGTTTTCGGACAAACCGATTCCCGTAAGCGAAATTGCAAAGCGAGTCAATGCTGTTACGGACACAGCGTGCAGAAAGAAATTCAGCCACCGAATGGTGACAACTTGGCTTATTGAGATAGGAATGCTCAACGAAATTGAAGATGCCGCAGGAAAAAAGAATAAACGCCCGACAGCAGAAGGTAATGAGCTCGGAATATCTGTCGAAGAAAGAATGGGACAAAACGGCCCTTACCAAGTTGTTATCTACAATAAATCAGCACAGAAATTTATCGTTGACAATGTTTTTGCAATTTTAGAACACTATAAGCGTGTTTAGGGGTCAAGTAACGAAAAGAAAGCAGAATTTAATAATCTTCTCTGCCGGAGAATCTGTCAGAAACGGAAAAGTGAATTATCTGAAGAAAAAGCTCATAGAAAACAATATTCACTGCTATGATTGGCGGGAGTTGTTTGAAAATGTGCACGACTCTGAGCATATTGCCTTGTTGCCCGGTTTGTCCAAAAAAATTCCTACTTTTGACTTCGCTTTGATTTTTGCAGAAGATTCTATACACATACCCGACAATTTTATTGGTGTAGGAAAATTAGGCGTAAAACATATCAGCTATGTGTCATCCGATTTTGATTTATCCGTAGACCAACTAAGCTGTTTGTTAACAAAACTTAACAATAATAAACATCAATAATAATAGAGCAAACACAAACGAAAAGATTTCAGCAAAGGAGTGTAATTTGAAATGGCTAAGAGCAGCAACAAGAGCGTAGTACCCGAGGCACGTGAAGCGCTTAACAGATTTAAGATGGAAGCAGCAAACAAAGTTGGCGTTCAATCACCTCTCGAAGAAAACATACACATTCTATGACAAAATAATCAATATAATGTGTCGAAAGCTGCCTTTGAATCACAAAGACAGCTTTTTTGAAAGGTAATTTTTACGAGATTTCTGAAGAAACAGTAATATATTTCAGATTACAACAGGTTCTTCACCAATCAGAAGTTTTTTATATTGGATTAATCAAACAACACAAAAATAATACACTTTACGGTATTGATTTGTATATTTTGTTATATTATAATATAGATATTAATTCGATTTGCGATTTATACAAAATAAAAGTATGCCAAACGGAAGGGTAAATAATGAATCAGAAAAAATTCAACTATGACTATTCAAAAACATTGTGGATGAAGATGTTTCTTGCAAAACCCGATTGGGAGAAAAAAACATCCGAGATTCTTATCACTTTTGAACAGGCACTTGAAATAATCAGGATGATGGATAACATAACG
>JAFQEL010000026.1 GCA_017399065.1 Clostridia bacterium | reverse complement strand
TGTAATTGATCAAGCTATTCACTACTTTAATTACATCAAGCCTTTGCGTAAACTGAATAGAAAAACGCCAGTCCAATACAGGATCGAACTGGCTACTTAACTGATTCTTTTTTGTGTCTACAAAGTATTGACTATTTCAACAAAATCATGAAATCGCTCTTGTTTTTATTTATTTCATCGGCTTATTATCACAAATGATACCTGCTTTAACCTTATCAAAATACCAGGATGACGTAGGAACAACAAAAGTAATACCTTTTTCAACAATTTCAAATGTGCAATCGGTTACGTATTCACATTCACCGTCGATATTCACGGCGGCAGGTTTTTCACTGTGTATCGTAAGCTTTTTGCCGCGCTCAAAAGTTGTTATATCCCAATCAAGATGTTCGCCACGCTTATATTTATTGATAAGACCAAGAAGCTTGACTCTCGGCATATTTTTCTTAACGTGAACGAAATCAAGCAGACCGTCATCAGGCATAGCGTGAGGAGCAGCCATATAACCGCCACCGTACCAACGTGAATTTCCGCAGTAGCAGAAAAGTGTCGGTGCAGTGAAAGGTTCTTTGTTATCAAACTGAACAGTAAATGTGCTCTTCATTTTACCGATAAAGGAATATAGAAGAGATGCAGTATATGCAGCCTCACCGCCCATAAACGGAATCTTTTTAAACTTAGCCTGACCCGCACAAACCTCAGCATCAAGGCCCATTGAACACTGATTTATCGCGATTTTACCGAGACACTTGATTACGTCAAGCTGAATCGGCGTACCTTTAACCTGTGCCTCAATATCAATAAGCTGCTCTTTTGTACCAAAAAGTCTAATAAAATCATTGCCGGAGCCAAGAGGAACAACCGCAACCTGAGTGTTAGGCTTGCCGTATGCACCGTTCACAACTTCAAAAAGTGTACCATCACCGCCACAAGCATAAAATCTGACAGTTTCCTCCCCTACTTCATAATTCTTTACAAATTCAATTCCCTCATAAGCGGCTGTTGTTTCGTGGATTTCATAAGGTTCATCAAAATCTGCAAAAAAATTCTCAATCATCGGACCTATATAAGCAAGTCCTCTGTTTTTTCCTTTACCTGCACAGGGATTAACAATAAACACGTGTTTCATTTAATCTCATCTCTTTTCAATTATTTAAAATACATATATACCTGGCATTTAATCATACCGTTATAAAGTTTACGGCGTTTATCGGCACGTCTGCCGAAATCCTGCTCAAACGTTTCAGACGGGCTGATTACCGTATAAGACCAACCGTGTTTTCTTTCAAACACTTTTCCCATTACAGAGTATAACCTTGAAGCCTCTTCTATGTCAAGTAATCTTTCACCGTAAGGCGGATTACATATCAGCGTACCTTTTTCTGTTTCGCCTTTAAAATTACGTATATCAGCAACACTGACTTTTATTTTATCTGCAACACCGGCTTGTTTGGCATTGAGAATAGCTAACTCTACAGCTTCAGATGAAATATCAGAACCGATAGCCATAAAATCGCAGTCTCTTTTTTCAAGGTCACGTGCACGTTCCATTTCCGTTTTCCAGATAGAACGGTCAAGCTGCTCCCAACGGTCGCAGGAAAAATTACGGTTGAGTCCAGGTGCAATATTCATAGCCATTAATGCACCTTCAACAAGAATTGTACCTGAACCGCACATCGGATCATATAACGTATGATAACTGCGAAGCCTCGAAGCATTACAAAGTGCCGCCGCAAGTGTCTCTTTAATCGGAGCCGCATTAGATTGCGGTCGGTATCCCCTCTTATGCAGACCAGCCCCGGACGTGTCAAGAAGCAAAGTAACTACATCTTTATTAAATGAAAACTGAATTTGATGAACAGGTCCGGTTTCATCAAACCACTGAATACTATATTTACTTTTGAGTCTTTCAACAACAGCTTTTTTTATAATTGCCTGGCAATCACGAACACTGAAAAGCGTTGAATTAATGGAATAGCCTTTAACCGGAAATGCATCTCTGCTTCCGATCCATTTCTCCCATTCCAACGATTTTGTGCCCTGAAACAACTCTTCAAATGTTTTTGCAACAAATGAGCCGACGACAATCTGAACTCGCTCTGCAAACCTTGAACAGATATTCACACGGGCAAGTATATTTTCATCACCCGAAAAAAGTACCCTTCCGTTTTCTGCGCAAACATTTTCTGCCTCAAGAGCACGGAGCTCATCAGCTATAAAGCCCTCCATACCAAGCAGACACGGTATACAAAAATTAATTGTCATCAGCCAAGAAACCTTTCGATATAAAAATAAGAAGGAGCGGAACACTCCACTCCTTCTATTATAATTAAAATAAATAAATAGTCAATAAAAATATTAATCCATTTCAGGTTCCAACAAGCCGTATCCGCCGTCGTTTCTTACATAAACAACGCATACTTTGCCGTTTTCTGCGTTCAGAAACATATAAAACTTATGTCCGACAAGATTCATTTTCAGGATCGCTTCATCAACGGTTTCGGGACGCAGATCAATAGATTTCGTACGAATAATTTCAAATTCGTCTTCTTCAATCGAATCGTACTCAACAAAATCATCAAATGAAGCTTCTCTGATTTTCTTTTCAAGTCTGGTCTTATTTTTACGAATTTGGCGGATGAGTGAATCAACACAAAGATCGAGAGCATCATTCATATTCTCAGCACGTTCCTGAGAACGGAAAACCATACCGTTATTCAGAACGGTAACCTCGACAATCTGACAGTTCTTTTCAACGGTTGCCGTTATCTTAGCTTCAGCTGAATCGCCAAAGAAGCGATCTACTTTTTTAAGCTTTTTTTCAGCGTGATCTTTAAAAGAATCTCTAATTGTGCATTTTCGACCGATAGTTGTGATTTTCATATAAACATCCCCTTTGTATGCTAATCAGTAAGAAAGCATCTCTTACTGTATTTAAATTATAGCATAGTGCACATATTTTGTAAATACTTTATGGGGATTTTATTTATTTTACATAATCAGATTGTTTTTGACATATGTCGCGTAACGTGACACCCAAAATTGACAGCAACGGGCAAACCCGCAATATGTGTAGGTGCAGTTTCAATATTCACAGCAAGAGCTGTTGTTTTACCGCCAAATCCCTGTGGACCTATATCAAGACAGTTAGCAAGGCGTAAAATCTCATCCTCCATCCGAGCATAATATTCAGAACTGTTTTTAGTTGTTACGTTGCGACAAAGCGCTTTTTTTGCAAGGTAAGCACACTGTTCAAAATCACCGCCGATTCCGATTCCAAGCACAATAGGCGGGCAAGGATTTCCTCCTGCCTTGACTATCGAATCCAATACAAATTCTATTATATCCTCTCTGGTTGCTGCCGGAGTAAACATTTTCATACAGCTCATATTTTCACTGCCGAATCCTTTGGGAGCAACCGTAATTTTTATTTCGTCTCCGTCAACTATATTTGTGTGAATCACTGCAGGAGTATTATCACATGTATTTACTCTTAACAAAGGATCGGAAACAACAGAACAGCGAAGATAACCTTCTTTATATCCCCGACGCACGCCTTCATTTACAGCTTCAGAAAGATTACCGCCAACCAGATGAACATCCTGTCCTATTTCCAAAAAGACAACCGCCATACCGCAATCCTGACAAATAGGTATATTCAACTGAGTTGCGGCATCAATATTAGTTTTCAAGTCGCGCATAACGCTTCGTGCGGGTTCGGTTGTTTCTGCATCAAAGCTGTCATTTATGATTTTTTCAAGGTCTTCGGGTAATTTTTTATTTGCTTTAATACAAAGCTCCGAAACCGCATTTGTAATATCTCTAACATCAATTTCTCTTATCACAGATATTCTCCTTAATGCAAATGCACCGCAAAGAATTCCTTCACGGTGCAGATTTTAATAATTATTTTCTGTTACCACGTCTTGACGGCTGGCTGTATCTTGAATCGTTAGAACGACGAAGATCTGAAAATTTATCGTCACTAACTTGTTTGAATTTTGCCATCATATCCTCAAAAGAGGACGGTTCGTTTGAAGAACTCTGAGCCTGACCCTGCCAGACATTAGGTTTTGACTGAGTCCTGCGCGAACGTTGGGGAGGAGCTGACTGAACAGATGGCTGTGTCTCGGTCTGTTTGATAGAAAGGCTGATTTTTCCTTCAGGACTTATTGACAGTACCTTAACTTTAACGTTCTGCCCTTCTGTTAAATGTTCATGAATATCCTTGACGTATGTGTTGGATACCTCGGAAATATGTACCATTCCGGTAGCACCGCCCGGCAATGATATAAACGCTCCGAAATTAGTAAGACCGCTTACTTTTCCTTCAATTATTGAGCCGATTTCAAACTGCATATGATTGCTGTTTCTCCCTTGTGTTATATTAGTTAGCCGTGTCGGCATATACTCTTTCATCAGAATAAATGTAGTCATATTCTTCTCTTGCTAAATCTTCAAGATACTTTGACTCATTTTCATCAAGAAGCATATTTTCCTTTTCAGAATTCTTCTCGTTCTGAATAGATTCAGCTTCGGACAGATTGTTATACTGATCGCTTAAATCACTGTTATTCATGCCTAATTTTATTGAGTCGATAATAAGATAACCAACCAATGCAACTATGGCAAGAATAACGATTATACTTACTTTCCTTCCGTTTTTCTTATTCATAAATGCACCCGCTGAATTTTTATATTTTTTTAATTATATAACACAAATTATCTTTTTTTCAAGTATATTTTCAATTTATTTTTTGCATTTTTGAAAAAATTTTTAAGAATTATACGCTTTTTTAATATTTTACCTGACAATATTGTAATAAATGTTCGTAACGGAAATGTTATTACTTTTGATAAAAACAAAAGAATTGATTTAAAACACTTAATCAAATATAAAAAAGATTTCAAAAAAAGTGAGCTTAATGATAAAAACCAGCAGATAAAACCTAAACCTAAACCAAATATAATATATATCCTGAATTTACCGTTATTAATTGACAGAATAAAAATAAAATATAAATATGAAATAAATATAATGTAAAATAAATCTTTTAAAAAAAATGCTTTATATGAATTAAAAAAACAAATATAAATACTCTTGAATATATCATATATCAGTGCAGCTGCAAAACCAAAGCCAACCGAATAAAAGAATATATTCAGCTGAAAAATATCATCCGTATACATATCATCGGAAAATCCGGCTGAAAAAGCCACCGGTAGACTCGACGTTATCAGAATAACTTACCGAGTTGATTTTTCCTTCAACAGCAAGCTCACCCTCTTCAGTGCTGAATCTGTTTATGTGGAGACCGCTGCCGCTTATTGTCAGCTCACCTAAAGAAGTAAAAGCAACTATATTCTGTTCATCAAAACTGTCTACTTCCTTGACAGAAGAAACCGTAAGAAATTTACGATCTTCCAATACGAGATTATGCGGAAGAGATGATTGTAACTTTTTATCATCCATATATAAAAACCCCTTTTCATTTTTAACATTAATATGAAAAAGGGAGAAAAGTTATGAATTATTTTATTTGACGAAACATAAGAGAAGCATTTTCTTTAGTAGCGTGCTCGCTGATATTGAGAACTTCATACTTCGTAAGATTTGAACCCATCTGAATTTCAATTACATCGCCAACTTTTACTTCAAGAGAAGCTCGTGCAATTTTTCCGTTAACTGTTACGTGTTTAGCATCGCAAACTTCATTTGCAACAGTTCTTCGTTTAATAATTCTTGAAACTTTGAGATACTTATCGAGTCTCATGAAAACACCTACTTTTGTAAAAAGAGCCGCCTGAAAAAGGCAGCTCTTTTTTACCGATAATTATTTTGCTGCGTCTTTGAAAGCCTGACCTGCCTTGAAAGCGGGAGCCTTACAAGCAGGAACAGTCATCTTCTCACCTGTTCTGGGGTTGCGAGCCTGCTTCTCTGCACGCTCACGAAGCTCAAACGTACCAAAACCGATAAGCTGTACCTTGTCGCCTGCAGCAACTGTAGCTGTGATTGTCTCGAGAGCTGCATTAAGAGCCTTTTCGCTATCCTTCTTGGAAAGACCTGTTTTTTCAGCAACTGCGCTGATGAGTTCATTTTTGTTCATTTTAATATACCTCCTGAATATTTATAATACATTTAGTATTATTAACAATGTTTAGCCTCGTCCCAGAGCTTGTCCAGCTCTTCAAGCGAGGTGTTTTTCATATCGATGTTACGTCTTTGTGCCAATTGTTCGACTATCGAAAAACGGATAAAGAACTTATCTGTTGAGGCAGTAAGTGCTTCTTCAGCATCAACGTCGATAAAACGTGAAACATTTACTGCAGAAAAAAGAACATCGCCAAGCTCTTCAAATGAAGATGCATCGTCAGCATCGTTGATTGCTTGTCTGAGTTCAGCAATCTCTTCCTCAAGTTTATCAAGCGCACCTGAAACATCGTCCCAGTCAAAACCCGCCTTGGCAGCTTTTTTCTGTATCTTTGTGCTTCGCATAAGTGCCGGTAACTCTCTCGGAACAGCCTGCATTGCCTGAGTAGTAGTTTTCTGGTTCTTGGTCTGACGTTTAATATCATCCCAGTTGGTCAAAACATCTTCAACACCGCTGACGTTAACTTCGCCGAAAACATGCGGATGGCGTTCAATAAGCTTTTTACATATTCCGTCACAGACTTCTTCAATGCTGAAGTTCGATTGTTCATTCTCAATCTGTGCATGAAATACAGCTTGAAGCATCAGGTCGCCAAGCTCTTCACAAAGCAGAGTTTTATCATCCTTATTAATTGCTTCTATAACCTCATAGGTTTCTTCGATAAGATCTTTCTTAATTGTCATATGGGTCTGAACAGCATCCCACGGACAACCGCCTTCACCGCGAAGAAGTGCAACAATCTTAACAAGGTCGTTAAAACCGTAATTGCTTTTAAAATTAAAGCCTGAAACCATATAAATCACTCCATCTGAGTCATTTTGACTCACAATTTAATATTTTAACCTATTAAGCCATATTTTGCAAGAGCTTTTGCAATTTTTTTGCCTTTAGGAAGCATTACAAGGTCATCGTAAGCTATACCCTTAACAATAAGCAAGCAAACCGCATAAACAACTACGGCAACAGCAACCGCCAACAACGTTGAAAGGTTGTAACCGTTAAGTTTGCTTGAAGCTTCACCGAACTTAAGAATGTTTGAGAAAATTGAATGAACTGCAAAAGCCGAAAGTGCACAAACACCCGCACAAACCATCGGCTTAATAATAGTAGATACAAAATTAATTTTACACTTAGATACTTTCATTGTGAAATAAATATTTGCCAAAATTATAAATGTATAACAAATAATTGTACCTATAGTTGCACCGTAAATGTTGAGTTCGGGAATACCGACAAATATAAAGTTGCAAATAACTTTTATAACTGCACCGATAGCAACAGTTTTGGCAGGAATATCTGCCCTGCCCATTGCCTGAAGTACGTTTGTAAGCGGGGTTGACAATGCCATAACAAATGTTGCTGCACCGTAAATCGCAACAATCGGTGAAGAAATCGGAATAAGATTTTCCGCCGCCGTACCACCGTAAAGCAAAGTCATAATCGGTTTTGCAAGAGCCGCAATACCAAGACCCGCAGGAGCAGCTACAAGCATACATATTCGAACAACTGAGTTGATTGTAGAACTTACTTCTTTTTTATTTCTCAATGCAATTGCAGCAGCAAGAGCAGGGATGGCACTGACTCCAAGTGACATAGTTATTGAAGTTATAAGATTCTTAAAATCAAGTGCAGAGAAATAGCAGCCGTAAAGATAAGTACCTATATCTTTATCGAGAGTACCTGATCCCTGAAGTGAAGCAGCAAATGCAGTTTTAAAGTATTCAAGGTTTTCCGATACAGCATAAGCAAGCCTTGTGCGGATTGTAAAGTTATCGATAAGATTAGTAACGTTTGTAATAAGTGCACTGATTACCATCGGAACAGCAATTTTGACCATCGTTTTAGCTGTATCCGTTGAAGATTTAGGTCTGGGCGAATTGACAAGCATTGTACGGTCAAACGTATCACCTTTGATTTTTTTGTGGATAATCATAAACAAAAGAGCGAATACAGTACCGAGAGTTACAGCAAACACGGCACCCGCAGCAGCATACGGATAAATTGCACTAAGTGCCTGCGATTCTGTTTCACAAACTTTACCGAATACAGATTCACCGCTATTGAAGCGGTTGATACCGTATGTCATTATGATTTTTGAAAATCCGAGACCGAGGATCAGCTTACCAAGTGCTTCAATAACCTGTGAAACTGCAGTTGGAGTCATATTACGAAGACCTTCATAGTAACCGCGGTATGTAGACATAACGCAGCAGAAAAATATTGAAGGAGCTATCATAAGAATACTCCAGAGATTGTCTTCACAGTGACCTAATTTAACATACGGAAATGCAATAAGAACAAGCAGCAGAGAGCCGATTATACCTACAAGCAAGAATATTTTTTTTGCAACGCCGAAAATCATTCTGGCATCACGGTAATTTCCGAGCGTAACGTTTTCAGATACCATTTTTGAAACGGCAATCGGAAGACCTGCCATTGATATAGCGTAAATAGGTGTATATATTTCGTATGCTGAGCTGAAATATCCTCTTCCTACTTCACCTATAAGTGCAGTGAGCGGAATTTTATAAATAGCACCTATTATTTTAACAAGCATTGTTGCCGCGACAAGTACAATTGCACCGTTAAGCATTGATTGTCCTTTAATTTGCTTTTGCTGTTCCAAAAAAACACTTCCCTTGATTTATGATTAATCTGTCTTCTTTTAATTGTATGTAGAGTAAAACTCGGTTATTCTTTTCTTTCTTTCAAGAAGCTCTTCAAAGCGAGAATTATACTCGTACGGATATTTAAAATTAAAAATTCGCTCAATATATGAACCGTTTGGCTGCTTCAGCTTTGTAACTGCGCCTGCACCGACAGCAAGCACAGTGTGAATTTCTTCCATCATATAAATATTATAAATACACTCTTTACCCGGCAGACACCAGCCGACATTCTCAAGGTTACCGACACATCTGCTCTGACGGTACATATAATACGGAAGATACCCTGCGGCAATCAGTGAAGAATTTGCATAGTCAATCATTTCTGTCGCCGTATTATCCTGTGATAATAACGCGTTTTCTTTTGCAACAAGTGTACTGGAGCGTTTGAGAGCAAGAGCGTGCACGGTAATGTTTTCAGGTCTGTACATTATTGCAGTGTCAACAGAAGACTTAAATCCGGATACGGTGTCACCGGGTAGACCTGCAATAAGGTCCATATTAATGCTGTCAAATCCTTTAGATTTCGCTAAATTATAAGCCGATATTGCTTGCTCAGCAGTATGCTTCCTGCCAATAGCTTCAAGCACAGAATTATCAAATGTCTGCGGATTAATACTTACTCTGTCAATTCCGTTGTTTTTAAGCGCAGCAAGTTTATCTGAGGTTATCACGTCTGCTCTGCCGGATTCAAAGGTATATTCACGGCACGTAGAAAGATCAAAGCTATTTTTAATCGCATCGGTTAGCATTACCGTTTCATCAACACTTAATATACCGGGTGTACCGCCGCCAAAGTATAAACTTTCAAGTCTTAGTGAATTCTCAGCAGCTATTTTGCCGGTAAATTCAATTTCTTTCTTCAGATTTTCAAGATAAGGAGCAAAAAGCTTTTTAGCGTTACTGCTTGTAATTGAATGAGAAACAAACGAGCAATAGCTGCATCTGCTAGGACAAAAAGGAATTGAAACATACAGACTGAATGAGTTCCTTTTGTTTTCAGCAACAATAGGTCTTTGAATCTCCGATACCTTTGCTGCAAGATTAGTTTTCTGCTCGCTGACAAGCAACTTTTCCGTAAAGTATTTTCTTGCCTGTATTTCGCCGAGCTGATCAATAAGCTTGCTCATAAGCTTTGAAGGTCTGACTCCCGTAAGAAGTCCCCAGGCAGGAGTATAACCCGTAACAGAATGCAAACATTTGAAAACACACAGAGCAAGTTTATACTCAGCTTCTTCATCGCTATATACACAAAGAGAATCTGAAAAATCAACAGACTTTTCCCCCACTCTGATTTCAGACTTCAATTCCGTTCTGCCGTCAACAGAAACCATTGAAGTAAAAATAAAATCATCATCGGTATCATAAAATTCATAATTAAGTTTTATTTCGCTGTTCGGAAAGAACATACGGCAAAGATTTTCAATTTCAAAATGAAACTTATGCCCTGAAATAAAAATTATCATTAAAGCTTCCTCATATATCTGTTCTTGATTTTTTCATCACCGATTGTAGTTAAACGATTATGTCCGGGAAAAACTTTGATATCCGGATTTAACGTTGAAAGCATCTTAATCGATGTCATCATCTCATCAAAGTTTCCGCCGATAAAATCAGTCCTGCCTACCGTACGGCAGAATAAAGTATCACCGCTGAACATAATACCGTTTTTAAAATCAGTATAGCAAACCGATCCCTTGGAATGTCCGGGAGTGTGCAACACCTTAATGTTTACATCGGGAATTATTTCAAGTTCTTCATTTCCGTCAAAAACAATATCTGCATTTATCGATGGTAAGTAGCCGTCATAATCTCCAGCAAGGTTCAATTCAGAATTATTAAGACACGGTTCATCGGCACAATGAATACAGATTTTACATTCGGGATAAAGTTCTTTAAGACTTTCGCATCCGTAAATATGATCAAAATGGCCGTGAGTAAGAAGAATATATTTAAGATCATAGCCTAATAGAAGATCGTTGAGTTCATCACTCGCCACACCGGGATCGATAACTGCAGCTGTCATCGAAGTATCATCAGTAACGATATAGCAATTAGCCTGATAATCGCCGAGCGGTAAGCATTTAATTTTCATTATTTTTCCTCCAGGTTTCAGTATCGAAAATTATTGTAACAGGACCGTCATTGATAAGCGAAACCTGCATATCAGCGCCGAAAACACCGTTTTCTACCTTTTTGACACCGTTATCTCTGAGAAGCTGAGAAAACTTAATGTAAAGATCGTTTGCTGTATCAGGCTGTGCCGAAGATGTAAATGACGGTCTGTTACCTTTTTTACAGTCAGCGCAGAGAGTAAACTGAGAAACTACAAGAGCCTCACCGCCAACATCGTTAATCGAAAGATTCATTTTTCCGTTTTCATCTTCGAATACACGAAGCTTGGCAACCTTTGCCGCTAAAAGCTCCGCACACTCAAGCGTGTCACCCTCAACAACGCCAAGAAGTATCATATAACCTTTATCAATCTTGCCGACTGTTTTTCCGTCAATGGTAACGTCTGCACGACTGACACGTTGAATAACAGCTTTCATAAAATCACTTTCTTTCTACAGTGAGAACGCCATCAATTTTTTCTATTTTTGAAATAACGCTTTTAAGATGTTCTATTCCGTCAACAAATATTGTACAAGTCATTACAAAAGTACCGTCTTTAAGTGAGCGTGAGTTAATGTTTGTAATAAGAACTCGGATATTGCTGAGCATAACCGAAATGTCGGCAAGAAGACCGATTCTGTCAAGACCTGTAATAAGCAGGTTTGCGTTATACTCTTCCTTAACACCTTTGTCCCAGTAAGCTCTGAGCCAACGGTAAGGCTCACTGCTGGAATCAATATCCTTAGGTACGTTTGTACAGTTACGTGAATGTATTGAAACGCCATGGCCGCGGGTAATAAATCCGATAATTTCATCACCCGGCAAAGGATTACAGCAATGTGCAAATTTTATCAGACAATTGTCAATGCCTTCAACAACAACACCTTCGCTGCTTTTAACACGCTTTTGCGGTACTTCAACAGGCGGTTTCACTTGTTTACTTGAAACGAGCTTAGAATAATCATCCTTTATTCTCGGCATTATTTTACTTAGTAATATTCCGCCGTAACCTATAGCAGCATAAAAATCGTCTATCGACTTGCAACGCTGACGCTCGGCAATTTTAAACAAGAACTTATCCATCTCTTCTTCCGGTAAACGAATAAGTGCACGTTTAAATTCGCGTTCAAGCTGTGTTTTGCCTTCTTCTATATTTTCCTCGCGTCGCTCTTTTTTAAACCAAGATCGGATTTTGTTACGTGCTTCGCTGGTAGTAACAATATTCAACCAGCCTCTGCTGGGACCTTTGCCCGGCTGTGACGCAGTTATAATATCAACAATTTCACCCGTTTGTACTTTGTAGTCGATAGAAACCATTCTTCCGTCAACCTTGGCACCAACCATTCTGTTACCGACGGCGGAATGAATCGCATAAGCAAAATCGATAACAGTTGCACCAACAGGCAGGTTGATAACGTCACCTTTAGGAGTGAAAACGTAAACGTCATCCGGCACAAGGTCGCTCTTGATGGTGCTGACAATTTCATCAACACCTGCCGCTTCATCCTGGCTCTCAAGAAGCTGACGCACCCACGCAAGACGCTCGTCAAAAGAATTGTTACCTCCGGACATATTAAGCTTATATTTCCAATGAGCGGCAATACCGTATTCAGCGGTATGATGCATATCCCACGTTCTTATCTGTACTTCGAAAGGAATACCTTCCTTACTGATAACGGTAGTATGAAGTGACTGATACATATTGGGCTTAGGTGTAGAAATATAATCTTTGAATCTTCCGGGAAGAGGCGTAAACATATCATGAATTATTCCGAGACAATTATAACAGTCAATAACCGAATCAACGATAATTCTCACCGCATATATATCATAAATTTCGTCAAATGTTTTATTTTGCATATACATCTTTCTGTATATACCGTGAACACTCTTGACTCTGCCGTCAACCTTGGCTTTAATGCCGATTTCCGCAACTCTGTCAACAATTCTCTCTTTAACTTCCTGCAGAAATTCATTTCTTGCAGTCAGCTGACTGGTAAGATTATCTTCAATTTCTTTATAACCCACACTGTCAAGATAGCTGATAGAAAGGTCTTCAAGCTCAACTTTAACCGGTCTGATACCAAGTCGGTGAGCAATCGGAGCATAGATTTCAAGGGTTTCTTTTGCAATATCACGCCTCTTCTGTTCCTTCATAAACTGAAGAGTACGCATATTATGAAGTCTGTCGGCGAGCTTAATGATTATTACCCGTATGTCGTGTGACATAGCAATAAGCATTTTTCGTATATTCTCAGCCTGTTGCTCCTCCTTATTTGAAAGCGAAACTTTTCCTAGCTTAGTGACGCCATCAACAAGATTTGCAATTTCTTCGCTGAAACTTTTTACGATATCTTCTTTGGTAATGTCTGTATCCTCAACTACATCGTGAAGTAACGCAGCCGCAAGTGAAGCCGCATCCATACCCATCTGAGCAAGAATTATAGCAACAGAAAGCGGATGAATAATATACGGCTGACCTGATTTACGCAACTGACCCTCGTGTGCCTTTTCTGCAAGCTTATATGCACGGTCAATTAAATCTATTTGTTCATCAGTAAAAGTCTCTGAGATAATACCGCACAAATTATTATACAGAACTTCTACCTCGTTACTGTTATTCTTATCACACATAAAGACACACCCCCTTATTGCTTTAAATATGAAAGTAAAGTCGATGAATTAAGATCTACCTTTACCGACTTTTCAGGCAAAATTATAAAACCGTTTTCATCCCGCATGAGAACGCCGAGCTCAATCATAGCGTCAACCGATACGGAAACCTTACAAATCTGCGACATAGGCAATCCGAGCCTAAAACAAAGTGATTCCATATCAAATTTCCAGACTTCAACCGATTTAATGAATTTGAAAACATTAAGCATAAATTCGCGGTCGGGACAAGCAAAAGCTTTTTCATCTGAAGTGAGAGTTTCTGCTCTTTTGATTTTTTCATATAAATCAAGTCCTGCAAAAACTTCATCATCATCACTGCCGTGAACACGTACAGCTTTTATATGAACACTCGGTTTGACCTCGCCTAGGTATTCATTTCGTTCAACGCAAGCAGCTATATCTATAATATCACCCTTGCGAAACGCAAAAGTATCGGGCGCAACACCGAAACGCATTGCAGTAATACGTGTGTTTCCCTTTGAGAGAATAAGACGTATATGCCTGCCCTCACTTACTGATTGAACAGCGTCAATATGCATTCCGAAAAGACCGAACACGGGAACGGGATTACCTGCACCAAACGGCTCAAGAGTCGAAAGGGCATCAAGTAACTCATTGTTAATCGCAACGGGATTAAGTTTGCAATCGATATTAAGTACAGGATGAGGTGTAAAATCAATCAAACGAGCATACTCATTAATTTTCTGTCTGAAAAGATCAATCTTATCGGAATCAACACCAATTCCTGCAGCAAGAGTGTGACCGCCAAAATGATCAAGCACATCAGAGCAATACTTTATAGCATCATACAATGAAAAGCCTTCAAAACTCCGACCGGATCCGCGAGAGACCGTACCGTCTTTCGAAATAACGATTGCAGGTTTGCCCAAAAGCTCAACAAGTTTTGCTGCAACAATGCCGATAATACCGTGAGACCAGCCCTCACCGTCAACAACTATCACCCGATCGTACTTTAAAGTGGGCTTCTCTCTGAATTTCAGTTTTATTTCATTTAATATCTCAAGCTCGGTTTTATGTCGGTTCGTATTAGCTGAATCAATTTCTGCTGCTATATCTTCACAAATAATTTCATCATCACATAAAAGCAGATTCAAAGCACGTGTAGGACTGCCCATCCTGCCGGCAGCATTAATACGCGGTACAAGCGTATAAGCGAGATTCAAAGCAGATATGTTTTTTTCCGACTGACCTGATACTTTGCGTAAAGATATAATTCCTGCTCTGTCAGAACGGTTAACCATCTCTACTCCCTTGCGGACGATATGTCTGTTCTCATCAACAAGAGGCATTACGTCACCGATAGTTCCCAATGCTATAATATCTGCGTATGCATCAAGCACAGATTCGCTGTCGCCCTCTAAAGCACACAACAATTTATAGACAACACCTACACCTGCATATGCTTTAAAGTCAGCGATATAATCATCGCGATATGGGTCGACAACCGCCAGACAATCCGGAAGTGATTCACCGACACGGTGATGATCTGTAACAACGAGATCTATGTCTTTATTTTTGGCGTACTCAGCTTCTTCCAAACAACTGATACCACAGTCAACAGTAACAATCAGTTTAACGTCCTGCTCGGCAAAATAATCAATAGCTTCTTTTTTCAATCCGTATCCTTCGGATCTTTCGGGAATTCTGCAGATAACGTCAGCACCTTGCTGCTCAAGATATGAATAAAGCATGACTGATGCAGTAATACCGTCAGCATCATAATCACCGCATATGGCAATTCTGTCAAATCTGTCAATTGCATTATTGATTGCTTTAACGGCTTTATCCATATCAGGCAGGTCCCACGGAGATGAATAATCGGCATCATCATAAAAAAAAGCTCGTATTTTATCATCGGTATCGATGCCGCGGGATGATGCAATAAGCGCAGCAATCGCAAACAGATTATGCTTCTCAGCAAAACTCGCCGCAAGTGATTTATCAACTTTATTAACAATCCATTTTTTACGGCTCACTGCATTCTCCCCTATAATTCTTATAATAATTTTTTATTATAGCACTATTATTAATTTTATGCAATAATTATAGAAAAAAAGATGCAGAACGGACAAACTGAGCAAAATCAAGGCCGAAGCCCTGATTTTGCTTGCACGAAGACGTACAAGAATACGTCGAGTGGTGAAGTTTGTTCGTAGTATAAAAACAATTTTTTCACCAGATTTTAAATTTATATTTTTAAAGGGGTTCTATAGGCTTATTATACCTACTGAACCCCTTACTATATCTGGTTTTATACGGCCTGTGCTTTTTTACATCCCCCTATTCAATAAAATCAAATATACTGTGTTATGGGCAGCAAAGATCCGATATCTGTAAGCTTACCGCTTCCGAGCGAAATCGGATATACATTACGCAGAGATAAAAAAGACTTGATTTTTGCACAGTCGGAATGAGTGTTCAAATCACCGCAGAAAGCCATTGTATCTTCTGATATTTTACCGCAGCAACCTCCAATAAAGCCATAATCAAATCCGTCAAGATCTACACTGCCTTTACTGACGAGCAAAACATCAAGGCCGACTGAAATACAAGCCTTATATATAGAAACATCATCGGTAATCAAAGAATTTTCATCAACAACGCAAACAGAACATTTCGCATATCCCTGGCTTACTTCAATTATATCACGGTTATTTTTTATTGCCGTATGCACGCCTTCTTTACCGCAAACAACCTTATCATCGATTATACAAGCGTTCAAAGCTATATCGTTCGGGTATATATTGCCTAAAGAAACAGATTTATTCAACGAAAAAAATCCAAGACTTTCTAACCTTTTCTTGAGGCAGTTCTGTGTTTTTTCTATAACGAACTGTCTGTTGCCGAGATAAGCAAACAGCATATCCGCATGATATCTTAATGATGATATAATATCCGGACAACTGTCGGTAATTAATACGTCTACACCACACTTCTCCAATTCTTTGACGAAATGCGGATATTGACCGCTTGCAACAACGTGTAACACTCTGCCTTTTGGCAGATTGGGATTTTTAACCGGTTCAAAATCAATCATTTTACCGCAGCCTCAAATGCCTCGCGTATATTTCTTACTCCGATTATTTCAGTATCTCCCGAAATTCTGAGAGAAAGATTCTTCAAGTTGTGTTGTGGTATTATGCAACGCGAAAATCCGAGCCTTACCGCTTCTCTTACACGCTGTTCACAGTTACTCACACCTCTCACCTCGCCTGCAAGTCCTATCTCACCAAAAGCAAGAGTATCATCGGATACGACCGTGTCTTTTAAGCTTGAAATAAGAGCCATAGCAACTGAAAGATCACTTGCAGGTTCATCAAGCTTAAGTCCGCCGACAACATTAATGTAAGTATCAGTAGTACCAAAAAAGTATCCGGCGCGTTTCTCAAGCACGGCAAGAAGCATTGAAACGCGGTTATAATCAAACCCTGTTGACATACGCCTGGGATTACCGAAACCTGTCGGAGTAACGAGAGCTTGTACTTCTGCCATAATCGGTCTTGAACCTTCCATTACACAGGCAATACAGGAACCCGGAGTGTTCTTAGGCTTACCGGAAATAAGCATAAGCGAGGGATTTTCAACCTCTGCCAGGCCTTGCTCACACATTTCAAATACACCTATTTCATTAGTGGAACCATAACGGTTTTTAACGGCACGCAGAATACGGTAAGAGAAATTTCTGTTACCTTCAAAATAAAGCACCGCATCAACAATATGTTCAAGAACCTTAGGTCCTGCAATATTACCGTCTTTATTGACATGACCTACAAGAATAACCGGTATACCTAAAGACTTTGCTGTCCGCATAAAAACAGATGCTGATTCCCTGACCTGAGTTACGCTGCCCGGTGAAGAACTGACTTCAGAGTAATCCATCGTCTGAATCGAATCGACAATTACAATATCAGGCTTTTGTGTGCGTATATATTCGGTAATTGAAATAACGTCAATTTCGCACATTACCGAAAGAGCAGGATTATTTACACCTAATCTTTCCGCGCGCATTTTTATTTGATGAGCAGATTCTTCTCCCGAAATATACAGAATGTTTAATGATTTATCGAGATATTGGCAAATCTGCAAAAGAATAGTTGATTTACCAATTCCGGGATCACCGCTGAGCAGAATAAGTGAACCCTTTACTATACCGCCTCCGAGAACTCTGTCAAATTCACCTAGACCGGTTTTATATCTTACACTGCTGTCATTTATAATTTTATCGAGCGTAAGAGAAACCGCAGGCTTTACGTTAACAGTACTTCTTGACGAATGCTGTACTATCGCCTCTTCATTCATAGTATTCCATTCACCGCAGCCTGGACAGCAGCCGTACCATTTTGCTGACTCATATCCGCACGATGAACAAATATAAAGTGATTTCGCTTTAGCCATCTCTATCCTCCAGATAATTTTGAATTCCGCACATTATTGAATAGGCAATTTGTTTTTGATAATTTTTTTGTTTTAGTTTTTCTGCTTCCTCAATATTCGACATAAAACCGCATTCGACCATAACAGCAGGTAATTTGCAATTATACAACAAGTATATATTTGTACCAACCTGTTTAACAGAGCGATTGTTATTTGGTTGAAGTTGTTTGACTACAGTGTTTTGAATTGAATCTGCAAGAATTTTGCTATACTCCGAGTTTGGTGAATAAAACACCTGTGTTCCGCTATATAACGGCGACGAATAATGATTCTGATGGATACTTACTAAAATTGAATTACTGTTAATTTCGGTTATCCTGAGACGTTCTTTTATATCGGATACCTTTCGCTGTCTTATTGTGGACAAAGATGTATCGCCAAGCTGTTCATCAGAGTTTCTTGTCATAATTGTTTTATAACCTGCTGTTCGGAGCATATGATCAAGATATTGTGCAACATTTAAGTTGATAGCTTTTTCTAATGTGCCGTCAGCAGAACTAGTACCGCCGTCTTCACCGCCGTGACCTGCATCAATAATTATACAAAACTCAGGATTAATATCTGCTGAAGCATATTTATCTGTGTTTTCCAAAGCAATGAACAATACCGAAACAGAAACCAAAGCAAGGAATAATGCAAAGATCGAAACACAAAAACGATTCACTATCCGACACCTCCAAAGAAATCTATGCCGGATATGAATATTTTATTTCAACCCCAGAACAACATATATTTTCTCTTACTGACAAGAACAGCAAATTTATTTGAAACATTAAACAAAAGAGCACCAAACCAGAATCCGACTGAATTCATCATCATATCGTCAAATTCACAGTAACCGTTTTGAAAGATAAATTGAGAAAACTCCAGTAATGTAAAAGCCAAAACAGGAAAGAAAATTATAATCAAAACTCTGATTATCTTTTTACGCTTAATTAATATATGACCGAAAATATAACCGAGCGGCGTAAAATACAGAAGATTACCGAAAAACATCATAAATACTTCATAAGGAATTGAATTATATTCAGTAATATACTCTTTAATTGTAACAAACGGTTGAAATCTGAACGGATAATCCGCTGTCTGAAGCCTGATAAGAACAAATGAATACACAAGAAGAAAAATATAAAATATCAAAAATGCTGTTGACGCTTTCTTAAAAAAAACCGAATATTCAATATCATTTGACTCCTTGCATAAAAGTCTCTTTATACAATAAAACATTGAAACACTAAGCCATATTGAACCTAACATCAGCAATTTATCAAAGTAAAAGAATTCAATCCATTCAAATGCCCAACCATATTCAATCTGAAGAATGATTTCTTTAATAAATGCAAATAACAGCCAGAACAACATCAAAATAACTAAAGAATTACCAATAATGCGTTCCGAAAAATGCAAAAGCACGGAACATAAACATATTAAAAAAGAACCTGTCACACATATAATAAGCGGCAAAACGATATCGCCTGTCATTTCAAATACAGGTAAACTCAGACCAATTAATGCAACGGCAGTAATAATCGATTTAATTATCGTTAAAAAATTACCTTTAGTCAGCATAATTATCTCTTTCTGCTGTCTATATAGCTCTGCAATATTTCAACAGCCGCCGCAGTATCCACAATATTTTTATGCTTTTTTTCTCTTTTACCGTTTAACTGAAGCTGTCTGTGTGCAATTACGCTTGTGAGTCTCTCATCCCAAAGCACCGTTTTAATACCGCAGGCCTCGCTGAGAGCCTGTGCAAATTCGGTGCAAGCCTGTGCACGGAAGCCGAGCGAACCATCCATATTTTTGGGAAGACCAACAACAATGAGTTCAGGCTTTTTTTCATTAATTATCACCAAAAGCTTATCAATAAGCTTGGGCATATAGCTTTCACTGACTGTACATACAGGAGACGCGAGAAACTCCGTTTTATCGCAAACAGCTATACCGGTCCTTACATCTCCGTAATCAACACCTAAAATAATCATAATCAATAAACCTAAGGCCGATGGCAGCACACCTGTATGCAAACCATCAGCCTTTTGATCCTTTCAAAAAATTCAGTTATTCAGTACCATTCGGAATATCGGGAATAATTTCCTCAAAAACTTCAGGTACATCTATAAAGCCGACCGTTGTTTCCGGTTCAGCATTCGTTGTAACTTCATTGTCATTTCCGGTATCATTATCGGGCTTATGACCGCCTGAACAAGACGTACAGGTAAGAGGCATATTTTTAAGTGAATACCAGCCTGTACCGATTGAGTAACAATTACTTCCCGCAATAAGG
The DNA here is from genome assembly GCA_017399065.1 of Clostridia bacterium. Lineage (GTDB taxonomy): Bacteria > Bacillota > Clostridia > Oscillospirales > Acutalibacteraceae > UBA8612. The sequence continues at coordinate 57,546 of JAFQEL010000026.1, read as the reverse complement.
CCGGTCACGCGGCAATATTTTTTCTCGCTTACAATACTTGATTTCGGGAACTCTTTATCAGGTAAATCTTCATGAATTTTATCCATAACTTTTTTGAAAATCTTACCGGACGGGTTACCGCTTACATTTGATACAGTTTTGTTAAGATCGTAACCATACCAGACAGCTGCAACGTAATAAGGAGTTCCGCCTACAAACCAACGGTCATAATCATCGCTCGTAGTACCGGTTTTAGCCATTGTCTGGAAACCGCTGATTTTATAAGGTTTACCCGTACCGACACTGTCTGTTGTAACAGACTGAAGCAGCTCACACATAATATCCGCAGTATCTTCTCCGATAATCTGCTTACCTTCGGCCGAAGCGTTGTCAAAATACACAATAGAGCCATCGCTGTTGGTTACTTTATAATAACAGTAAGGCTCGTAATACTTACCGCCGTTACCGAAAGCAGCATAAGCAGCAGCCATTTCGAGAGTTGTAATACCGTAACGCATAGCACCGGTAGCAAGCGGTGCAGGTGCAACGTCATACTTCTCAACAGTAGTAGAAATATTAAAGGAATTTACAAGATATCCATATGATTTTTTAAGACCGAGAGTATTATAAACGATTCTTGCAGGAACAGTGTTCAAAGACCTTGCGAGTGCGTTCTGAACAGTAACATAAGCACCCGTTCCCTTATCACCCGTATAATTCTTAGGCCAGAGTGAGCCGTTATATGCAAAAGCTTTATCCTGTATACGTGTAGACCACGTTACAAGCTTTTCTTCAATTGCGGGAGCATATGTGCTGAGGGGTTTGATTGAAGAACCGGGCTGTCTCGGAGAATCAGCAGCACGGTTAAGACAACGGTTGCCGGATTTTTCACCGGCTTCGCCGCAGATTGCTATTACACGTCCTGAATAATCCATAATCGTCATAGCAGACTGGGACTGAACATCCTTGCGGGATTCGTCAGGAAAAGTCCTTCTGTTAGTGTAAACATCATCAAGTACTTCCTGAGCAGCAACATCAAGTGCAGCGTAAATCTGAAGGCCGCCGTAATAAATCTTCTGCGTAGCCTGACGCTCTGACATATCATATTCTGTCATAAACTCATCAACAAGAGTATCAACAACGAAATCAACGTAAAAGCTCCAGATTTCATTCTGTGTTGATTCTTCTTCAACTTCTTCCTCGTCAGCAACATACTCCGGACTGTTGGTAAACACCATTTTGTATGCTACAGCCTCATCATATTCAGCCTGAGTAATATAACCTTCATCAAGCATTGCATCAAGACATTCGCCGACCTGACGCTCTCGGTTCTTTTCAGGATTTACAAGAGGATTATAAGTATAAGGAGCTTTAGTAATTGAAGCTATACAAGCAGCTTCTGCAATATTGATTTCAGAAACATCTTTTCCGAAATATTTTTCACAAGCTGTTTTTACACCGTAACAACCGCTGCCAAGATACAAAGTATTCAGATACGCTTCCAATATCTCATCTTTATCAAAGTTCTTCTCAAGATTCAAAGCGTTGCATATTTCATGAAACTTTCTTACAAAGTTAGCTTCTCGTTCACCTGTTATATTTTTTACGAGCTGCTGAGTTATTGACGAACCACCGGTAGAAAGCTTATCTTTTACAAAAACTGCAACAAAACGAATCCAGTCGACACCTTTATGGTTAGGGAATCTGGCATCTTCAAGCGCAATAAAAGCATTCTGCAGATGTTTCGGAATTTCATCAAGACTGACATATATACGGTTTTCGTCACCGTGCAGACGCTGAAGCTCAAAAATCTCGCCGTTTTCATCATAGGCGTAAATTATTGAAGTCTGGCTCTGATTAGCCTGATATTCATTAAGATCGATCGCAACGTCACCGTTTGTATAGGAAATCATATACCCTAAAATATAACCGACGATAATAATACCTGTCAGGGCAATGACTGCCAGAACAGAAATTATTACTGTTTTAGGCCTTACATTACCAAACAACGATGCGACTACGCTTCCTCCCTTATTGTTAGATTTTCTTTTTTTATCCATTATTTACACCTCAGTCAAATTGTAACAAAACGTGTTAATCTAATTATCTAAAATGTATTATAACATAAAATATCAAAAAATAAAGTGTTTTTTATATTTTAATGAATCTGTAATAAATAACTGACAATAATAATATTGAAAGGAAGAAATCAGGTATGAACAAAAGAGTGATATGTTTATTTATTATAATCTGTATAATTATTTTGCCTGCCTGCACAATAAAAAACAATTCCAAAATTGAAGCAGATAATTTCACCACGGCACAAGTATATATCGTTAAAGAATTTAAAGGTAAAATTGCAGTATTTCAACAAGGAAATGAATTACCAGTTCATATACTCGACTGCATAATAAAAGACCTGCCGCCTGATGCTGTACAAGCATTGACGACAGGTATAGAAGTCAATAATATTAATGAATTGCAGAAAATTATTGAGGCTTACGATTAATTCTGACGGTAATCTTTGAGGAAATCACCAAGGTCACGCATAGCCTTAGCAATCTGCTCGGGTTCAGGAAGCATAACAATACGGAAATGGTCAGGCTCCTTCCAACTGAAGCCTCTGCCGGGTATAATCATAACATTCTTGCTGTGGAGATAATCCATTGCAAACTGCTGGTCATCGGTAATATTGAACTTCTTGACATCTATTTTCGGGAATAGATAGAAAGCGGCACTGTTCTTAACGAAAGAAATACCGTCAATCTTAGCAAGCTCACGGCAGGTTGCTTCACGCTGCTCATATAGTCTGCCCCCGGGCACAATCATTTCTCTTGTGCTTTCAGGGTCATTGAGAGCTGCAGGAATTACGAGCTGCATAAGAGCATTTGCACAAAGACGCATAGCTGAAAGCTGAACAAGACCTGCAATGAAATCCTTTGCGTTATCCTTTGCACCGCTTACAACCATCCAACCGCAGCGGAAACCGCAGACAATATGTGATTTAGAAAGACCGTTCATTGTGCATACAAGAAGATCGGGAGCAAGAGTAGCTGTGGAAATGTGCTCAAGATCATCCATAACAAGTCTGTCATAAATTTCATCTGAGAAAACTACAAGCTCGTGCTCACGTGCAATCTGAACAAGCTCCTCAAGAACTTCTTTCGGGTAAAGAGCACCCGTAGGATTGTTGGGGTTGATAATTACAAGAGCTTTTGTTTTAGGTGTAATCTTTGATTTAATATCATTGATATCGGGATACCAGTTTGACTGCTCGTCGCAGATATAATGAACGGGCGTTGCACCGGCAATGTAAACAGAGTTTGTCCAGAGTGAATAGTCAGGTGCGGGAACAAGAATCTCATCACCGTAATTGAGAAGAGCTGTAAGAGCCATTGTAACAAGCTCACTTACACCATTACCGATAAAGCAATCGTCTGGTGTAATGCCCTCAATACCCTTACCTTTATGATAGTTGCAAATAGCTTCACGGGCATCCGGCATACCCTTGAGATCACAGTATGCAACAGCTTTGTCAGCGTTGTTGATAAGAGCATTACGAACACTGTCGGGCATTTTGAAATCAAAGGTGGCAGGATTACCTGTATTAAGACGAAGAACGTCAATGCCTTCTTTACGCATTCTCATTGCTTCAACAAAAACAGGACCTCTTATATCGGAATGAACATTCTGTAGTTTATCTGATCTTAAAATTTCACGCATGGTACTATCCCCTTTCATAATGAGTTAATTATAAATCCATAGTAATTTATTTGTCAATATTCAAAATGTATTTCATTAATATATTTTGTAAATTAGATGATTGACAACAAAGCTTACTATGATATAATTGATAGGATAAATATAAGGAAGTGTAATTCTATGCAAAAGAACGACAGAATAGTAATAAAGGTTGGTACGTCAACGCTAACATACGCAACCGGCAAAGCCAATATACGAAGAATGCAGTCGCTGGTACGCACACTGGCTGATTTACATAACAGCGGATGTGAAATAGTATTGGTAACGTCAGGTGCTATAGGTGTAGGTGTCGGTAAATTAGGGCTCAAAAGCCGCCCTGAAACAACTCCCGAGAGGCAGGCTGCCGCTTGTATAGGTCAATGTGAGCTTATGTTTATGTATGATAAATTTTTTGGTGAGCTCGGTTGTACTGTAGGTCAGCTGCTGATTACCAAAAGCGATATCGAAAACGACGAACGACAAATCAATCTTGTTAACGCATTTGAGCACATTTTCAAGTACGGTGCAATCCCGATAATTAATGAAAACGACTCAGTTGCTGTTGACGAAATTGTTTACGGTGATAACGACAATCTTTCAGCTCAGGTTGCAAAGCTTATCAAAGCGGATAAGCTTATTATCCTTACGGATACCGACGGTCTTTTTGATAAAAACCCGATGGAATATGAGGATGCACAGCTTATTCCCGTCATTAAAGAAATTACCGAGGAAATTGAATCTTTAGCCGGCGGAAGCGGTACCAACAGAGGTACCGGCGGTATGATTACAAAAATACACGCCGCAAAAGAAGCAACAGCAGCTCACATTGATACCTATATTATTAACGGTGAAAATCCCGACGATATTTACCGACTTATAGATGGTCATAAGGTCGGTACTCATTTTGTCAAATCGGAGGCTTAATCAATGGAATACATAATTCAGTTAGGTAAAAACGCCAAGTTTGCACAGCTTACACTTGCCGATGCATCAACCGCTTTAAAAAACAGAGCATTAACAGCAATTTCTGCTGCTCTTATTGAAAACAAACAAGATATAATCGATGCCAATGCTATAGACCTTGCAAACGGTAAGGCAAACGGTATGTCAGATTCGTTACTTGACAGACTGGCTCTCAGCGAATCAAGAATAAAAGATATAGCCGATAGCGTACTTGAAATCGTGGCTCTCCCCGACCCTGTCGGCGTCATTAAGAACGGCTCAACCAGACCTAACGGACTTAATATTGAAAAAGTAGCTGTACCAATGGGTACAATCGCTGTAATTTATGAAGCACGTCCGAATGTCACAATTGATGCAGCTGCTCTTTGTCTGAAATCAGGCAATGCCGTAATTCTTCGTGGCGGCAAAGAAGCAATCAACTCTAATATCGCTACGGCGAATATTATGCGGAATGCTATAGAATCAGTCGGTCTTGACAAAAACTGTATTCAGCTCGTTGAAGACACCTCCCGTGAGACTGCCAATGCACTTATGAAGCTCAACGGTTATATCGATGTTCTCATCCCCCGCGGCGGTGCAGGTCTTATTAATTCCGTTGTTCAGAACGCCACAGTGCCTGTTATTGAAACCGGTGTCGGCAATTGCCACATCTATGTTGATAAAACTGCTGATATTGATATGGCAGCCGATATTATTTTCAACGCTAAAACATCAAGACCTTCCGTTTGCAACGCCGCAGAAAGTCTTGTAATTCATAAAGATATTGCTGAAAAAGCACTGCCGGCAATCAAAGCAAAGCTTGATGAAAAGAACGTTGAGCTTTGCGGCGACGAATATGCTGGAAAAATAATTGATATTTCACTTGCCACTGAAGAAGACTGGGGAAAAGAATATCTCGACTACAAGATGTCTGTTAAAACAGTTGAAAGTGTTGAAGAAGCAATAACACACATAAACACATACTCTACAGGTCACAGCGAAGCTATTATTACTTCCGATTATACTTCCGCACAAAAATTTACAAAGCTTGTAAATTCTTCGGCTGTGTATGTCAATGCAAGCACAAGGTTTACCGACGGAGGCCAATTCGGATTCGGTGCGGAAATCGGAATTTCAACACAAAAGCTACATGCCAGAGGACCGATAGGTTTACCCGAGCTTACAACAACAAAGTTTGTTATCAGAGGCAACGGGCAAATACGATAAATATGCGGTGAGTTTATGAGACTATTTCATGTCAGCGAAGAATCTGATATTGAGATTTTTATACCAAGAATACCTGACAGAGATGATTTGGATAAATCAGTGGGATTAGTATGGGCTATTGATGAAAAGAGACTACCGAATTTTCTTACACCAAGAAACTGTCCACGTGTAACATATCATAAAAACAGCTACACTACTGAGGAAGATTCGCAAAAATTCTTTTCTTCACCTTCGGTTAATCATGCTGTTGTAATTGAGAATAATTGGTATGAAATAATGAAGAAAACAAAGCTGTATATCTATGAATTTGACTGCTCAAACTTCAAATTACAAGATGAAACTGCAGGTTATTATGTTTCGACGGTCATTCAAAAACCTATTGCCAAATACGTTATTGAAGATTTATTCGGAGAACTTATAAATAGAAATATTGAAATAAGAATAACTGATAATTTACATTCAATTGCCAATGATGTGAAAAGATCTTCGCTAAATTGGTCTTTATGCCGTATGGCTTATGCCAAAAATAAAATTCAAGAGGTTAATTAAATGTTAGAACTGCTTAAAAAACAGGTATGTGAAGCGAATTTGATGCTTCCTAAATACGATCTTGTAACATTTACATGGGGTAACGTATCTGCAATCGACAGAGCAACCGGTTATGTTGTAATCAAACCCTCAGGTGTCGAATATGACATGCTTACCCCCAACAAGATGGTTGTTGTTGATCTTGACGGCAACATTATTGAGGGTGCCCTTAATCCGTCAAGCGATACGCCGACACATTTATATCTCTATCGCAACTTCAAAGATGCGGGTGGCATCATACATACCCACTCAACTTATGCAACTGCTTTTGCTCAGGCGAGAATGCCTATAGAAGCTTACGGTACAACCCATGCCGACTATTTCTATGGCTCTATTCCCTGCACACGTGAGCTTACTGCCGCCGAAACACAACGTGATTACGAGCTTAATACGGGCAAGGTAATTGTTGAGGCATTTAAACTCCTTGATCCTGTCGCAATCCCCGGAGTAGTTGTTGCAAATCACGGTCCGTTTGCCTGGGGTAAAGATGCTGCTGAAGCTGTACACAATGCAGTTGTTATGGAAGAAGTTGCAAAAATGGCAATTAGTATGAAATCAATTAATCCTGACGCTAAACCCATAAATAAATATACACTTGATAAACATTATTACCGTAAGCATGGTGCCAATGCCTATTACGGTCAGAAATAAGGAGATTTTATTATGAGCAATGTTTGGTTTATAACAGGAAGTCAACATCTTTACGGTGATGATGCACTCAGACAAGTTGCCGAAGATTCCAAGATTATCGCAGATTATCTCAACGACAGGATCGGTGCAGAAGTTATCTGTACGCCTGTTGTCACTACTTCACCGGAAATAACTAAAGTAATGCGCGATGCAAACGCTGATGATAACTGTATCGGTGTTATCACCTGGATGCATACTTTTTCCCCGTCAAAAATGTGGATTGACGGTCTTAAAACAATTGATAAACCTATTCTTCATTTCAGCACTCAGTTTAATGAAGCTCTCCCCTACGAGACTATTGATATGGATTTTATGAATCTCAATCAGTCTGCTCACGGTGACAGAGAGCACAGCCACATCTATGCTCTTATGCGTAAAAGTCGCAAAGAGGTTGTTGGTCACTGGCAAGATGAAGATGCAATTAATGAAATCAGAATCTGGGTAAATGCTGCAAAAGCATTTGCTGAAGGCAGCAAATTAAAAGTCTGCCGTTTCGGCGATAATATGCGAGATGTTGCGGTAACCGAGGGTAACAAGGTTACTACGCAGGCAAAACTCGGATGGAGTGTTGATTATTACGGCATCGGCGATTTAGTCGATGAAATAAATAGGGTTTCAGATGACGAAGCAACTGAACTTGTTGAGAAATACAAAAAAGAATATACCATTATAACTGAAGATCTTGAAGCTGTTAAAGAGCAAGCCAAATATGAAATTGCACTTGAAAGATTCCTTAGCAAAACCGGTTGCACTGCTTTTACAACAAACTTTCAGGACCTTCACGGTATGAAGCAGCTTCCCGGCTTAAGTGCACAGCGAATGATGGCAAAAGGCTACGGATTCGGTGCTGAGGGTGATTGGAAAACAGCAGCACTTACCAGAGCTCTCAAAACAATGGCAGACAATGATTCCACTGCCTTTATGGAGGATTACACTTACAACCTCACTAAGAGTAATGAGTCAATACTCGGTGCTCATATGCTTGAGGTTTGCCCGACAATTGCCGATGGAGAAATCAAACTTGATGTACAACCGCTTGGCATCGGCGACAGAGAGCCTCCTGCAAGACTTATATTCAACGCTAAACCGGGTAAAGCAATTGCCGTTTCGCTTGTAGATATAGGTAATCGCCTCAGACTTATATGTGCTGAGGTTGAATGTATCAAGCCCGAAAAAGAAATGCCCAATCTTCCTGTAGCCAGTGCAATGTGGAAGCCGTTTCCAAATTTTAAAAGCGGCGTAAAAGCCTGGTTGCTTGCAGGCGGTGCACATCACTCAGTACTAAGCTACTCACTGACAAAAGAACATATTATCGACTATGCACGTATGGCCGGCATTGAATGTGTAGTTATTGATGACACTACAAATTTCAATGATTTTGAATTTAAATTAATGGTCGGCGATGCTGTTTGGCATTAAATACGACAAAAATTTTACATATTTTGTTTTTACTATTGCCATAAACAACAAAGTATGGTATAATTCAGAATAATAATGCAAAATAGGAGGTTTACAGATGTCAGCTGAACCTGCAAACAACACAACTGCAACTGAAGCACAAAAGTCGCTAAACAGACGTTATGTAGGCACAAAAGAAACTTTTGCTTACATACTCGATGATATTGCGCAGAGTTTTAACATTGGTAAATACGATGATGTTTTCAAAATGAACATCCTCAAGATTGACCTTGTTCTGCAGTCAATCACCAACAGCGTTATCGGTGTCTGGGATATTATCAACGACCTTTTGCTTGCTGCTATTGTTGACAAAACCCGTACCCGTTGGGGTAAATTCAAACCCTGGCTTGTTATTTATGCCGTTCCCGGTGTATTTTTAACAGTCGTATATTGGGCTTTGCCAATGTTCTTCGGCACTCAGGGTGTCGGCTCTAATATGTCGCGTTTTGCGATTTATCTTGTGCTACAGATTTTTTCCAATCTGGCAACTTCTCTTATTTCAATAGTTCGTCAGGGTATGACAGCGACAATTACACCAAATATTGTCGACAGAACCCGTCTTATCACTATGGCAAACCTTCTTTCAGGCTTCATTGAGAAAGCACCGGAAATTCTTATGGGTCTTCTTATCGATATTTATATCAACAGCGATAAAAATCAGGCTCTTGAGATTGCGAACAATGTTGCTTGGCAGAACGGTTATAACAGAATGTTTGTACTCGGCGGTGTTATTACCGCTGTTGTATCCGGTCTCTTTGCTCTGTTCTATGCTTTTGTTGCTAAAGAAAGAGTTATGCAGACTGTTGAGCGTCCGAGTATCTTCAGCGGTATCAAGTCGGTTATCACTAACAAGCCCCTTCTTCTTATCACACTTTCCGAATTCCTCGGTGCATTCAGCCTTAATTCCGGTACAAACCTTTACTACATCAACGTTCTTAACTTTGCATCTATGTCAACAGTCGTCGGTATTCCCGGTGCTGTTGTCTCTCCCCTCTCCTACTCATATGTTCCTTGGGCACGTAAGAAATTCTCAACTAAAGCACTTTGGATTGCAGGTTCACATGTTGACAGCGTCCTGATGCTTGGTGTTTACGGTGCAGGTGAACTTATCAACATAAAGGGTAAAAAGGGTTACGAAAACCTTGCAGTTATGATTCCGGCATTTATGCTTCGTGAAACTATCTGGATGTTCTTCTGGGGTATCCGTAAGGTTATTCCCGAGGAAATGAGAAACGAAGCTATCGACTACGGTGAGTGGAAGAACGGCTTCAGAACTGAAGGTATGACAGGTGTTGCAAAGGGTCTTGTTACAAAGATGGTAGGCACTGCTAAAGGTGCTATCCAGCCTCTGCTCTTCAAGCAGTTTGGTTATGATCCCAACGCTACAGTCGGCAACCAGACACAGAGAGCACGTCACGCACTTTTCTGGATGTGTACTCTCCTTCCTGTTGTTACAGGTATTCTCAGCGTTATTCCTCAGCTCTTCTACGACCTTCAGGGCGAAAAGAAAGACAGAATGTACCGCGAGCTTTACGAACGTCGTAAACTCATGCAGGAATCTGTCGATAATGCAAACGAAAACATTTCTAACAACTGATATTGATTATGTAAAACCGTCGATAAATCGACGGTTTTATTTTTTTTAGATTTTATTTTAAAATTTTTTAAAAAAGCATTGACAATTAAAAAAATTACTGCAAAAATAACAGCGAATAAACATATGAATGAGGTGATTAATACGGATGTTAAAACCTTATTGACCAACAAACCGATTCCGTCTGTTTTTGAACAACGGGCAAACGAATTGCTGTGCGGCTCATCACCGCTTATGGCAGTTGTCGGCGACCTGAAGCTTGACGGCAAATACGGTGAATCTCTGTTGCTTGTATGTGCCGACAGACTAATCGCTATAGACCACCTGCATGAAAACGGCGGTATTATGATGCTGTTCGAGGACATTGAAAAAGCTGAAGTAAAGCGAATGTACGGTAACGCTTTATTTCGCGCAAAAACAAACGACGGAAAAAACGTCGATCTCATCAGATTTACTTATTCAGCTACAGACCTCTGCGATGCAGTCGGCGACTTTATCAGACATATTAAAGACGGCGACGATATTGATGAACAAACCGAAGTTGTAAAGATTACATACGACAATCTTCGTTGCTTCTGTCCCAAATGCGGTCGAAAGCTGGCATCTCCTAATGCCGACTGTCTTAACTGTAAAGGCAAAAGCAAAATTGCAAGCATACTGTACGGTTATATCAAGCCTCATATCAGAATGCTGATAATAAGTATTATATTGTCTGTTATCACTACGGCTATGGCTCTTGTACCGCCGTACATTACAAAAATGATGGTTGACGATATCATACCGCAAAAAAATATGCAATTTCTAATATACACGATTGTTGCATTGTTGGGTGTATATTTGCTTCAATACAGTCTCGGTGCTTTACGTGCATACTTGCTCAGACTTGCCGGTGACAAAATCATTGCAGACTTAAAAAAAGACATTTACGCCAAAGCTCAGTTTTTACCAATGAAGTTTTATGATAAAACTTCTACCGGTTCAATTATTAACCGAATAAACAGCGATACCACTCAGCTTCAGAACTTTATGCTCAGAATTACTCAGGAAGCAGTTGTACAGCTTTTTATGATGATAGGTATTATTATCATAATGGTTATAATGAATTGGAAGCTTGCTTTATTCTCTCTTATTCCCGTTCCTATCGTTGCGATACTCAGCAGATTCTTCGGCCGTAAACTCGGTCCGATGTACAGAAGACTTTGGAGAAGAATGAGTTCAATATCAACTATTCTTTCCGATACAATTCCGAGTATCAAGGTTATTAAGTCATTTACCAACGAAAACAATGCCATTAACAAATTCAACAGATATGTTGACGACTGGATGCGCGAAGACAAAACAACCGCTAAAATTTCAAGCATCTTCCCTAACGCTATTACATTCTTTGTCACCTGCGGTTCCCTTGTAATCTGGTTTGTCGGCGGAAGCTACGTCATAAATGACAATACCGATCTTACTCTTGGTGTACTTGTTTCATTTATTTCTTATGCAAGTATGTTCTATACACCTGTCAATTTCTTTGCAAGCCTCAGTGACAGCTACCAGAACGCATTGGCTTCAACCGAAAAAATACTCGATATTATCAATGCCGAACCCGAGCACAACTTCGGCGAGGGCAATTCACCCAAATTCTTTGAAGGTAAAATAGAATTCAGGAATGTCAATTTCTCATTTGACCGTTCAAAGAAAATCCTTAATGACGTCAGCTTTGTTATCCAACCCGGTGAAACTGTAGGTATCGTCGGTACAACGGGTTCGGGTAAATCAACAATAATCAACCTTCTTATGAGATTTTATGATGATTATGAAGGTGAAATTTTTGTTGATGATATAAATATTAAAGACATAGATATGGATTTCTTCCGTTCAAAAATCGGCTTCGTTCAGCAAGAACCGCTTATGTTCCGTGATACGATTTTCAATAATATCGCCTATTCGTTGCCCGGTGCACACGTTGACCAGGTAATCAACGCAGCGGATATTGCTAATGCACATACGTTCATTTCTCGCCTGCCTGATGCATATGATACTACTCTCGGTGAACGTGGCGTCGGCCTTTCAGGCGGTGAAAAGCAAAGGCTTTCTATAGCAAGAGCTGTTCTTAAAAACCCGAATCTTATGATTTTTGACGAAGCAACCTCCGCCGTTGACTCCGAAACCGAGAAGCTTATTCAGGATGCTATCGACAGAGTTATACGCGGCAGAACAACCTTTATGATTGCACACAGACTTTCAACTTTGCGTAAGGCAAACAGAATACTGGTTGTCGACAAAGGCAGAATTATTGAAAACGGATCACATGATGAACTAATGGCGCTTAAGGGCAAATATTACAAGTTGATTCAGATTCAGTCAATGTCTGAAAAAGTAGCAGCTGATAAACAGGCTGAAAACTTTGAATAAGGAGGTGCGACGCAATGCCAAGAAATTTTGTTGATGAAAACACCGTCAAGCTCACAGTTAATGATAAGATTTATATTGACGTTGAGCTTTATACAGGCGAAAAATTCACTATGCTTGAACCGCACCGCCTTTTCCCTGTCAGTGGATTGATGAAATATATCTCTTTGCTTGATGAAGAAGGAAATGAGCAAATGATTATCAGAGATATTGAAAGGCTTATGCCGGAATCAAAAGAAGCGTTGCTCAATTGTCTCAACGAAAGATATATGATTCCGAAAATTACACGTCTTATTAAACGCACCGAAAAATTTGAGATATGGATGTGGACTGTTGACACAGACAGGGGCGAATTTACTTTTGAAATTATCAACAGTTATCAAAGTATCAAGATATTGTATGACGGTCGAATACTTATAAAAGACGGTAATGACAACAGATATGAAATCCCCGATCTTTATGCCCTTGATAAACGCAGTATTAAGCTTATACTACCCGATGTCTAATAATATTTAAGGAGATTTTTATGAAATTACTTATTGCAATTGTTAATAACGACGACAGTGCTGTCGTTTCCTCAGCACTCACAAGCGAGAACTTTATAGTTACAAAGCTTTCAACTACAGGCGGTTTCCTTATGGTCGGCAATACAACATTCCTTATCGGTGCCGAAGATAATGATATCCCGAGAGTAAAAGAAATTATCAAAAAATATTCTCAGACACGTACTGCTACCAATCCTTCAACATCCTCTTTCGGTGCAGGTCTCAACAATAATTCACTTCCCACAGAAGTAAAAGTCGGCGGTGCAACCGTATTTGTACTCGACGTCAACAGTATGGAAAAATATTAAAACCCTTTTCAATCTGCCTTTCGTTTCGAGAGGCAGATTTTATTTAATATAAAATATTTATCTGTTGCAATTATAAGTAAATTATGTTAATATATAAAATTAAGAAAGGATGGTATAAACCTATGAAAAAACGTTTTATTGCATTACTTCTTTCTGTTGTTCTTGTTTTCTCAGCAACAACAGTACCCGCACTCGCAGCTGATGAATATACTTCATCAGACATTTTTATCAACACAATCGGTGAAAAAGCAATCCAGGGCCTTGTAGGAATTATTTCTGCTCTTATTAAAGCTCCTAATTCCTGGCTTTCCGAAGACAAATATTTTGAAGAAACCGAGCTTTACGATACCTCAACCGAATTTGTCAATGAAGCTCAGGGCGATTCATGGTATGTCGGTTATGCAAGCGATACACTTCAGACCGGCAACGAGCTTGAATGTTATGTTGGCGGCAGCCTTTCTGTAAGCAAGAAGCTCGCTACAGAAGTTTGGGATGACCAGCGCGTACGTACAATGGCTATCTCTGACGGCAGAGGTATTACAGTTTTCGTTTCACTTGACGCATTCGGTCTTGCAAGCTCTGAGGTTTACAAAATCCGTGATATGCTTGCCGATTACTCCGAAGAAAAGAATATCACAAGCATCAATATCTCCTGTCTCCACCAGCACAGCTGTGTAGATACTCTCGGTCTTAATGGCGATATCGTTGCTGCACTTTTCCTCAGCCCGATCAGAAATATTCTCGGCATTAAAAATCCCAGCGGTCTTAACGATGAGTTTATGGCAAACCTTTATAATAAGGTTGAGTCAACAGTAAAAGGTGCTGTAGAGTCTATGGAAGAAGGCGACCTTTACTATGGTGCTGTTGATGCATCCGAATACATCCGCGACAAGCGTGACCCCCAGGTTATCGACCACAACATCAACCGTTTCCGTTTTGTCCCTGCTGACGGCGGCAAGGAAACCTGGCTTGTCAATGCAGGTATACACTGCGTAGGTCTCGGCGCAGGCGGTACAACTGTCAGCGGCGACTACCCCTACTATATGGAAAAATACATCAACGAAAATGCAAATGCTAACTTCATTATGATTCAGGGTGCCGAACTTGCAATATCCTCCGAGTACGGTGAAAACCTTGTTGTTGATGAAAATCTTGTAAAAGATTATGACGAAGGCTATGCAAGAATGGCTGCTTACGGTGCAAAGCTCGGTGAGCTCACCTGCTCTATTGAAGACAGCATCAAGCTCGATCCCATTCTCAACTATGCTACTAAGACTTACACCTGTCCTGTTGACAACAGCATTCTTCAGCTTGCTGCAAAGGGCGGACTTCTCACAAACACAGTCGTAAAATCCGGCTTTATGAAATACAGCATCGTAACTGAATGCGGTTATATGGAGCTCGGTAATGAAATAGCTGTTGCAATCAGCGGCGGCGAGCTTGCTCCCGAAATCGCTTACGGCGGCGCAACAACCGCAGAAGAAGCATGGAACGGTGAAGAGTGGAGCTTTGAGCCTATCTGTGATAACGTAAACGGCAGAACACTCATTGTATTCGGTATCACTAATGACCAGGTCGGATATCAGCTTACAGATAACAGCTGGCGTTCATTCCTTGTTGAAAATGAGGAGATCGTTACAGCAGGTCCTACTGCAGGTTCAGCGTTCGCAACAGCATTCTATGCACTTCTCGATGAAGTAAGATAAAATAAAATTCATATATATCGGAGGAAAAAACAAATGAAAATACTTGTTATCAATGCAGGTAGCTCATCCCTTAAATTCCAGCTTATCGATATGAACGGTGAAGTTGTTATCGCTAAGGGTACCTGCGGCAGAGTCGGTGCTGAAATAGGCGAATTTGACAT
Organism: Clostridia bacterium; assembly: GCA_017399065.1. GTDB lineage: Bacteria > Bacillota > Clostridia > Oscillospirales > Acutalibacteraceae > UBA8612. Next base: position 42,207 of record JAFQEL010000026.1, on the reverse strand, counting down.
CAAAACCGAAAAAGGTAAGTTTGAGAAGGAAGTTGCAATGCCCGATCATACTGCAGCATTCCAGGTTGTTAAAGAGGCTCTTATTTCCGGTGAAACAAAGGTTATCGATTCTCTTGATGAAATTTCTGCTATCGGACACAGAGTTGTTCAGGGCGGCTCAATTTTCAAGGAGAGCACTCTTGTAACAGATGAAGTTATCGAAGGCATTAAGAGTCTTTGCGATCTCGCTCCCCTTCACAATCCCGCACACATCCAGGGCATCAACGCTTGTATGGATGTTTTTGGCAAGGATGTTCCCGAAGTTGTCGTTTTCGACAACGCATTCCATTCAACAATGCCCGAAGAAGCTTACATGTTCGGTATTCCTTATGAGTACTATGAGAAGTATAAGATTCGCCGCTACGGCTTCCACGGCACATCTCACAGATATGTCAGTGCCGAGTGCGCTAAAATTATGGGTAAGGATATCAAGGATCTTAAGATCATCACCTGTCACCTTGGCAACGGCTCATCAATCACAGCTGTTAAGGGCGGTAAGGTAATCGACACATCAATGGGTCTCACTCCCCTTGACGGTTTCATTATGGGTACACGTTCTGGTAACCTCGATCCCTCAGTCGTTACATTCCTTCAGGAAAAAGAAGGCTGGACACCTGCAGAAACAAGTAATATTCTCAACAAAAAGTCCGGTGTATTTGGTATTTCAGGCAAGTACAGCGACGACAGAGATATCCTCAAGGCCGCTGCTGAAGGCGATGCAAGAGCAGAGCTTGCAAAGAAGATGCTCTGGTATCAGATCAGAAAGTATATCGGTCAATACATCGCTGCTATGCAGGGTGTTGACGCTATCGTATTTACAGGCGGTATCGGTGAAAACTCACAGCCCCTTCGTCAGAATATCTGCGAAAGCTTCGGCTATATCGGCGTAACATTCAATGCAGAAGAAAACACCAAGGCAATCAAGGGTAAGGGCGGCGAGCTTTCAGGTCCTGATTCAAAGGTTAAGGTCTATGTTATTCCCACCAACGAAGAGCTTATGATTGCAAGAGATACTAAGGAAATCGCAGAAAAACTTTAAAAATAAATTTCTCGAAGGAAGAACAATTTAACACGGTTGTTCTTCCTTAATTTTTTTGGGAGGCATTAGAATGTTAAATAAAATCATCAGTATATTTTTAATTATCCCAGCTCTTTGCGGTTTATACAAGTCTGATAATAAAGACACTGAGGAAAGCTATCGTACCAATATAGAACAAATTGCATTTGAAAATACAATTGAAACAGCTAATCCGCAGACGGATCTTTATAATATAATCAGCGACCATTTCAATTCCGCACTTCCTGATGGCAAAACAGAAAAGAAAGCTATTATTATAGGTTATGACGGTTGCCGTGCTGATGCACTTAATCTCATAATTAAGGATTACAGCGGTATTCAGAAATTAGTTGATAACGGTGCTTCTGTCAGACTTTCATACTGTGGTGGTATCAACTACCCTGCTGAAAATATTCAGGCTACGTCCACAGCACCGGGTTGGTGCTCAATTCTTACAGGTGTTTGGGCTGACAAAACGGGTATTACCGGAAACGGTATCACAAAATCACTCGAATACAAAACCTTGCTTACTACATTAACAGAAGATAAAATAATTGACAAAGCAAGCTTCACAACATCATGGAACGGCCATTTTATTAACGAAGATTCAACATACAAACTTGAAAAGCAGTACTGTGAAGATAACAGCATTAACGTTGCTTTCAATTACTGTTCAAGCGATACACAGTCTGCAAACACAACACTCAAAGATATAAAATCAGACGACTGTTCAGATTTCCTTTTCACAATCCTTGAAGGTCCCGATCATTCCGGTCACACATTCGGTTTCTCAACTAATAATCCCATTTATAAAATAGGATTCCAGCTCAATGAGCTTCAGTCTCTGTCAATATTAAATGCAATTGAAAACAGAGATACATACGCAAGCGAAGACTGGCTTATCATCATCACTTCAGACCACGGCGGTTACGGCACCGGCCACGGCGGCGCCTCTATCCAGGAAAGAATGACCTTCTTCGTATGTAATAAATAATTTAATATTAAATTGTATTTTAACCGTCAGTAAATGCACTGTTTGTATTTTACTGACGGTTAAACATTAATTAATAATATAAGACGCTATATAGATTTTGTGATTGATTTCAAACTCTTCAGGATACTCTGAAAGCAATTCCAAATGTGCTTTTTCCCATTTAGCTAATGTCTCTTTATCCATAGAAGCTTTTGTTCCTCGGCAGGCAAGCATTCTGCCGTGCCAGCTTTCACGGGTAAACGGGAGTTTGCACTCAAAAATATCAAGCTGACCGTTTTCAAAAGGATGATTATACATATCCTTTGAACCTGATGCACCGGGAGTCCAGCTTGTGTTTATTTTCTTGACGAGCTCGTGGGATTTTTTTGCAATCTCATCATCAAGCGTATAGCTCATATAAATCTTCACAAATATGCCGTTCGGTTTTAATAAGCGTTTTATTTCTTTGATGATTTTCTCACGGTCAAAATACCAAAAGCACTGTGCCGCCGTGATGCAGTCAAAACTGTTGTTTTTAAACGGAGTTTCTTCTGCAGGAGATACAGTAAACTCAATATTATCTGCACCTTTTTGAGTTGCAAGAATCTTTGCAGCAGCAATCTGACTTTCCGAAATATCTATCGCTTTTATGTCGCCACCGTAAGAGTACAGATTAAGAGGTAAAACACCTGTTCCCGTGCCGATATCAAGCCAAGAACAGCCGTTGTGACCTATACCGATTTCATACAGCTTGTCATATAACTCTTTGGGGTAAATATCTCTGTACTTTGCGTATTCGACAGAGGTTTTACCAAAGTCAAAAGCATTGCCGTTATCAATGGTTTCTATTTTCACATTATCACACCTTAATCAATATGCAATCTATATTTTTTAATTTTGTAAGTCACAGAGCCGTCACTCTTGGAATGTTCGCCGTAACTTTCAAATTTCAAGCCGCACTTTTCCATAACTCTGCCCGACGCAGGATTATCAACTGCATGACTTGCCGTGAAATCCTTTATGCCGTGAACCTCGTGAGAATACTTGATAATTCGTTTTGTGGCTTCGGTTGTGTAACCGTTGTTCCAATATTCATATCTTATGTTATAACCAAATCCCCAGGCTCCATCATCATTTCCCATCGGACCGATGCTGATACTACCGATAAGAATATTGTCTTCTTTTATAACTATTCCCCAGTGAAAATCTTCCTCAACGGGAACTATTTCATTAATCCAATATATTGTTTGGATTATATCGGTATAAAGAGGATATGACATAAACTTGTTAACCCTAGGGTCACTGTGCCAGATAAATGCCGTTTCAGTATCTTCAGGAGTTAACGGTCTTAAAATCAGCCGTTCTGTTTCGAGAACAGGAGTTCTTTCGTAATATAATTTTTGATTCGTTTTGTTCATTTCTTACACCTTTTCTTCGTTTCAATTGCGATAAACGGTACTGTCATTTCTTCTTCGGTAAGACCTGCGTGAACACCGATGAAGTTACGCTCCTCACGCTCAATAAACAACGATTTCTCACCAGTTGCAACAGCAAGGAAATCACCGACAAAATCATATGCTCTTGCATGTGTTTTGCCGAATCCGAAAAGATGCTGCTCAAAGACTTCCTCTTTGGTTAAAAGCCTGAAATCATTACCGAAAAGTTTGTTGAACTCGTTTTTGAAATCATAATTCATACCGTCCTTTACAAAAAAGCTCAAGGCTCTCGGTTCAATTGACGGAGGACGGTTCAACATTGCGGAAAGCTTAGGATAATCCTCAAGATATTCATTCACACCGTCGCACAGTCCGTGGTCTGCGGTAATGATAATAAGCGAGTTTTTAAGGCTTTTGAAAAGCTTTTCAACCTCGCTGTTAATCAGCAAAATCTGTTCGTGTGCCTGCTCGCTTTTAATACCGTATCTGTGCATTGCCGTATCAGGCTGATGCCAATAGGTATAAATATATTTTTTCTTTCTTTTTCTTGAAAGCCGTTTTACTGCTCTACAAGCATCCTGCACACTTTTTATATGATGCTTTGAAAACGGAGATACATAAACAGCAGAGCCTTTACCGTTTATTTCCTCAATGCGCTCAAATATTCTTTTGTAGGGGATATATTTCCATGCAACTTTAAAGTTTGCTGCAGGCTCACCGTTTTTCTGTAAAGCATTACGGAATACCGCAACATTTTCGCCTATTTCATCAAAGTATAAATCCCATCCAAGCCAGGCTGTTTCGACGGGTGAATATCCGCTTTCTATTGCTGTTGTAGCCGCAACGGTTGTTGAGGGGAATACAGATGAAATCGGACAAACAAAATGCTTTCTCAGAAAGTCTTTTTCGTTCAGATGTTCGTTGATTGCCGAAACTCCCAGGCCGTCAAAAAGCATTACGATTATATTTTTGTAGTCTTTTTCAAGTAATTTATCTAATTCGGGCAAGGTTTTATGTTGGCAGTCTTTAACACCGAAATGATTTAAAACAGACGAAGCAATTGATAAAATGCTTCTGTCATAATTCGGGTATGTAATCATAATTTTACTCCTTTCTTAACACGTCAAGTGTGTGGTGTGATAAGCCAATTAAGTCCTGTCTTTCACAGGTTTTGAAATGGTATTTAAGATACAGTTCATAGGTTTCGTTATCCATTTTGTCTATTACTTCACGCATATGCATGGCATATCCGTCAGATGCCAGAAAATGCAGCCTTTCTGCATTCAGTTTTTCTGTCAGCTCAAATATTTCATCTCTGGTGTATAGCTTGAAAACACCGTGTGGAGGAAAGAATGTTTCAAAGGTTTCGGTGTCAATAAGACCGTCTTCAATGCTTTGCTGTACCTTATTGTTCTTAAAAATCCCCGTTAAAACAGAAGGGTCAACCATACAGTATGCAACGAAAACATAGCCGCCACTTTTGGTGATTCGCATTGCTTCCGACAGTGCCTTTTTCTGGTCTTCAACCGTATAGAGATGATACATCGGACCGAGCAAAAGCGTTACGTCATAGCTTTCGTCAGCGTATTCAGACAGATTGATTGCATTACCTTGCCTGATGTTGATTTTTTCATTCGGCTGTGCTTTTGATTTGAAAATCTCGATATTATGCTCAATGAGTTCAACCGCATCAACCTCAAAGCCCTTTTGAGCAAAGTAATGAGAATATCTGCCCGTAGCTGCACCGATTTCCATAATCTTCATACCGTCTTTAAGATATTTTTCAATATACTTTTTGGTTGTAAGGAACTCAATTCTGCCGTGTTTTGATAAAAGGCGTGAATCCTCATCAATACGGTTATAGAAATCTACAAGATGGTTGCCTGTTTTCACAGGTTGCTTTTTGAAAAGTTTCTTGATTAAATCAAATAATTTCATAACAATTCTCCTTTGAGTAAAAAAATAAACGGTGTAAGCATCTGCAGCTGCTTACACCGTTATAATCATATGGAAATATAGCTTTATCTATCCCACAATGAATATAGAGGTATAAGCCTGCAAGCTGACTGATAATCATGCTGTGCAAGCCAATTCATATCCATATCAAGTTTTGAGAAAAGATATGTGTTCATGAATTTACCTCGTTTGGTTTTTTGTCACTATAACACCGTAAAAGAAATTTGTCAAGGAATTTTTTAAAAAATAACTGCATCATTAATCTAATGATGCAGTTGAAATATCATTTATGCATTATTTGCCTTTGTTTCACAGTAAAGGCAACGGTAAACCTGCTTCTCTTTATCGGTAAGATTAAAAATCTGCGGAAGCTCCTGCTCAACAGAGGTAATACATCTCGGATTTTTGCATTTAATTACGTTGGTAAGTTTTTCAGGAAGCTCAAGCTTTTTCTTATCAACAATTACTTCATCCTTGATAATGTTTACCGTTGCATTCGGGTCAACAAAACCGAGAATATCGGTATCTATGACGATATCATCATCAATTTTGATAATGTCCTTCTTGCCCATCTTATTGCTCGGAACATTAGTAATCAGAGCAACGCGGCAATCCAGATTACCGAGACCGAGAAGATTATAAATCTTCATTGCATTACCTGCGGTTATATGGTCAATAACAAAGCCGTTTTTGATAGAATCTATTTTCATAATTATTCTACCTCCAGAAGCTTAAGAATAAGTGCCATACGGATAAATTTACCGTTCAATACCTGCTTAAAGTAGCAAGCACGCGGGTCATCGTCAATAGCAACGCTTATCTCATTTACACGCGGCAGCGGATGAAGAATCGAGATATCGGCCTTTGCATTTACAAGCCTTTCAGGATAAAGAATATAGCTGTCCTTAAGTCTGAGATAATCCTCTTCATTAAAGAATCGTTCTCGCTGTACACGTGTCATATAAAGAATATCAAGCTCAGGCATTACACTGTCAAGGTCCGTTGTCTGAACATACTCAAGATTATTCTTCTTGAGTACTTCTTTAACATAGCTCGGTAATTTCAATTCTTCGGGAGAAATAAGGACAAACTTAATATTCTCATATCTTGAAAGAGCAGAAATAAGTGAATGAACAGTTCTGCCAAACTTTAGGTCACCGCAGAAACCGACGGTAAGATTGTCAAGTCTGCCCTTCTCTCTGTAAATTGTGAGAAGGTCGGTAAGTGTCTGAGTAGGATGATTGTGACCGCCGTCACCTGCATTGATAACCGGTACGGTTGCGTTCATTGCAGCAACAAGAGGAGCACCCTCTTTAGGATGTCGCATTGCAATAATATCAGCATAACAAGACGTAGTTTTTGCCGTATCTGCTACGCTCTCACCTTTTGCAGCTGATGAATTCTGTGCAGCAGAAAAGCCGAGCACGTTACCTCCAAGCTCATACATAGCTGCCTCAAAGCTTAGTCTTGTACGGGTTGAAGGCTCAAAGAAAAGTGTTGCAAGCTTCTTTCCGCGGCATTTCTCGCTGTATTTTGCAGGGTTTGCAATAATATCGTTAGCCTTATCAATAAGCTGTGAAATTTCGTCTGTATTAAGGTCGAGAATATCAATTAAGCTTCTCATATTATGCACCAATCCAGCTTTCGTCACTGGGATTATTGCGGAACTTTATAAGGCGTGCAATATCTTCAGTTGCAATATATCCTTCTTCAGCAGCAACTTCTGCTATTGTATCGAAGTCAGTGAGGCTTACGTTCTTTACGTTTGCAGCTGCAAGTCTGTCAAGACCCTTCTGCATACCGTATGTAAAGATAGAAGCAATACCGAGCACTTCTGCACCTGCTTCACGAAGCGCATCAACTACATCAATAACACTGCCGCCTGTTGAGATAAGATCCTCAACAACTACTACCTTTTGGCCAGCATCAAGCTTACCCTCAATTCTGTTCTGTCTGCCGTGGTCCTTGCTTGAACCACGAACGTAGCCCATGGGAAGACCCATAAGCTCAGCTGTAATTGCAGCGTGTGCGATACCTGCAGTTGATGTACCCATAAGTACTTCAACCTCGGGATAATTAGCTTTAATTATTTCTGCAAGACCGTTTTCAACGTCTTTACGTGCCTCGGGTGCTGTAAGGATAAGACGGTTGTCACAATAAACAGGGCTCTTGATACCGCTTGCCCATGTAAAAGGCTCTTCGGGGCGGAAGAAAACTGCCTTGATTTTAAGTAAATCCTTTGCAATAACTTTTTTCATTTTTCTATCTCCTTCTTAAATTATTAACCAACAAATTCTTCTACACAACGCTTGTAAGCAGCAACCGGATCTTCAGCTGCTGTAATCGGACGGCCTACAACAATGTAGTCACTGCCGATTTCCTTTGCCTGTGCAGGAGTCATAACGCGTGACTGATCACCGATTTCACCGTCAGCAAAACGAACACCGGGTGTAACTGTCATAAAGTTCTGACCGCAACGCTCGTGAACTTTGCCTGCTTCAAGCGGAGAACAAACAACACCGTCAAGACCTGCTTTTGCAGCATTGTGTGCATAGTGCATAACTACCTCATCAATAGGCTCTTTAATAAGAAGATCTTCTTCCATACGCTCCTGGCTTGTAGAAGTAAGCTGAGTTACAGCAATAAGAAGCGGTCTTGTGCCGTCAGGACGTGTAAGACCTTCAAGACCTGCCTGCATCATAGTAACTGTACCGCTTGCGTGAAGATTAGTCATATCAACATCAAGACCGGAAAGTACAGCCATTGATTTCTTAACAGTGTTAGGGATATCGTGAAGCTTGAGGTCAAGGAAAATCTTATGTCCTCTTGCTTTGATTTCTTTTACAATAGACGGACCCTCTGCATAGAAAAGCTCCATACCGATTTTAACAAAGGGTTTGCAATCTGTGAACTTATCAAGAAAGTTCATAACAGCATCTTTGCTCGCAAAGTCGCAAGCAACAATTACGTCTTTACCCATTAGTGTGCGCCTCCTATTATTGATGAAAGATTATCTATTTTATATTTTTCCATTACCTTCGGAAGATTGTCAATTATATCTTTGCAGGCAAAAGGATCTACAAGATTCTGTGCACCAATCTCAACAGCAGTTGCACCTGCAAGCATCATTTCGATAACGTCTTCTGCAGTTGCAATACCGCCCATACCGATAATCGGTACTTTTACAGCCTCATAAACCTGATAAACCATTCTGAGAGCAACAGGCTTTATCGCGGGTCCCGAAAAACCGCCCATCTTGTTGGCAATTACCGGCTTTCTGGTCTTAAGGTCGATACGCATACCAAGCATAGTATTTATCATACTGATACCGTCTGCACCTGATTCTTCACAAGCTTTTGCAATCTCAACAATGTTTGTTACATTCGGAGAAAGCTTGATGTAAAGCGGCTTTTTAGTTACTTTACGTACTGAACTTGTAACTTCAGCGGCAGCTTCAGCCGATGTACCGAAACTCATACCGCCACCGTGTACATTCGGGCAAGATACGTTAACCTCAAACCATCCGATCTGCTCCTGAGAATCAAGCATCTCAACCGTGTAAGCATAATCCTCAACAGAAAAACCGCTAACGTTAGCCATAACAGGTTTATTAAAGCAAGCCTTAAGCTTGGGTAACTCTTCGGAAATAACCTTTTCAACACCGGGATTCTGAAGACCTACAGCATTAATCATGCCTGCATCGCATTCGGCAATTCTTGGTGTAGGATTACCGAAGCGAGGGTCTTTTGTTGTACCTTTAAAGGAAAAAGTACCAAGGCAATTTATATCATATATCTCAGCAAATTCATAACCGAAACCGAAAGTACCGCTTGCAGGGATAATCGGGTTATCAAGCTCAATACCGCTTAACTTAACCTTTGTATTTACCATATTATCTCCTCCCTTTCAAGTACGGGACCGTCTTTGCAGATTCGCTTATTACCGTATTTTGTTTTACAGCTGCAGCCCATACAAGCACCGAAACCGCAGCCCATACGCTCTTCAAAGCTGTACTGTCCGCTTGTTACAGCCGTTGCCTCAATAGCTTTGAACATAGGCATAGGTCCGCAAGTAAAGAAATAAGTATAGTCAATATTTTTCATAGCATCGGTAACAAATCCCTTTACGCCGTATGATCCGTCTGCAGTTGTTACTGTTACTTCAGCACCGAGTGCCTTGAAATCATCCTCAAGGAAAACTTCCTCTTTTGTATTGAAACCAAGAATAACGCTTACCTTATTACCCTGATCAATAAGCTTTTTGCAGAGATTGTACATCGGAGGTACACCTACACCGCCGCCGAGAAGCAAAGGTCTGTCACCGCTCTTATCGAGATTATAGCCGTTACCGAGACCTACAAGAACATCAAGCTTCTCGCCTGCTAACATTTCGCACATCTGCTCTGTGCCGACACCGACAACTTTGTAAATGATAGTAATTGTTTTATCATTGTAGTCGCAGATTGAAATTGGTCTGCGGAGAAATTTGCCGTCAAGCTTAATATTGACAAACTGACCCGATGCGGTGATAGCTGATGTATCACCGCAAAGAATCATTTTATAAACGTTAAGTGCAATTTTTTCATTTGAGAGAATCTCATAAATCCCCTGAGTCATGGTATTTCTCCTTATGTGACTAATGCGTCTTATGCGTCGATTGTTGAGATAAAGAGTGTTGTTTCCTCAAGAACATCAAGGAGTACCTTAACTGTATCAAGAGAAGTAAACATTGTTACGTTGTTTTCAACAGCACACTGTCTGATTTCGTGGCCGTCTGAAAGTGCACCGACCGAGCTTGTATCTCTTGTGTTGATAACGTAAGTTACGTAGCCCTGACGGATTGCCTGAAGAATTTCATCGCTGCCGTCACTAATCTTGGGAAGAGCGTGAGTTCTGATGCCGTTCTCCTTGAAGAATTTAGCTGTACCTTCAGTTGCCTGAATATTGAAGCCCATATTGTAGAAACGACGGATAAGCGGAAGTGCTTCTTCCTTATCCTTATCGGAGATAGTAGCAAATACGGTACCGTAATTCATTACGTTCATACCGCTTGCCTGGAGTGCCTTATAAAGTGCACGTGTAAGGCTGTTATCGTAACCGATTGCTTCACCTGTTGACTTCATTTCAGGTGAAAGGTAAGCATCAAGACCTCTTAGCTTTGAGAATGAGAAAGCGGGAGCCTTGACATACCAACGCTTCTTTCTGGGTGCTACGTCATAGTCTATACCCTGATCCTTAAGTGACTTGCCGAGCATACAGAGTGTTGCTATATCAGCAAGGCTGTAGCCCGTTGATTTTGAAAGGAAGGGAACCGTTCTTGAAGAACGGGGATTAACCTCGATAATAAATACATTCTCATCCTTATCAACAATAAACTGTATATTGAACAGACCGACAATACCGATACCGAGACCAAGTTTCTTGGTGTAATCGATTATTGTTTCCTGAACCTTTTCAGAAATGCTGAATGTCGGATAAACACTGATTGAGTCACCTGAGTGAATACCGGTACGCTCAACAAGCTCCATAATACCGGGGACAAATACGTCCTTGCCGTCGCAGATTGCGTCAACCTCAACCTCTTTACCGACAATGTACTTATCAACAAGAACAGGCTTGTCTTCATCTATTTCAACAGCAGTGTTGAGATATCTGCGAAGCTGTGCTTCGTCAGCAACAATTTCCATAGCACGACCGCCGAGAACGAATGAAGGACGGACAAGTACGGGGTAACCGATTCTTGCAGCAGCTGCAACACCGTCTTCAATCTTTGTAACTGCCTGACCTTCGGGCTGAGGAATGTTGAGTGACTGAAGAACTTTCTGGAATGAATCACGGTTTTCTGCTCGCTCAATAGCATCACAGTCCGTACCGATAATCTTTACACCTCTGTCACGCAGACCTTCGGAAAGGTTGATTGCTGTCTGGCCACCGAGAGAAGCGACAACACCTTCGGGCTTTTCGAGGTGAATGATGTTCATAACGTCCTCTACACAGAGAGGCTCAAAGTAGAGCTTGTCCGAGCAAGTGTAGTCAGTAGAAACTGTTTCCGGGTTGTTATTGATAATAATAGCCTCGTAACCGTTCTTTTTGATTGTTGTAACAGCGTGAACCGTTGAGTAGTCAAATTCAACACCCTGACCGATACGGATGGGACCTGAGCCGAGAACAACAATCTTCTTCTTATCAGAAACGATTGATTCATTTTCTGACTCGTAGGTTGAATAAAGATAAGGAATGTAACCGTCAAACTCAGCAGCACATGTGTCAATCATCTTGTATACGGGGAACATATCGTTCTCAACACGTATCTCGTATACTTCCTTGCCCGTCATACCCCAGAGCTGAGCAATAAAGTCGTCAGAGAAGCCCATCTTCTTAGCCTTGTAAAGTGTAGCAACATCGCCTTTATTTGCCTTTACCTCATACTCCATCATAACGATATTCTTTATCTTTTCGATAAAGAGCATATCAATCTTTGTAGCATGGTAAATCATACCGATATCAGTTCCTCTGCTGATAAGCTCAGCAATTGCATAAAAACGGTCATCGGTACCATTGATAATATACTTCAGAAGCTCCTCTTCTGTGTAAGTATCAAACTTCTTCATATAGAGGTGATTTACGCCGATTTCAAGCGAACGTGTTGCCTTGAGAAGGCTTTCCTCAATTGTTCGTCCGATGCTCATTACCTCACCGGTAGCCTTCATCTGAGTTGAAAGAGTATTGTTGGCAGTTGAGAATTTATCAAACGGGAATCTTGGCATCTTTGTAACAACATAGTCGATTGTAGGCTCGAATGCCGCAGGAGTGTTAGCAATACGGATTTCATCAAGAGTCATACCCATAGCAATCTTTGCCGTTACACGTGCAATCGGGTAACCGCTTGCCTTTGATGCAAGAGCAGAAGAACGTGAAACTCTGGGGTTAACTTCAATAAGATAATACGAGAATGAAAGCGGATCAAGTGCAAACTGAACGTTACATCCGCCTTCAATTTTAAGTGCACGGATAATCTTGAGAGCACTGTCACGAAGCATTGCATTTTCTTTTGCCGTAAGAGTCTGAGTAGGACATACAACAACAGAGTCACCCGTATGGATACCGACAGGATCGATATTTTCCATATTACAAATAGCGATTGCCGTATCGTTAGCATCACGCATTACTTCATATTCAATTTCCTTATAACCCTTTATACTCTTCTCAACAAGTACCTGGTGTACGGGTGAAAGAGCGAGAGCATTCTTAAGGATTTCACGGCATTCTGCTTCATTATCAGCAAAGCCACCGCCTGTACCGCCGAGAGTAAAAGCAGGACGAAGAACAACGGGATAGCCGATTTCTTCTGCAGCAGAAAGACCTTCTTCCATTGTATTTGCAATGAGTGAAGGAAGAACAGGCTCACCGAGGGATTCACAAAGCTCCTTGAAAAGCTCTCTGTCTTCAGCCATTTCAATGCTCTTACTGCTTGTACCGAGAAGCTCTACGCCGCACTCTTTGAGAATACCCTTCTTCTCAAGCTGCATAGCAAGGTTAAGACCGGTCTGACCTCCGATGCCGGGAATGATAGCATCAGGTCTTTCAAAACGTATAACCTTTGCAACATATTCAAGAGTCAGCGGCTCCATATATACTTTATCAGCGATAGTTGTGTCGGTCATAATTGTAGCAGGGTTTGAATTGCAGAGAACAACCTCATAACCCTCTTCTTTAAGAGCAAGACAAGCCTGTGTGCCGGCATAGTCGAACTCAGCAGCCTGTCCGATAACAATAGGACCGGAGCCGATAACAAGTACCTTCTTTATATCTGTTCTCTTTGCCATCTTACTTGTCCCCCTTCATAAGGTTAATAAATCTTTCATAGAATGTTGAGCCTTCGCTGGGAAGATACTGAACACCGTAAACATTATCCTTCTCACAGCTGATACCTTCAACTGTTTTATCAAAAACATTAAGATGTGTAATTTTAAGCTCTGTACCGTTAACAGAATCAGCATCTATTGCATAACCGTGATTCTGTAAATGGTTGCGGAGAGTACCGTTAATAAGAGATCTTACGGAATGATTGCAACCTCTGTGACCGAATTTCATTTTGTAAGTTTTTGCACCGTATGCAAGACCGATAATCTCGTGACCGAGACCGACACCGATAATCGGACACTTACCCTTAAGTGTCTTTACAAGCTCTATAACGGGCTGTACGTTTTCGGGGTTACCGGGGCCGTCCGAAATATAAATACCGTCGGGCTTCATTTTCATAACTTCTTCAGCTGTTGTGTTGTAAGGAACAACAGTTATATTACAGCCCTTTGCATTTAGTGTACGGATAAGGCTGAGCTTAATTCCGCAGTCAATCGCAACAACGTTATATTTCATATTGGGTGTTCTTGAATACCAGCGTTTTTTACAGCTGACTTTTTCTACCGCATCCGTAGGAATTTCAGCAGCATTAAGAATTTCAAGTGCTTTTTCCTTTGATGTATCAACAGAAGTGAAGAGCACCTTACATGTACCGTTATCACGGATCTTACGTGTAAGCTCACGTGTATCGGGACCGTATATACCGGGAATTCTGTAATCCTCCATTACCTCTGCAAGAGTTTTTGTTGCACGGAAGTTTGAAGGAATGTCGTTATATTCTCTGACAACAAGACCTCCGAGTGTCGGCACCTTTGTTTCAAAATCATCATCTGCCGTACCGCAGCTGCCGATAATCGGGTAAGTCATAACTACAGCCTGATAGGTGTAAGTCGGGTCGGAAATAATCTCCTGATAACCAAGCATAGCTGTGTTAAAAACAAGCTCACAGACTCTCTCACACTCATAACCGAAGCTGTAGCCGAAATATTCGCTACCGTCTTCGAGAACTATTTTTCTGTCATAGTTCATTATTTTTTGCATATCCATACTGCTTTACCTCCGCATACAGTTAATTTACATTCACCAAAAACTTTTTCACCTTCAAAAGGCGTACTCCTGCCTTTTGACAGAAACTCTTCAGGGTCAATATTATAAGACTTTTCAAGGTCATATACACAGTAATCATCGGTTTCGGGCAGACCGAAACGTTTTCTGGGATTAATAGCTAACAATTCAATCAGCTTTTCGAGAGTTATAATTCCCTCTTTAACAAGCTTTGTATAAAGAACAGGAAAAGCGGTTTCGATGCCTACAATTCCCATTGCACTGCCTTCAAGTCCTTTAGACTTTTCTTCCGCACTGTGAGGTGCGTGGTCAGTCGCAATCATATCAATTGTGCCGTCTTTTATTCCTTCAATCAACGCAAGTCTGTCTTCTTCGCTGCGTATAGGCGGATTCATCTTAAATCTGCCCTCATCTTTTAGCATACTATCATTCATTACAAGGTAGTGCGGACCGGTTTCGCAGGTTACGTCAACACCTCGTTCTTTTGCTTCACGTATAATTTGAACGCTCTCTTTTGTTGAAATATGACATAAGTGATATTTGCATCCTGTCTCTTCAGCAAGCTTCAGGTCACGCTCAATCGGTTTCCATTCGCTTTCGCTGCAGATTCCTCTGTGCCCGTTGAGCCTTGCATACTCACCGTCGTGAATATAACCGCCCTTAAGCAGTGAATTATCTTCACAATGAGCAACTATAATTTTATCAAGCTCTTTTGCTTTTATCATCGCAGAGCGCATCATTTCTTCGCTCTGCACTCCCCTGCCGTCGTCGGAAAAGCCTGCACAGATTTCAGCAAGACCGTCAAAATCGGCAAGCTCCTCACCTTTCTGTCCTACAGTAATAGAAGCATAAGGATGAACTTTTATGATCGCATCGCGGTTGATTATCTCGGTCTGCTCATCCATATGTGATACGCTGTCAGGCACAGGATTAAGATTAGGCATTGAGAAAACGTCAGTGTAACCGCCTCTTGCACAAGCTGCGGTACCGGAGGCTATACTCTCCTTATAAAAAAAACCCGGCTCTCTGAGATGAACGTGAACATCACAAAAAGCGGGAAATATAAAGCAATTATTAAATAAAAAGTCGCTGCCGTCCCCCTGAATTGTTACAGCAGGGATAGAAGTTTTTGAGAGCTGGCCGTTCTCATATTTGAAGCAATTTTCAAAATATGCCTTCATACTTAACTCCTTTCTCAAAAAAAACCTTGCAACTCGGCAAGGTTTGATTACACCACAAAATCGGCAGCAGAAGCTGCAGATTAAATTATTATCAATCTTGCCGATGTCACTGCATCGCACTTAAAGATATCATTTGGATATATAGTACCATATATATAGTGCATTGTCAAGAAAAAACACTTTGATGTACCATACAAAAATTATCCCAATTTAAAGGAATTATTCATCAAAAATACTGTTTTGTAAAGCGAATAGCTTTGCTCTGCGTTCGGATTCATCCTCTTCATCAACAATATATTTTTCGTTGCTTTTTATAATAACACTGCCTTCATGAATTCCGGCAGGCAAATCAGCAAGCGGAATATTGATTATTTTCATATAATCCGTTTCGCAAACTGCAAAACCGCCTTCTATTCTATCGACTGTTAAAACCATAATTAATCTCCGTTTCATTCAACAACAAGTGAGTCTCCAACAACTTTAATAATAATATCGCCTGATTGAGCTGTTGAGTAATATGTAATACTTTTTTCTTCGAGCATTTCGACAGTTTCATCATGCGGATGACCGTAGCTGTTATCAATACCATATGATATAACAGCGACTTCAGGATTAACCACGTCCATAAATTCATATGAATTTGAAGTTGAACTGCCATGGTGAGCAAGCTTGAAAACATCTGCTTTAAGATCATAACCGTAATCAATCAGCTGTTCCTCTACCTCTTTCTCAGCATCTCCTGTAAATAAGAAGCTGTGTGAACCGTAAGTAAGCTTAAGAGTTACAGACATATTATTAAGATTATCATCCTGTTTAAACGGTGATAATACAATAAATTTAACATCACCAAAAGCATATTCGCTATCGGGTTTTGCGGCGATTACTTTTGCACCGGAATTTTTTATTGAAGTCAGCATTTTTTCATAAGCTTTAGTAGTAGGAGTATTTGAAGCTGATAATTTAGGCATAATTATATTTTTCACGGTAACACCCGAAACAACTTCAGCTGCACCGCCTATGTGATCTGAATGCGGATGAGTTGCAACAAAATATTCAAGCTCTGTTACACCTTGTTCACTCAGATAATTAAGAACAGCCGTTTCATTACCGTTTTCACCTGCATCAATGAGCATATTGCCCTTATCCGTTTTGATAAGAGTGCAGTCTCCCTGACCGACATCAATAAAATGAACGGAAAACGCAACGTTTGTTTCAGAGATATCTGGTTCGGTTTCATCCGCCCCGAACTTGACTCCTGCAATTGATATAACAATCACAACAACAATCAATACAATAACTGATATAAGTTTATTTGCGCTTTTTGTTTTGCCCATTCTTAACGCCTCTTTTTACGTATTTATTTTTGTTAGTTGGAGTCGTAGAATTGATATCGGCTTTTATCAGGCAATCGGGTCTGTTGCCTATAAGATCGGTTCTTCCCGCTTTTTTCAAAGCTTCCGTAACTAACGCGCGGTTTTTCGGGTTAAAATATTGCAATAATGCTCGCTGTAATGCCTTATCGTGTTCATTTCTGGCAACATATACTTCTTTTAGAGTATAAGGATCTAAACCCGTATAAAACATACAGGTTGAAACTGTGCCCGGTGTAGGATAAAAATCCTGTACCTGTTCCGGTCGGATTTTGTTTTTCTTAAGGAAAACAGCAAGCTCAACCGCATCCTTAAGAGTGCTTCCCGGGTGTGAAGACATAAGATACGGTACAAGATACTGCTCTTTGCCTAACTTTTTATTGTAAGCAAAATATCGCTTGGCAAACTCAAGATAAGTTTCAATATGAGGCTTGCCCATTGCATCAAGTACTTGTGCAGAGCAATGCTCAGGTGCAACCTTAAGCTGACCGCTTATATGATATTCAACCAATTCGCGGAAAAACTCATCATCCTTATCAGCTATAAGATAATCAAATCTTATACCGGAACGGATGAAAACCTTTTTGATTTTCGGTATTCTTCTTACCTCACGTAATATATCAAGATATTCTTCGTGATTGGCAATCAGATTCGGACAAGGCTTAGGTGCAAGACATTTTTTACCCTTGCAAAGTCCCTTTTCAAGCTGAATATCACAAGCGGGTCTGCGGAAATTTGCAGTAGGACCGCCAATATCGTGAATATATCCTTTAAATCCGGGCAAAGTTGTAAGCAGCTTTGCTTCTTCAACAATTGACTCTTTACTGCGTGAAGTAATAAATCTGCCCTGATGAAATGCAAGCGAGCAGAAATTACAGGCACCGTAGCAGCCTCTGTTGTGAGTAATCGAAAACTCAACCTCGGCAATCGCCGGCACACCGCCTTCCTTATCGTAACAAGGATGAACGGCACGCATAAACGGAAGCTTATATACTTCATCGAGCTCTTCTGTTGTAAGAGGAGGCATCGGCGGATTCTGGACAAGCATTCTGTTGCCGTGTCTTTGCTTAATAAGCTTACCTCTTATATGGTCAGCTTCATTCATCTGAATACGGCATGAAACAGCATACTCTTTTTTATTTGCAACAACATTTTCAAACGACGGACATTCAGCACCCATAAGAGGTGTTTCCCGTACGTCGCATATATAACAAGTACCTCTGATATCTCTCAACTGAGATATATGTTCTCCGGCATTGAGTCGGTCAGCAATTTCAATTGTCTGCTTTTCACCCATACCGTATGAAAGAATATCAGCCTGAGAATCAAAAAGAATCGAACGTCTTACCTTGTTATCCCAGTAATCATAATGCGCAAACCTGCGAAGAGAAGCTTCAAGACCGCCGATAATTATCGGTACGTCACCGTAAATCTCTCTGATTTTGTTGCAATAAACAATAACGGCTCTGTCAGGTCTTTTACCCGATTTACCTCCGGGTGAATAAGCATCGTCACTTCTGTGCTTTTTTGCGGCAGTATAATGAGCAACCATAGAATCTATATTGCCGCTGCTTACCATAAAGCCGAGACGAGGTCTGCCGAATCGCATAAAATCATCGTTTTTTCTCCAATCAGGCTGAGCAAGGAAAGCTACTCTGTATCCTCTGCTTTCAAGCACACGACAAATAATAGACGCACCGAAGCTGGGGTGATCGACATAGGCGTCACCGCATACATATACAAAATCTACCTCTTCCCAGCCGCGTTCCCGCACCTGATGCATATTAATCGGAAAAAATGGCATTATTATTCCTCACCGCTGTCACTGCTGTCAACTCCGACAAAACCGTCAAGGTCGTTGAGAGCACGCATTTCATTAAACTGTTGTTTTGTCATAAGCACTTTTCTCGGCTTACTGCCTTCAAACGGACCGATTACACCCTTTTCTTCAAGCTCGTCCATTATTCTTGCAGCCTTAGCATAGCCGATTTTAAGCTTTCGTTGAAGAAGAGTGGTTGATGCCATCTGATGTTCAACAACAACGGCTATAGCTTTCATAGTTTCTTCATCCGCACCGCTGTCAGGAGAAGCATCGGCGTCAACGTGATAGCCTTCCTTCTTCTTTTCAGCAACCGCCTGTTTCTCAATTTCTTCCATAACGTCGTTATCATACTCACATTCACCCTGAGCCTTGATAAAATCGACAACTCGTTCAACTTCTTCATCCGAAACATAGCAGCCCTGAAGTCTGACAGGCTTTGAAACACCAACCGGGTTAAATAGCATATCACCGTTACCGAGAAGCTTTTCTGCACCTGCAGTATCAATAATTGTTCTTGAATCAACCTGAGATGAAACAAACAGTGCAATACGGCTCGGAATATTGGCTTTGATTATACCCGTAATAACGTTAACAGACGGACGCTGTGTAGCAATAACAAGGTGCATACCTGCGGCACGAGCCATCTGTGCAAGTCGGCATATTGAATCTTCAACCTCATTCTGAGCAACCATCATAAGGTCAGAAAGCTCGTCAATAAAAATAACTATCTGATACATAGGTGTCATTTCAGGGTCTTTTGCCGCCAGCTTATTATAGCCTTTTATGTCTCGAACACCTTTTTCAGAGAACATCTTATATCTCTTGGTCATTTCCGAAACCGCCCAGGCAAGGGCACCCGCAGCCTTTCTCGGGTCAGAAACAACCGGGACCATAAGATGCGGAATATCCCTGTAAACCGTAAACTCGACCTGCTTCGGGTCAATCATTATCAGTTTTACTTCATCAGGATTTGAGTTAAACAAAATACTGATAATCATTGCATTAAGACAAACCGATTTACCCGAACCTGTTGTTCCCGCAATAAGCAAGTGAGGCATCTTGGCAAGGTCAGTGCAGGTTACGTTACCCGAAATATCCTTGCCGAGTGCAACGTTAAGCTTGCTTGTTGCAGACTTAAACTGCGGAGAGTCAATGATTTCACGCAGACTTACAGTAAGTCTTGTCTTGTTGGGAATCTCAATACCGACTGCCGCTTTATTAGGAATCGGAGCTTCAATACGAACACCCGAAGCGGCAAGATTCATAGCAATATCATCGGCAAGATTTGCAATACGGCTGATCTTGATACCGGGTGCAGGCTGTATTTCATAGCGTGTTACCGAAGGACCGCGTGCAATATCGACGATTTTTGTTTCAATATTAAAGCTGCGTAACGTCTCAACAAGCTTGTTGGCATTGGCGGTAAGCTCATCCTTTATATCGGCATCGCCATAGCTCTGAGCCTGTGCAAGACACTCAACATCAGGCAAAACGTAAACACGTTCAGGCTCAGATTCATCCTCGTTATATAAGCTTTCCTCAGTCGCTTCAGGCTGCATTACAGATGTATCCGCAGCTTCATCACCGGCTTGGTTGATAAGCTTCAGCACCTCTTCGGCAGCTTTAACAGGCTTTTTTGATATCGGAATATCGGCAGGTTCATTCTTAGGTTCTTCAGTATCAAAAGGCAAATCTTCACCGCTGTAAATATCATCCTCAGGTTCGACCTGAGCGTCATCCTGCTCAGAAGCATAAACGTTAGAATTTTTGTCAGTAAAATCGGGAACAGGCATAGGTTTAAAAACGGGTATATCCGGTGATTTCTCAGTATCATCCGACACTTCATCAAAATCAACGGGCTCAACGTCAGCTGCATTAACCGTACGATTGCGCGGCTTTGTTACGGCAACATCAGAATCCGCATAATCATCCGTACTGTCATCAGCATCATCAAAAACGTCTTCGCTTTTCGGAATTCTGTAATCAGCATCATCGGTTTTAGGTGCTTTGCGTTTACGCGGATTTTCAGGGCGGGTTTTCTCGCGTTCGGCAATTCGTTCCTGAACTGAACCGGAAACCCTGTAAAATGCAGAGGAAACCAGCTCAATAAGACGAGACATTGTTATACCTGTAAGAAGCATAACTAAAACAAAAAGTATGATCAGCATTGTAACGATAGCGCCCCATTTGCCGAACCAACCGGAAATAAGACCGCCGAAGAAAGAACCGATAACACCGGAATTCAGAAAATTATATCCTTTTTCCCAAGCTTCCGAAACCTGTTCGGATAAAGACATATCTTTAAGATATATAGCCTTATGAGAGAAAATATGTAAAAGTGAAGAGAACATCAACAAAGCTGCGCTTATACCTGCAATTCTAATAACAAATTTATTCACAGGTTTATTCTTTGCAGTGCAGACAGATGAATATATAAGCATTGGCGGAATTGCGCAAGCACAAAGACCAAACAAACCAAAAAACGCATCTTTAATTCCCTGCCATATATTAGCCTCACCTGCATCTACACCGCTTGGAATTACAATAACGCATAACAAAAACAAAGCAAAAGCAAAAAGAATACATGACGTAATCTGTCTGTTTGCAAGTGTTTTATCGTTATTGCCATTCTGATTTTTTGCATTTTTATGCGGCGCAGATTTTTTTGTGGCGGAATTGCCCTTGCCACTCTGAGTTGGTTTTCTGTTGCCGGCACCCTTTTTCTTTGTTTCTGCCATTTTGATTCATTTCCTTTTTTATTGATTTTCATTTTATTATATCATTTTATCAAATAACAATCAACATAATAATACAATTTTTTTGACGACTTAAACAATATATAGTATTTTTAAAGATTTGGATTGACATAGAAGTTATTTTGATTTAATATTACAGTATCTGTTTCTTGGAGGTACAAATTATGGGATACAATATAGCACAAAAATTAATCAAGAGTCACCTTGTCAGCGGTGAAATGATTCCCGGCACGGAAATCGGACTCAAAATCGACCAGACACTTACTCAGGATGCTACGGGTACAATGGCTTATCTTGAGTTTGAAGCTATGGGTGTAGAAAGAGTTAAAACTGAACTTTCCGTCGCTTACATAGATCACAATACACTTCAGACAGGCTTCGAAAATGCTGATGACCACCGCTTTATCCAGAGCGTCGCAAAAAAGAGAGGCCTCAGATATTCAAGACCCGGTAACGGTATATGCCACCAGGTACATCTTGAGCGCTTCGGTAAACCCGGCAAAACTCTTATCGGCTCCGACAGCCACACTCCTACAGGCGGCGGTATAGGTATGCTCGCAATCGGCTCAGGCGGTATGGATGTAGCTGTAGCGATGGGCGGCGGTACATATTATATCCCTATGCCTAATGTTGTTAAGGTTAACCTTACAGGCAAGCTCAGTCCTTGGGTTGCAGCCAAAGACGTTATCCTTGAGGTTCTCAGAATTATGAGCGTCAAGGGCGGTGTCGGCAGAATTATAGAATACGGCGGTGAAGGTGTCAAAACACTTTCCGTTCCCGAAAGAGCCACCATCACTAATATGGGCGCCGAGCTTGGTGCCACAACTTCCGTATTTCCCTCAGATGAAAACACCAAGGCTTTCCTTGCTGCTCAGGGCCGTGAGGAAGATTGGACAGAGCTCAAAGCTGATGATGATGCAGAGTATGAAAAGATTATTGATATCGACCTCTCAACTCTCGCTCCCCTTGCAGCTATGCCTCATATGCCCGATAACGTAAAATCCGTAACCGAGATCGGTGAAATAAAAGTAGATCAGGTATGTATCGGTTCCTGCACAAACTCTTCACTTATGGATATGCTCAAGGTTGCCGCTATTCTTAAGGGCAAAAAAGTTCATCCTGATGTCAGCCTTTCTATTGCACCCGGTTCAAAGCAGGTTCTTACAATGCTTTCACTTAACGGTGCACTCGCAGATATGATCGGTGCCGGTGCCCGAATCCTTGAGTCTGCTTGCGGTCCTTGTATCGGTATGGGTCAGTCCCCCAATTCAAAGGGCGTATCACTCCGTACATTTAACAGAAACTTTGAAGGCCGTTCAGGCACTGCTGATGCAGGTATCTATCTTGTAAGCCCTGAGGTTGCTGCAGCAAGTGCAATCACCGGTGTACTTACAGACCCGAGAACTCTCGGCGAGTTCCCCGGTATCGAAATGCCTGACAGCTTCCTTATCAACGATAATATGGTTGAGCTTCCCGCTTCTGTCGAAGAAGCTGATTCTGTCGAAATCAAATACGGTCCCAACATCAAGCCCTTCCCGACAAGTGTTGCACTTCCCGACAGCATCGAAGCAAAGGCAGTTCTCAAGGTCGGTGATAACATTACAACCGACCACATTATGCCTGCAGGTGCCAAGATTCTCCCCTACCGTTCAAATATCCCCTATCTTTCAAACTTCTGCTTCCGTCAGTGTGATGAACACTTTGCAGAAAACTGTAAGCGTGAAGGCATTGGTATGATTATAGGCGGTGCTAACTACGGTCAGGGCTCATCACGTGAGCATGCAGCTCTTGTTCCGCTTTACCTCGGTATCAAGTGCGTCATAACAAAGTCATTTGCACGTATCCACTGTGCAAACCTTATCAACGCAGGTATCATCCCCTTCACTTTCAAGAATTCCGATGATTACGATAAGATCGATCAAAATGATATTCTTTGTCTCCCTGATGTAAAAGCAGAAATCACTGCAGGTAAAGAAGTTAAACTCATTAATAAAACCAAGAACGAAGAGTACGTTCTCTGTTACGATCTCTCAGACCGTCAGAGAGATATGATTCTCGCAGGCGGACTTCTCAACTATACAAGAGAAAACGGAAAGGATGCATAAAAATGTACGAAGCACAAATCAAAGCAGCTGCTGAAAGATACGCAGACCTTCTTCGTGAGCAGCTCGAAAGAAATGAAAGAATTAAATCAATCGGCGATTTTACAGATTACGCAAAGCTCGATAAAATTGTTATCGGTATCTGCGGCGGCGACGGTATCGGTCCGATTATTTGTAAAGAAGCTGAAAGAGTTCTCCGCTATATGCTTGCTGATGAAGTTGCAAGCGGTAAAGTTGAATTCAAAGAAATCAATGGTCTTACCATTGAAAACCGTGTTGCTGCAAACAAGGCTATTCCCGATGACGTAATGGAAGAGCTTAAAGCCTGCCACGTTATTCTTAAAGGTCCGACAACAACACCTCAGGCAGGCGACCCGTGGCCGAATATTGAAAGTGCTAACGTTGCTATGAGAAAGGCTCTCGACCTTTTCTGTAACCTTCGTCCCGTCAAGGTACCCGAAGAAGGCATCGACTGGGCATTCTTCCGTGAAAACACCGAAGGTGCATACGCTGTCGGTTCAAAAGGTGTAAACGTAACGGACGACCTTGCAACAGACTTCGTCGTTACAACAACAGAAGGTACTGAGCGTATCGCCCGCCTTGCATATAACTATGCAAAGGCTAACGGTAAGGACAGAGTTTCTATTATTACTAAGGCTAACATTATTAAAACAACAGACGGTAAGTTCCTTTCAATCTGTAAGAGAATCGGTGAGGAATATCCCGAAATTACAACAGATGAGTGGTACATCGATATCACAACAGCTAAGCTTATCGACCCGAAGCGTCGCCGCGATTTCAAAGTTTTCGTTCTCCCAAACCTTTACGGTGATATCATTACCGACGAAGCTGCTGAATTTCAGGGCGGCGTAGGTACTGCAGGCAGCGCCAACATCGGTAAGAAATATGCTATGTTCGAAGCGATCCACGGCTCTGCACCGAGAATGATCAAAGAAGGCCGCGGTGCTTATGCAGATCCCTGCTCAATGCTCCGTGCTGCAGTAATGCTTCTCTCTCATATCGGCTATGTCGATAAGGCTAACGCTCTTGAAGCAGCTCTTGATAAGTGTATGCTTACAGAAAGAAAACTTGTCATCACAGGCCGTGATGACGGCTGCACCTGCAGTCAGTTCGGCGACTATCTGATGGAAACCGTTGAATCACTTAACTGATTCAACCAAAACAATTAAGGACTATGCTGTGTATTTTGAAACAGCATAGTCCTTTTTCTGTTTATTTATTTATTTCTTTTTATAACGTCAATTTTTTCGTTTGTAATACAGATAAGAATATCTATAAACATAAACATCATCATACCCGTAACAACAAAAGCTGATAACATCTGATTTGGTGAAGCAAGAAAATCAAGATTTTCAGCAGCTAATCCGCTTGAGGAAATTAAGTTTGTACAAATCCATTCTTTTATAAATTCGAGCTTTGTATAATACACCGGCGGAATTACAACGAGAATCAAAAGGAAACCAATAAAATACACAATATCTCTTTTACGTATTTTTTCAGAAGCAATAAATACAACAAAAGGAATTATCGCCAATACAAGAATATAAGTACGTCCGATTGAAGAATAATTCATTATCATATATGTTATGGCCCATACCTTCTGCCATTCCTTGGGTGCAAATATAAGCACGGCAAATGCAGCAAAATAAGTAACCGTAAACATAAAACTATACGCTGATGAATAATCAATTTTAAACAACAGCGATGAATACATTGCAAGTACATCTACACAAACAAATGCAGGTGACATCTTTTCGAGTGAATAATCCGAAAAGTTTTTCAGATTGAAAATCAAATCCCGGATGCTTTCAATCCCGTCATAGAAAAAGAATGGCAGAACCAAGCAAAGCAAGCCATATATAATCAGCCTTATTGCTTCTTTAAATTTCCGGTCTGTAATCAGCAAAAGTCCGAATACGGCAGGATACAGCTTTATTCCTGCTGCAATCGCAAGTAATATCAACGAAAGCTCTCTGATAAATTTGTTTTCGCTGTTTCTGTTAAAAACAAAAAACATTGAGAAAACCAGTGAAAGCAGAGCTATATTACCTCGCTGTATGCAGTAAATCATCGGATATGAAAAAATAAGCAATAAAGGCAACGAATTCAGATATCGCTCAAGATGGTTTTTCATCAAGTAATTTTTCATCAGATTGACAAACAATAACAATGATAAAATCACAAACACAAAATACAGGAACAAACAAACGTAATCATCTTGCAGTAATCTGCGATAAGAGAAACTCGTTGAAGCAAGTTCAGGGTCGATCATCAAAGATAGCACATAGAAAAAAATGTTTGCAAGAGGAGGATATATTATGCCTTCTTTGTAAACATCTTTTGTACTTGCATCTCTTATGGAGTTAAAAAAATCCATAAAGAAATCACTGCCTACAGAATTACGGAAAATCGTTTCGGAGAAGGATTTTCCGTCAGTAACAGCCAGCATAATAAAAAACAAAATTGCCGAAATCGAAAATATAATATAGTAGCTTGAAAGCAACTTTGTATTTGACAAACGATTTTTCATAAAAAATATGCCTCTTAATCGGGTTTCTTTTCCTCTATGTTTTTATCTAACCATTCAAGAATGTCATTCATAACAGCATTTCTGTCATAATCGTTGAGTATTTCATGTCTTGAATCTTTATAAAGCTTGATTTCAACGTTATCATGACCGGTCTTTTTAAGGTCAGCAGCTACCTGCTTAACGCCCTTGCCATATTCACCTACCGGATCAGCATCACCTGAAACAAAAAGAATCGGGAGACTCTTGCGTACAGACTTATACCATTCTTTGCCGGATACATATTTAAGCAACGAAAAAAGGTCACGGAATCCGCAAGCGGTAAACATAAAGCCGCAATAATCATCAGCAACGTATTTATCAATTTCTGCATTATCACGGCTGAGCCAATCGAACGCAGTACGGTGTGGCTTTATTTTTTTGTTATATGTGCCGAAAGCAACAGAATCAATAAGCTCACTCTTATATTTCGTTCCTTTACTGCGAGCAATTGCATCAGCTAACTTTACACCCATACCTGCTGCAGGATTGTTACCGCTTGTACCGCAGTAAATTGCAGCATCAAGAGTCATGTCATACATCTGAGTGTATGCACGCGCAACAAAAGAACCCATACTGTGTCCAAAAAGCACAACAGGTTTTCCCGGAAAAACCTCTCTTGCAAATTTAGTTATTGTATAACAGTCATTAACGAGATTTTTCCAGCCGTCTTCCTCACCAAAGAAACCCAGGTTATCAACACTGTCTACAGATTCGCCGTGACCGAGATGGTCATGAACAAAAACAGCATAACCGTTTTCGGCAAGGAATGAAGCAAATTCATCGTAACGTTCCTTATGTTCAGCCATACCGTGTGCAATCTGTATTACAGCTTTTGCATTAGCTTTAACAACCGGTGAATAATAAAACCCGTGAATTATAACAGGCTTAAGCTGAGATTCAACCGTAAAAGATGCTTTTTCAATTTTCATATATTATCACCATTTCTTTTAAATATTGTATAAAGAAATTTTTCGCAAATCATTCGGTAACCGTAATTTTTGCAAAGCATATATATTTTCTGTTCCATGTATATGAAACCAGCAATTCTTTACCGTTCGCTATTATAGCAGGATATGAATATTCACCCGGCATACTCTCAAGCACTGCACCAAGACCCCAGGTAAAACCGTTATCATCCGAACAAATAACGGTCAAAGGTGTTCTTTCGCCCCAATTCTCTTTAACCGGATTTGAGATAAGGAAAAGTCTACCATCATCCGTACGTGCAACATCAATACCGCTGTTATTGTTAAATAAACCTGTTTTATATGCAGGACACCATGTTTTCCCGCCGTCAACAGAATCACTGCGGTATACATATCTTCTGTTTGTACGCACAAGCATATGAACATTGTCAGGCGATGATTCCCAGAGTGTCGGCTGTATCATACCAACAATTTTGCCGTAGCGTTCCGGACGCTCAATGAAACCGGTTTTGGTCCATGAAATTCCGTTGTCTTCGGATATATCAACAAAACAGCGCCAGTCTTTATTCTGCTCACACGAAGAAGGAGCCAGTATTCTTCCGCTTTGCAATTGAATAGCTTTATTCTTTACTGGTCCCCTGCCGCCGCTGACATCACCTTCAACAAGTTCTTCAGGTTCAGACCAAGTTTTTCCGCAATCGGTTGAAACGCAATAATACGTCTGCCAATCAGCAATTGTTTTTCCTACTTTAAAATAAAGCTTCAATGAACCGTCTGTATTCTTAAAGAGAACCGGATTCCAGTGAGGAATATCATCAGCTGCAGTTATGCGTACAGGCTTGCGCCAGCCCTTTTTGCTTCTGCTTGAAAACCATATATCAACATCATCTTTGCCTTCATATGTTCCGCCAAACCAAGCTGCACCGACTTCACCGTTATCCATTAAAATAATAGTTGATGCATGACTTGATTTGGTAGGTGCATTACTTTTATCAATGATAAATTCACGTTTAATATCAAATTTCATAATTATTAACCTCCTTACTTCTATATTAGAATAGCAAAGCTACGGACAAAATGCAAGCATTTTTAATCATAGTAAAGCATAGAATTAGCGTTGTGAGGTGCTGATATGAAAAATGCTAAGCTATTAATAATAAATACGGCAGTACTTACTCTCAGCAGTTTTTTGATGAAAACGATTTCGGTTTCTTTTAATATATATCTTACTAACAGAATCGGTTCATCCGGTATGGGTCTGTTTCAGCTTATAATAGCAGTCTACGGATTGGCGGTAACCTTCGCAAGTGCAGGTATAAAGCTCGGCGCAACACGGCTTGTTACGGATTCGTTAAGCCAGAATAAAAAAGATACCAACCGTATTATGTTAATGTGTATTAGGTATGCTATAGCAATCGGAACAAGTATCAGCGTAATTATGTATTTATTTTCAGGTATAATCAGCAGAAAATGGATATTTGATCCCCGAGCCGAAAAATCAATTAAAATTCTATCGCTGAGCCTTTCACCTATTTCAGTATCGGCCGCACTCAGCGGTTATTTCACGGCACGCAAAAATATAGTTAAATACTCAACCGTTCAGCTTGGTGAACAGTTAGTAAGAATTGCCGTTACCGTAATCAGTCTTAAGCTCTGCGGAAACACCGGACTTGATTCCGCTTGCTCAGCGGTCGCCGTCGGAATGACTGCAGCAGAAATTATATCTGCATTTAGTTCATACTTACTTTACCGTAACGACAGTATAAAACTTAAATCTGATAAAAAAACAGAATTGGAATTAAAAGCCTTACTGAGGATTTCCTTGCCGGATGCCGTAGGAGCAGGATTCAGATCAGTACTGTTGACTATAGAACACCTTCTTATTCCTAAAGGGTTTGAAAAATCAGGACAGAGTACCGCTGAATCAATCAGCATATACGGAACGATACACGGTATAGCATTGCCCGTCATTCTGTATCCTTCTGCAGTTATGAGCTCACTATCCTCACTGCTCATCCCGGAATTTGCAAGGCTGAAGCTCTTTAATGAAAAAATAAAAATAAGTTATATGGCTTCGCAAATAATTAAACTAAGCCTTATTTTCTCAATTGGTGTAGGATGTTATTTTTTTGTTTTTTCCCAAACGGTTTCTTCAGCGATATACAAATCAGATGAGTCATATTATTATATAAAGCTTCTC
This sequence comes from Clostridia bacterium, assembly GCA_017399065.1. Lineage (GTDB taxonomy): Bacteria > Bacillota > Clostridia > Oscillospirales > Acutalibacteraceae > UBA8612. The sequence goes on along the minus strand of JAFQEL010000026.1, from coordinate 12,872 downwards.
AGTGTACTCATACCTGTCATGTATACGGATATGATAACCGACGGACTGTTAAAAGGTCTCGATCGTCAAGCCGATTCAATGCGATATAATATATTTGATTCTGCTCTTTGTGTACTGCTCGTTTATTTCATTTTACCTGTATATGCCATCAAAGGTTACATTTTTATCCTGTTTTTAAGTGAAATAATCAATTTTGCATTAAGTATTAACAAATTATCCAAAGAAACACAAATAAAATTAAACATTTCAAACGATATAATAAAGCCTCTTTTTTTCGGCTTTTTATGCTGTAATGCTGTTAAGATTCTGTTAAAATATACATTTTTTAACACTTTTAATCCAAAGATTTTTTTGATCATAAGCGTAATTCTGTGCTCATTTTCATTTTTCAGCTGTATATCTTTATCAGACTGTATCAGTAAAAACGAACTGAAAGAATATTCATCTTTGATAAAAAATAAAAGTTATGCTTGACTAACCGTATATTTTAAAGATATTATTTTGCTATCAAGATGAAAAGGAAAAATAAAATGACGAATTTACTTATAAAACTTTTTATACGTGACAGTAAAAACACTTCATCCCCTAAAGTACGCGCTGCATACGGTACACTGAGCGGCGGCGTCGGAATCGTTGTAAACATACTTCTGTCTGTCGTCAAGCTTATTATCGGTTCAATATCCCATAGTATTGCAATTACCGGTGACGCTCTTAACAACTTATCAGATGCAGCAAGTTCAGTAATATCGCTGCTCGGTTTCCGTATAGCATCAAAACCTGCAGACGAAAAGCACCCTTACGGACACGGCAGACTTGAATATCTGTGCGGTCTTGCTGTTGCGGTAATTATTATGTTCATGGGATTTGAACTGATAAAAAGCTCTGCCGAAAAGATTTTTACTCCCGAAAAACCTGAATTCAGCATTATAGCAATAGTCGTATTGCTCATTTCTATACTCGGTAAGCTATGGCTTGCTCTTTTTAACAGAAAAATCGGTAAAGCAATCAACTCAGATACTGTTGACGCTGTTGTCAAAGACAGTTTAAGCGATATAGCTGCTACAGGCGCCTCTATTCTTTCTCTTGTTCTTTCCCGTTATTTTGATTTGCCGTTTGATGGAATTTTCGGTGTAATAGTTTCACTATTTGTTCTTTGGGCAGGCATAGGAGTTTTCCGTAACACTTCGTCTTCTCTTCTCGGTCAACCGCCTGAGCCAGATACAGTTAAAATGATAGAAGAAAAAATTCTTTCGTATGACGGTGTGTACGGTGTACACGATCTAATAGTTCATGATTACGGACCCGGGAGATGTTTTATTACAGCACATGCTGAAGTACCGTCAGATACCGATATTATGACAAGCCATGATCTGATGGACGTTATTGAACAGGATTTTAAGAGAGATACAGAATATATACTCACCCTTCATATGGATCCGATCGTTATGGATGATGAAAAAACAAACTTTGCAAAAGAAATGGTTGCACAAATTATCAGCGATATTGATCCATCATTATCGTTCCACGACTTCCGTATGGTATCGGGACCACACCATACAAATCTTATTTTTGATTTGGTTATACCTTTTTCTTCAAAAATTGACAGTAAAACTGTTGTTGATACGATCAACGCCAATCTTCAGAATAAGAACAATAAATACTATGCAGTAATTACCATTGACCACAGTTACACATAATTGCGACGGGCTTTTGTTATTTTCAACAAAAGCCCGTGAATTTTAATGAAAATATTTTTAACTAAAAAAACAACCAAAAGGTTTACAAACTAATATATATTATGTACAATATATATTGATTTGTGTACAGTGAACACACTATATAATAAATTAAAGGAGATTTGTAACCGTGAAATTCAATGAGTTTGATGACAAATTTCAGACCATCCCTAACGGACCGCTTGGTATAATTGCATTACCAGGCTGTGAGGAGCTTGCGAAAAAAATCGACTGGTACCTCACATCATGGAGATCGGAAAGACATGCAGAGCACAAGGAAACACTTCATTTCCGCGGATACGACCGTCCTTCTTATCTTATAGACGTCCGCTTTCCCAGATTCGGCACTGGTGAAGGTAAAGCAACAATTCACCAGACCGTTCGCGGTTTCGACCTCTTTATAATCTGCGACTGCTTCAATTACGGCGTTACATACAATATGTACGGAATTGACGTTCCTATGAGCCCGGACGAGCATTTTGCCAACCTCAAGCGTGCAATCAGTGCAGTCGGCGGTAAAGCAAAGAGAATTACCGTAATTATGCCTATGCTTTATGAAGGCAGGCAGCACAAGCGTTCTTCCCGTGAGTCTCTTGACTGCGCCAATATGCTTCAGGAGCTCTGCCACGATATGGGCGTTGACAACATTATCACTTTTGATGCTCACGATCCCAGAGTTCAGAATTCAATTCCTCTCAGCGGTTTTGAAAATGTCCAGCCTGTATATCAGATGATAAAGGCTATGACAAGAACGATTGACGACCTTCATTTCGATAAGGATCACCTTATGGTTATCTCCCCTGATGAAGGCGGTATGGGTCGATGCATTTATTACTCAACCGTACTCGAGGTTGAACTCGGTATGTTCTACAAGCGCCGTGACTTCACACGCATTGTCAACGGCAGAAACCCCATTATTGCTCATGAGTTCCTTGGTGCCAATGTTGAAGGCAAGGACGTTATAATCGTTGATGATATGATTTCATCCGGTGAATCAATGATTGAAGTTGCAACAAAGCTTAAAGCACTCAAGGCAAACAGAGTTTTTGTATGCACAAGCTTCGGTCTCTTCTGCAACGGCCTTGATGATTTTGATGAAGCTTACGAAAAAGGCATCATTGACAAGGTCTTCACAACTAACCTTATATATCGTACACCTGAACTTCTTTCCCGTAAGTGGTATGCTGAGGTTGACCTTTCTAAATACGTATCATATATTATTGATACACTTAATCACGACCTTTCAGTCAGCGGTCTTCTCGATCCGGCAGACAGAATTGAAAATCTCCTTGTAAGCAAAGGCTACAAAGCTCCTAAAGATAAATAAAGTTAACTTTTAAGCGGTCATTATAAGGCCGCTTAATTTTTTTAAAAATTTTTCCGAATAGTATTGACATTACTGTAATTAATGTTATAATAACAGTAACGATTATCGTTATTGTTTGGAGGTGAAATAATGTCAATGAAATACAGCCGTCAGCGTGAGCTGATTCTCAATAATCTCTGTTCACGAACAGACCACCCCACAGCCGACGAACTGTACATTGATTTGAAAACTGATTTACCAAATCTGAGTCTCGGCACTTTATACCGTAACCTTGCTCTTCTTACAGACAACGGAACAATACTAAAGTTTCATTGTGGCACGGCAGACAGGTTTGACGGTAACAATGAATTGCACTATCATCTGATATGTGAAAAATGCAACAGATTATATGATCTTGAACACGATCCCCTATCTGATCTAAATAATATGTTTGGTACAGATTTTAAAGGAAAAATCAATTCACACTTATTAGTATTTTACGGAGTTTGCGAAAACTGCAATTGCTCCGCTTGATAAAATAAAAACAAAAATTAATTTTGGAGGAAATTTATTATGAAAAAGTTTGTATGCTCAGTTTGCGGTTATGTTCACGAAGGCGATTCTGCTCCTGAATTCTGCCCCCAGTGCAAGGTTCCTGCTTCAAAGTTTAACGAGCAGAGCGGCGAAATGTCATGGGCAGCAGAGCACGTTGTAGGAGTAGCAGCAGGTGCTCCCGAAGAGATCATCGAAGGTCTCAGAGCTAACTATATGGGCGAGTGCACAGAGGTTGGTATGTACCTTGCTATGGCAAGAGTTGCTCACAGAGAGGGCTACCCCGAAATCGGTCTCTATTGGGAAAAGGCAGCTTATGAAGAGGCTGAGCACGCTGCAAAGTTTGCAGAGCTCCTCGGTGAGGTTGTAACAGACAGCACAAAGAAGAACCTCGAGATGAGAGTCGAAGCTGAAAACGGTGCAACACAGGGCAAATTTGACCTCGCAAAGATGGCTAAAGAGCTTAACCTCGACGCTATCCACGATACAGTTCACGAAATGGCACGCGACGAAGCAAGACACGGTAAGGCATTCCAGGGTCTTCTTCAGAGATATTTCGGCTAATTAGAATATCTTTTTTCTGGGAGTAGGTTAATGCCTACTCCCCTTTTACTTAATAAAAGTGGAAATGCTGTAAAAACCGAATACAAAATATTTGCGAAATTATGTTTTAAAAAAGTAGACATATATGAATAACATTTATATACAAACGATTTGTATTAATTCTCTTAATATCTGTCATACTATTATATAAGGAGGCTGAGATTATGAAAAAATACGTTTGCCCTTGCGGATACGTTTATGACCCTGAAACCGGAGACCCGGACAACGGTGTTGCGCCGGGCACACCATGGGAAAATGTACCTGATGATTGGGTATGTCCCGTTTGTTCACTTGGGAAGGATGCATTTGAAGAAGAATGATAAAGGGATGTAAAAAAAGCGAGGAGCGCATAAAAACGGAGTTCAAGGGATCCGGCAGGTATATAAAACTTTAAAAATTCAAATAAAAATCATAAAAAGGAGCTGCAAAAAAAGTTTTTTACAGCTCCTTTTAAATTAATTATGAAATTTTAGAAGATAACTGCCGCATAAGCTCTCTGCACATTCCGCCGGCACTATAAGCAACAAAATTCATAAATTATAAAACTCATTTCAGCTTAGGTAACATTAATTCTGTAACAGTTCTTTTAGGAACAATATGTTTATACTTACCAACACGGTAATATTTAACGTCTCCGTCCTTAATATCGACAATTTCAACAGTTTCCTTAGGTCTGCCGAGCGCTATCATAAGCCTTGGTTTGATATTTGAAGGCAGATTAAAAAGCTCAGCCGCCTTTTGTTTATCGAAACTGCCAATCATACAGGCACCGATACCCATATCCATAGCGCCGAGCACAATAGTCTGTGCGCAGATACCGGCATCTATTTCAATTTCGGGAGCAATATCTGTATCAAAACACACTAATATATAACCTGTAGGTACATTTCCGTCGTAAGGCGGCTTATTCTCTTTCAAATAGCCTGCCCAGCCAATCATCGGAAAAATCTTCTCACAAGCAGATTCACTGCAAGCATAAGCAAACTTAATAGACTGAGTATTAGCTGTAGACGGAGTATAACGGCAAAGCTCAATAAGCCTTTGCATAACTTCATCGCTCAGATGGTATGTCGGATCAAAATTACGAAAGCTTCTGGTAGCTTTAACAAGGTCAGAAAACATATTTATCACCTGAATCATCAGCAACCGCGCATTTTTGCAAGGTCACGGTAGTTGATAAGTTTGATACCGAGAGAATCAATATGCTGCTTTGTCTGCGGATCGGAGAAGAGCTTATATTCCCATACACGGCGTTCCCAGCAACCTGTTGTACCCTTGAGTTCATCAGTTTCGTATGCAGGATGGATATATGTTTCGATTACACCTTCAGGGAAGCCACGGTACATTTCATATATGTATTCCTTGAAATTTTCGTAGCTGTCCTTCTGCGGTCCTGACCAGTCACCGGGCATAAGGTAATCGGGCATTGCAACACCGAGAGCCTTACCTGCATCAACAACCTTATCAATAAGCCCCTTTACAAGCTCGGGAGGAACCTGAACGTCAAGCATTGTGTTGCTGAACTGATCATCAGTAAAATTCATAGGCATACGCAAAGGAAGCTTATACTCACCTGCTATACCGATCATAAGCTCGAGAAGCTCAAAACGACCTGTAGCAATTCCGTAAAGCGAACCCATGTGGTTATCAAGATGAGAAGGATTAAGACCGAGAGCCTTAAGCTTTTCAATCTGTGCAATCATCTCTGCCTTAACCTCTTCAAGGTCAGCATGCTTTTCAAAATCATCACATTCGTGATAGAAGTAACCGTCTTTATCACGGAGAGATGCATTGGGAGTACTGCTTACGGGACCCCAACGATAATTTTCCCACTCGCTTGTTGTTGTAAGATGAACACCGATTGCAAACTCCGGATGCTCTTTGGCAAACTTTACAGCCTCGGGTGCCCAACCGCAAGGAGCCATAATTGTAGAAGAGGTAATACCGCCGGACTTGAGAAGATCAAATACGCCGAAGTTAGCAGCACGGCACATGCCGAAATCATCAGCATTAATAATAAGATATCTTTCCATAATTACTAAATCCTTTCATTTTGATAAGAAATTTGTTTTATTCCCAATGATTATTATATTATTACGGAGAAAAAAAGTAAAGAAAATTTTTATAAAATAAATATAATATAGTTTTCAGACTTGATTATTGCATCTGTTTCTGTTAGAATGTATCACAAAGTAAAAAAATCATATATGCGGGTATGGTGGAATTGGCAGACACGCAAGATTTAGGATCTTGTGCCCACAAGCGTGCAGGTTCGACCCCTGTTACCCGCACCAGAAAAGAACCCACATTTGTCTACGACAAGTGTGGGTTCTTTTCAACGAAATAAATCCCTTGCGGGATTTGTGAAATACGCTCCGCGTGTGAAATATTGCTTCACAATGTGAAATACCTGCGGGCGTGAGTGGATTTATTTCATTTCACATTCGGTGGCACACCGAATATTTCACAATGACCGCAGATCATTATTTCACATCCGAAGGATATTTCACTTTAACTTTAGTAGTTGATATGGTATAATTATTATACGAAAGGCGGTGTTAATATGGCTGAATCAAAACTTCGAGAACTTTCAACTGATTTTGCGGTAAAAGTCATAAAGTTATGCGAAACAATCAAAGGACATTATTCCCTTGTGAATCAGTTGGAGCGTTCTGCAACCTCCGTTGGCGCAAACATCCACGAAGCAAACTATGCTCACGGAAAGCCTGACTTCATTGCAAAACTGCAGATTGCCTTGAAGGAATGGTACGAAACGGAATATTGGTTGAAACTGTTTGTGAAATCTGATATTTTGGACAGAGAAACAGCTGTTGATCTTTACAATCAATGCGGTACAATCCGCCGCATTTTAATTGCCTCCATCAACACCGCAAAGGAGAAATCGCAATGAAGCGCGTGATTGTGATCGGATGTCCCGGAAGCGGTAAAACAACTTTTGCCGAAAAACTAAGTAAGAGAACAGGTTTGCCGTTATATTACCTTGATGCTGTCTGGCATAAGCCTGATAAAACACATATTTCAAGAGAAGAATTTGATCAAAGAATACAAGAGATTTTTGCAACAGACAAGTGGATCATTGATGGCAATTATAACAGAACGGTTGAAATGCGGCTTAAAGAATGCGATACATGCATTCTCTTTGATTTGCCGACAGAGGTTTGCTTGCATGGAGCAACAGAACGACTGGGAAAAGGCCGTTATGATCTACCATGGATAGAAAAAGAATTGGATCCCGAATTTGAAGGTTTTATTAAAGAATTTGCATATAATTCTTTGCCAAAACTATATGCGTTAATTGAAATATACAGAGCAGAAAAACACATTATAATTTTCAAGAGCAGAAAAGAAGCAGATGACTTTTTGAGGAGAGTATAATACACCCTTTTCAGGTAGCAAAACTATTGCTTTAGGTGTACTTTTGCTTACTCTTACCTCAATTCTGCTCAGTTTGGTTACTATTTTAATATTAAAATTCTTTTTTGTTCTTCTTGAAATATCTCATAGCAAAAACAACAACAAACATTCCTATCAACGGAAAAAGTCCTGTCACAAGCATACCTGCTTTGAGACCGATCTGCTCGGGTGATAGGCTGAATTTTTCACTTAAATCGGCAGCAATCTGAGTTACGGACACCTTATCAACTACAACACCCAGAAGCTGAGGTGCAAAAGAAGCACCAAGGTCACCGCCTGCAGCCATAAGAGCATAAGCGGCAACACCTATACCGGGCAGATTTTCTTCCATCATAATAAGTGTACCCGGCCAGAGCATAGCAGTAAAAATACCTGTTAGTATACACGCAACAAAAGCAAAAATAACGTTCAAAGAAAGACCCGCAATAAGATAGCATACCGTTGCACCTACCATACCGACAAGAAGCATTTTAGCTATGTTTTTACCGTATTTTGCGTAGGCTATTCTTGTAAGGCCGAGAAGAATTGCAAACATCGCCATACCGAGGATATCGCCGAAAGCTTTATCGATATGAAGGGCATTTTCCATATAGCTTGAAATCCAGCTTGACATTGAGTTTTCGGCACAGCTGCCAAAGAAAATGCAGGCTACACAAAGTGCCATTCCGACAGCACGGCGTTTTGTGCCCTTAATGCTTGCAGATTCATCAGACTCTGACATATCCGGCATAGGAGAGCAAAAGAACATTACGGATGCAATTACAGGTAATGCCGCCCAAAAAAGAGCAAGATACATCCAGTTTGTTTCACCGAAAATTTTAAGAAACAGCGTACTTATAGCAACAACGGTAAACACACCGAAAGCATAAAGTGAATGAAGCATACTCATATCCTTCTGAGGGTTATCGGAAGGAATTGCGGCAATAACAGGGCTGAGCAGAACTTCGGATAGACCTGCGGAAACCGAAAAAAGCACAGTACCAATGAGTAAACCCGGATATGCAAACTGAGGCATTACGCTCGGCAGAATTGCATATAAAGCCAAGCCTGCAGAAGTAAGAAGCGGCATTACTCTTACAACCTTTTTAATGTTGAAATGCTTTGAAAAAGCAGTAAATATCAGATCAACAAGAAGCTGAGTGCAGAAATTTGTAAGAACGAGTGAGCCGAGCAAGGTATATGATATACCATACATATCTTGAAGAGTCGCGAAAAGTAAAGGCGGGAGGCTGAAAATAGACGACATAGTAAAGTAGGCTGTATAACAGGCTAACTTTGTTGTTTTAAAATTTTTTCCCATAACATTACCTCTGACAATTAATTAACAAACATTATAACTGCTATTATGAAATTAATCAATATTAATTATTGATTTAAAAATTAATATATTCTACTTGAAAAAACAAATTAATAAAAGTATAATGAAAATGTATAAATCATTCTGATTTGTAGCAATCAAAACATTTAAGGAGTGTTAAAAATGAACAAGTTTGTACTTAACGAAACATCCTACCACGGTGCGGGAGCTATCAACGCTATTCCCGATGAAATCAAAGCAAGAGGCTTTAAGAAGGCTTTTGTCGCTTCCGACCCCGACCTTATCAAATTCGGCATCACAGCTAAGGTTACTGACCTTCTTGAAAAGGCAGAAATCCCCTACACTGTTTTCTCCGATATCAAGCCCAACCCCACAATCGAAAACGTTCAGAACGGTGTTGCTGCATTCAAAGCAGCAGAAGCTGACTGTATCGTTGCTATCGGCGGCGGTTCTTCAATGGACACAGCAAAGGCAATCGGTATTATCATAACAAACCCCGAATTTGAGGACGTACGTTCACTTGAGGGTGTTGCACCCACAAAGAATCCCTGCGCACCTATCATTGCAGTTGCTACAACGGCAGGTACTGCCGCTGAGGTCACAATCAACTACGTTATCACTGACGTTGAAAAGAAGCGCAAGTTTGTTTGTGTAGACGTTCACGATATCCCCGTAGTTGCAATAGTTGACCCTGACATGATGGCTTCAATGCCCGCAGGTCTTACTGCTGCTACAGGTATGGATGCTCTTACACACGCTATTGAAGGCTATATCACTAAGGGTGCATGGGAACTTTCTGATATGTTCCACATCAAGGCTATCGAGGTTATTGCAAGAAGTCTTCGCGGTGCTGTTAAAAATGAGAAGGACGGCCGTGACGGTATGGCTCTCGGTCAGTACATCGCAGGTATGGGCTTCTCAAACGTAGGTCTCGGCGTTGACCACTCAATGGCACACACACTTTCAGCTTACTACGATATGCCTCACGGTAAGGCTTGTGCTACTCTCCTTCCCGCTGTTATGGCATTCAATGCACCTGCAACAGGCGAAAAGTACCGCGATATTGCAAAAGCTATGGGCGTTGAAGGTGTAGACGCGATGAGCCTTGAGGATGCAAGAAACGCTGCTGTTGAAGCTGTACGTCAGCTCGCTGAAGACGTCGGTATCGTTACAAGTCTTAAGGGTGTTGTTAAAGAGGAAGACATCAAAGCTCTCGCTGCCGATGCTTTTGCAGATGCATGCCGTCCCGGTAATCCCCGCGACGTAAGCGTTGAAGAAATTGAAGCTCTTTACAGAAGCCTTATGTAATTAACATTTTACGCAAACAAAACTATCCCCGGATATCTGTCTGAATAGACAGATATCCGGGGAATATTTTAACTGTATATTACTGATCGCTGTGTGCTGAAGGGTCTGCAATGCTGACCTTGCCTTCCATATACTTGCGAACAATTTTAAGAGTTGTTGTCTTGGGGAACTCCTCGTCACGAACAATAGTCTTATTGACACGCTTGAAGGATGCCATTGTCTTATTGAATTCCTTCATATCGTCCTTGATACGCTCGCGTGCGTCCGGATAATCTGACTCGTTAAGGAAAACTTCGGCAATAATCTGGCCACCCTCGTCATAAACAAGAACTTCCTGCACATACTCCATATACTGAGAAATCTTTTCTTCTATTTCTTCGGGTGAGACATTCTTACCGTTTGAAAGGACAATAAGATTCTTCTTACGGCCGACCATAAAGAGGAAACCGTCATTATCTATTCTGCCATGATCGCCTGTCTTGAACCAATCACCGTCGAATGCTTCGGCGGTAGCTTCAGGATCGTTATAATAACCAACCATAACGTTAGTGCCGCGAACGTAGATTTCACCTACGCCCTCTTCATCGGGATTGTGAATCTTGATCTCACAGCAATCAAGCGGAACACCAACACTGCCGGGTTTGGATTTATCAGGACGATTACATGTGATAGCCGGTGAACACTCAGTCATACCATATCCGTTATAAACTTCAATACCGAAATCGTGCATACCTGATTCGTACTTTGGATCAAGAGCAGCACCACCGCAAATGATCATATCAAGATTACCGCCGAGGTTATCGAGAATTGTTGCAAAAATCTTACGGCGTCTGTCTATACCGAGTTTCATAAGGAAGCGGCTGATTTTCAAGCCCTTCTTGAGTATTTCTTCACGACCTGTGCTGCGTGCGGTACGCCAGATACGCTGATAAATTGTTTCAACAACAAGCGGAACACCTGAGAAGTTGTAGGGCTTCTGCTTTTTAAGGTCACTCTGTATTGTCTTAATGCTTTCGCACACATAACCCCACTCAGAAAGAATATAACAAGCAAAAAGAGCACTTACCCAAGCGTAGGTGTGGTTAAGCGGAAGGAAGCCTATAGCATGCTTGCCGGTAAGAGCACGTGTTGAAGCAGAACAGTTTGAAGCAATGTTGTAATGAGTGAGCATAACACCCTTACTTTTGCCGGTTGTACCCGATGTGTAAACAATAGAAGCCAAATCATCAGACTTGACTTCACAGTCAACAACATATGTGTCACCTTCGTCAAATGCTTTATAACCGATTTGTTTGTAATTATCAAACTCATCAATATGAAGATAATGCTTAACAGGGATATCGGGGTTAGATTTAAATTCCTCTACCATAGACTCGAACTTATCTGAATATACAAGAGCATCGCAACCGCAACGGATAAGCTGATCCGCAATATCATCGGCGGGGAGTTTACAATCCATCGGTACACTGATATTACCTGTCATAAGAGTTGCATAATAAGCAACCATCCAATCGTATGAGTTTTCTGCAACGATCGCAATCTTTGAATGTTCAACAAGTCCGAGGATATGATAATATGTGCCGATACCGCAAATTTCACGCCATGTCTGATTGAATGTGCGGGTCTGTTCAACTTTATTCTTATCTTTAAAAGCAAACTGCTTTTTGTCTCCGCCCATTTCAGTACCCTTAACAATAATTTCTTTAAGGGTCAGATAATCCGGGATATTGGGATTACCTTTATAAACGTTTTTCTTAGCCATAATATTCCTCCGATAGCCTACTGAAAATTAAATTTTAACATTTTGTTAAGGCGTTTTTGTAATTTTTTAAACAAACTGTTACAAATTTTAACACAAAATATTAATTTTTTCAAGTGTAAGTATTGAAATTTTTGTTAAAATAATGTAACATATCATTTAGTAAATTTAAGGAGTATGAAAAATGGTAGTTTTTATCGTGTGCTTTTTGTCATGGTTCATAGCACAATTGCTGAAAGTAATAATTAATTCAATTAAATATGTAGTTGCAAAAAAGAAGGGCAAAAAAGTAGAAAAGGTTACCTTGGCAACATTATTCAAGCTTGGCGGAATGCCCAGTTCCCACACAGCAACAGTAATTGCTCTTGCGGCAAGCATGGGCTTAAAAGCGGGATGGTTATCGGACGAATTTGCAGTTGCAGGTGTATTTGCGTTTATCGTAATGTTTGACGCAATAAAAGTACGTTTACCTATTGAAAAGCTTACCGAAGCGTTTAATTTACTTAAAGACAAGTTTTACGGCAGAGACACTGAAGACGTAAAAAAGGTTGAAGGTCATACCTTACCTGAAATCGCAGGCGGTTTTGTTGTCGGTGTTTGCGTTGCGCTGTTTATGGATAAGGTAGTTAATATATTTGACCCGGAATTCACCGAAGCTATAACCAACTACTTATTATCGGTTGTCAAATAATAAAAGTAATGAGCTCCCTCGAATATGATATAGTCCCCTTAGAGTAGACACTCGAAAAAAGAAAAATTTTCGAGACTACACTAAGGGGATTGTTTTATGGGAAGAAAAGGATATAAGTACAAGAAATATTCAGCAGAGCAGAAAATGTCAGCAGTACAAGACTA
>JAFQEL010000025.1 GCA_017399065.1 Clostridia bacterium | reverse complement strand
TAAAGCTGAAATGTATGACACCTATGGAATTCCATACAGCTGCAGCATAAAAATTCCACCTTGCTGCGCTGCAAGGTGGAATCCACTCAATTAAATATTCTTTTGTTTTTTCGTCTGTCTACTTGACAGGGGGCACTTCAAGGCTCAGATTTTAGCCTTTCTCAATTATGTTTGTGAGATGCCCGGTGACGATATGGCAAAACGCAGAGCAATCATCAATATCTTTGTTCATTCGGTTTATCTTTATGATGACCATCTGACGCTGATTATCAATGCAAGCAATAAGCCCGTCACCATAGATGACATCCCGCTTGATGATATTGAAGCAGCCTTTAGTGGCGAAAAATCAGCTATGGAGCAATGTTCGCACACCTCGGACATTGTTCCACCAGAAAAAAGACCTTGTCATTTTTGACAAGGTCTTTTTTCAATGAAATTCGCCTTGCGGCGAGTGAAATCGCTTCGCGATGAAATACGCTGTCGCGTATGAAATATTTGCTGCGCAAATGTTAATGGCGAATTTTATTTCACTTGATGCGCAAGCATCAAATTTCATAATCCGTAAGGATTATTTCATATCGCATAAGCACTATATCATTAAAACGGTCAATCCACAATCATACCTGATTGATACAATCTCCTTTTTTACTTGGTATGTAACTCAACCTTTTCACCGTTGATATGAACTGTATAATCAAAATCATTTCCACTGTAACAACTGAAATAAGTTATATGGTTTAAAAAATCATCCTTATCTTCAACGTATCTGAAACTATTACCTTTTGAATCTGTGATTTCTGCTGGTTGGGTTTTGTTAAAATCAGTTGAAAGTAAAATATATCTGTCGTCGGTATTTTTTATATGATAAACAACTATAGTATAATCATTCGCTGTTTTAACACATTCAACGTTGTATGTGTTGGTGTTGCTGATTTTCCAGCCATCATCGGTTTTTTGTGCAATGTAATTTGCGTATCCGTTTTCGCTTTCATATAAAATAATACCCGAATTTTTTTCTTCAAAAAATCCGAAGAATTCAACCTGTTTAGCAGTGTTACAGTAATTGAACGATTTTTCCAGAGATGGAAAACTGTAAATATAATTTTCGAAAGGGATGTTCCACTGAGAAAAACATATGACAGCAACAATAATTGGAATTGCTTTAGAAATTACGCTATGCTTTTTCAATGGGCTTTTTTTAATAATCAGCAGAACTATTCCTATTATGATAAAAAATATAATCCATCTGACAAAATTGTAAAGCATAACTTCTCCTTTAGATTTGTTAATGAAATCATAACATAATATGAATAATTTGTAAATACGATTGTTGAAATATTTATATATCGTTGTATCGCTAGCTCCTCTTGACAATTTACAATGTAATAATATAATTAAAATATAATAAAACTACGGAGGAACTGTGATGAAAAAAGAGATTCAGCTCGATTCCGGTAAAAAGATTTTTCCTATTATTCTAATGGTAATCGGAGCACTGCTTGCGGTGTCGCTTCTTGTTTTACGGCTCAATATCGTGTCGGTTGTGCTTGTTGCGTTTAACTGCATTATGGCGGCACTTATTACGCTCAGCCTTATATTCAAACGAAAAGTATACACTCCTATGGTGCTTGCCTATGCATTATCGGGTCTGGGCGTTGTGCTTTACTACATAATTTTCGGTGCTGACGCAGGCTTTGGTGCATTTACATCAGGTCTCGCAGGCTATTCTTCTGCAGAGCATCCGCTGTTTACGGGCGAAGGTAATTTCTTTACCCGTCTTCTCGGCAACCTTCTTATTGCATCCCCGTGGATTTTATCACTGCTGGGTTTGTATTTTTCTGCAAAGCACACGTTTAAAAAGAGCGGAATAAAGGCAACCGTATGTGCCGTTATGTGCGTTTGTCTGCTTGGTACAAGTGTGCTTTACGTGCTTACAATGAATCTGCGTTCAAAGCCCAATACCGAAAGACTCTGGGAGGGTCACGACAAGTATCTGAGCGGCGTTGATAAAAAAGATGCCGCTGATTCTCCGAATGTGCTTGTGGTTATGATGGATGACCTCGGCTGGGGTGACGTGTCGCTCAACGGTGCGATTTATGACACACCAAATATCGATTCAATCGGTGAAAACGGACTTAATTTCACTAACTTCTATTCAGCTTACTCCGTTTGTTCTCCTGCACGCTTTGCCGCACTTACGGGCAGATATCCATACAGAGGCTATGCCGATAACGTTATCTATCCCACGGTGGATACTCTTTCTCCGTTTGCACAGACAAGAATTTTCAACTCTATTGAAATGGGCAATAATGCCGACGGTATGCTCGGCGATGAAATTACTATTGCCGAAACATTCAAGGCGGCAGGCTACTCAACAGGCTGCTTCGGCAAATGGCATCTTGGCGACTACGGTGAGTATCTGCCTACAAATCAGGGCTTTGACTATTTCTACGGCAGCCACCACGTAAACGATATGAAGCCCTTCTACCATGTAACCGAAGAAAACGGTGAGTGGCAGATTGCACACGGTACAGACGAGCTTAAAGACCAGAGCAAGGCAACTGAGTGGATTCACGACGAAATTACCGACTGGATTACAGATAAGGCAGAAAAAGACGAGCCTTTCTTTGCATATTATGCTTCTCCGTGGCCTCATGGTCCTGTTTATGCGGGTGACGATTTTGACGGCACAAGCGGAATGGGTACATACGTCGACTGCGTTACGGAGTTTGACCATTACCTCGGTATTCTCTTTGACGAAATGGAAAAGCTCGGCGTACTTGACGACACTATTATTGTGTTCACAAGTGACAACGGACCTGCTCTTGAAGGCTCGGTAGGTGACCTGCGCGGCGGTAAATACCTTGCCTACGAGGGCGGTCAGAAGGTGCCGTTTATGATCCGTTGGGATAACGATAACGGTGCACTCGGCGAAAAACAGACCGAAAGAGAGAGCAGCGCAGTGCTCGTTGACCTTTATCCGACACTTGTTGAGCTTTGCGGTATAACGGGCAACAGCGGAGAAAAGAATTATATGCCGACCGACCGTGTGATTGACGGTATATCAATGTTAGAGCTTATTAAGAATGACGAGGTTATTCATACCGAAGAGCATCCGATTCTGCATATGAAGCGTGAAAAAATAAAAGCAATTCAGTATGCTGTGCCGACTTCTGAAGTTAAAGCGCTCTACCCCGAATATGATTACGATATTTTAAGTGACGAATATATTTCATTCAAGTATTTTGAAAAGATTCAGAACGATAACTCTGCTTTCTTTGATAAAAACCGCAAAAACTGGCTTCATATTCTCAACGATGACTATGCGGAAAACTATAACCGCACTCCCGTATATCCCGAAATCTCCGATCAGTTCAGAGAGAAACTTCACGAAATTACAGACGACTTCAAACACAACAGACGAGGTGTGATTTCATAATATGCCGCCTTTATCATTGATGATAAAACCTGCTTCATCGCTGTGCAATCTTTCGTGCGAATACTGCTTTTACCGTGATGTTTCCGAGCACCGTGAGCATTTGGGCTTTGGTGTTATGAGCAAAGATACAGCCCGTATTCTCATTGAAAAAGCACTGAAATATGCAAACGGTCAGGCTGTTGCCTTTGCTTTTCAGGGCGGTGAGCCAACTCTTGCAGGGCTTGATTATTTTGAGTATTTTGTGAATACGGTGAATGAGCTCAATATTAAGAAAAGCCCCGTTTTTTACAGTATGCAAACTAACGGAACGGTTATTGATGAAAAGTGGGCAGAGTTTTTGAGCACAAACAAATTTCTTGTGGGTCTGAGCCTTGACGGTGACATTGAAGCAAATAAATTCCGCAAAAAGCCCGGCGGTGAGAATTCGTTTTACACCATTATAGACACTGCACGCCTTCTGGAAAAGCACAAGGTCGATTTCAATATTCTTACCGTTTTAACGGGCTACTGTGCTGAAAATATTGAGCGGATATACAGCTATTTTCGTTTTCAGCGTTTCGGTTATCTGCAGTTTATACCTTGCCTGCGACCGTTTGGTTCGACGGAAAAAAGCGAACTGTATATGACACCCGATCAGTATGCCGATTTCCTTATAAAGCTGTTTAATCTTTATGTCAAGGATTATGTAAGACATCAATATGTCAGCATCCGTCAGTTTGACAACTGGGTCAGGCTTTACCTCGGTCAGCCTACAGAGCAGTGCGGAATTATGGGCCACTGTTCGCATCAGTTTGTAAGCGAGGCAAACGGCAACATATATCCCTGTGACTTTTACTGTACGGATGAATACCTGCTCGGCAATATTCACGATACGGATTTCACGCAAATGGAGCACAGCGAAACTGCAGTGAACTTCATCAGAGAAAGCCTTACAATACCCGAAAGGTGTAAGGAGTGCAAACTATACCCAATCTGCAGAGGCGGTGGCTGTAAAAGAACACAGCTCAGCGAAGACTACTGCACAGCATACAAAAAATTCTTCACTGCGTGCCTGCCGCTTTTCAGAGTGTTCATAAACGAAAAACCGCAATAAAAAAACTCCTTGCTCAGCAAGGAGTTTTTACTTTATGTGATTATCAACCAAACAGCACGCTGTTGACTATGCCTTCAAGTCTTTCCTGCTTGCCTGAAATTGGAGCAGGTGTGTTCTTAAGCTCGGCTGCGTATGCTGCAAGCTCCTCAAGTGAGGTTTCGCCTGCGACAATCTTAGCACCGATACCGCTGTTGAAGCTGGAGTACTTCTCTGCAACAAAGCCGTCGAGTCTGCCGTCCTCAATAAGCTCGGCAGCCTTGATAAGACCGAGTGCGAACGTATCCATACCGAGGATGTAGCTTTCAAACATATCCTCATAAGTGTTGCTGGGTCTGCGGCACTTTGCGTCAAAGTTGAAGCCGCCTGTAAGACCGCCTGCCTTTATGACTTCATACATACACATTGTTGCTTCATAAACGTCGAAGGGAAATTCGTCGGTATCCCAACCGAGCAGGTAGTCGCCCTGGTTAGCATCGATACTGCCGAGCATACCGTTGATTGCACTGATTCGAAGCTCGTGCTGGAATGTGTGGCCTGCAAGTGTTGCGTGGTTAGCCTCAATATTCATCTTGAAATCCTTATCAAGACCGTACTGACGCAGGAAGCCGATTGCTGTTGCGGCATCGAAATCGTACTGGTGCTTCATAGGCTCCTTCGGCTTGGGCTCGATATAAAAGTCGCCTGTAAAGCCTATCTTTCTGCCGTATTCCACAGCCATTTTCATAAGGCGAGCTATATTCTCCTGCTCAAATTTGACATCCGTGTTGAGCAGAGTCTCATAACCCTCTCTGCCGCCCCAGAAAACATAGCCCTTACCGCCGAGTTTAACGGTAAGCTCAAGTGCCTTTTTAATCTGTGCCGCCGCAAAGCAGTAAACGTCAGCAGAGTTTGTGCTGCCTGCACCGTTCATAAAGCGGGGGTTGGAGAACATATTTGCTGTGCCCCACAGACACTTGATGCCTGTTTCCTTCATCTTTTCGAGCATATAGTTTGTGATTTCGTCAAGTCTTACGTTGGTAACATTGATGTCGTCTGCCTCGGGCACAAGGTCAACATCGTGGAAGCAGAAGTACTCGATGCCAAGCTTGCTCATAAACTCAAAGCCTGCATCAACCTTTGCCTTTGCGTGCTCCATTGTGCCTTTCTCGTCTGCACCGAAAGCCTTGTCGGCTGTATCTCTGCCGAACATATCCGTACCTGCGGCGCAAAGGTTGTGCCACCAAGCCATAGCAAAGGGAAGGTATTCCTTCATAGGCTTGCCCAGTATAATTTTATCTGCATCGTAAAACTTGAATGCAAGAGGGTTTGTGCTCTTTGCACCCTCATATTTTATTTTTGAAATACCTGCAAAAATCTCACTCATTTTTATATCTCCTTATTAAATATTGCTTTAAGTGACGGATAAATTGCTTTGAACGTGTTGTACTTTTCGTCGTACAGTGCACTTAATTTTTCATCGGGATAAACCGTATCGGATATCTCAACAAGGTTTTCGCAAGCGTCAACAACGGATTCATATTCACCGCAGCCTACCATTGCAAGTATTGCACCGCCGTAACCCGGACCCTGTTCGGTTTTGACAGTGTCAAGCGGAATACCAAGCACGTTTGCCATAATCTTTTTCCACAGCTCACTCTTTGCACCGCCGCCGCAGATATTACTGCGTTCAATCTGAATGCCGAGTGACTTTGCAACCTCAAAGCTGTCACGGATTGCGAATGCAACACCCTCAAAAACAGCCTGAAGCATATCTGCACGGGTTGTGTCCATACTCATACCGAGGAATGCGCCGCGTGCATTTGTATCGTTAATCGGGCTGCGCTCACCCATAAGGTAGGGCAGGAAGAACACATTGTTTGTACCGAGCTTTTCGTCAGTAATCGGTGCCTGATTTGACTTGTAGTCGGTGTCGTGAAGTATGTCCTCCATAAACCACTTGTTGCACGATGCGGCAGAGAGCATACATCCCATAAGGTGATAGCAGCCGTCTGCGTGTGCAAAGGCGTGGAGTGCGTTGTTGGGGTCGACACCGAATTTGCTGCTCGAAATAAATATTGTGCCCGAAGTGCCGAGCGAAATGTTGCACTTGCCGTTGCCTACAGTGCCTGTACCGATTGCAGCTGCAGCATTGTCGCCTGCACCTGCAACAACCTTTACATTTTCACCGAGACCAAGCTCGCTTGCTATATTTGGTTTTACTGTGCCTATGATATCACTGCTTTCAAAAAGTGACGGCATCTGCTCCTTTGTAACCGAGCAGATTTCAAGTATTTTATCTGACCAGCATTTGTTCTTTACATCGAGCAGAAGCATGCCCGAAGCATCGGAATAATCGCAGGAGTGTACACCTGTGAGCATATAGTTTATGTAATCCTTCGGGAGCATTATCTTTTTGATTTTTGCAAAAAGTTCAGGCTCGTTTTCTTTCATCCAGAGGATTTTCGGTGCGGTAAAGCCTGCAAATGCGATATTTGCGGTGTTTTCGCTTAATGTGTCTTTGCCGATAACGCCGTTGAGGTAATCAACTTGTTTCTGTGTCCTGCCGTCATTCCAGAGGATAGCAGGGCGGATAACATCATTGTTTTCATCAAGCACTACCAGACCGTGCATCTGACCGCCTGCGCCTATGCCTGCGATTTGCTTTTTATCGTAGTCGGCAGTAAGCTCGGCTATACCGATTTTGACAGCCTCCCACCAGTCGGCAGGATTCTGCTCTGACCAGCCTGACTTCGGGTAATAAACGGGATATTCCTTTGAAACCTCACCGATAATGTCACCACGCTCGTTTACAAGTAACAGCTTTACGGCGGAGGTGCCAAGGTCAACACCTATATAAAGCACAAATATGCACCATCCTTCATACTGATATCCATTTTATTATAATATCTATATATTCTGCGGTCAATCTGTTTTATAAATTTTTCCATAGCCGAAACGGTATTATAACCGGATTCTCATCCCATACTTTTCTTATAAAACCAAGGAGGGTAACGGGATAAATGCAGTTTAACAAGGTTGAGATATGCGGAGTAAATACGTCAAAGCTTAAGGTGCTTAAAGAAAGCGAAAAGCGTGTACTTCTCGAAAAATCAAAAGCAGGCGACAAAAAAGCAAGAGATGAGCTTGTAAACGGTAATCTTCGGCTTGTGCTGAGCGTAATCCAACGCTTTGCAAACCGAAGTGAAAATATGGATGATCTTTTCCAGGTCGGTTGCATAGGGCTTATAAAATCGATAGATAATTTTGATATCACACAGCAGGTGCGGTTTTCGACTTACGCTGTGCCGATGATTGCAGGCGAGATAAGACGGTACCTGCGTGACAACAATCCCGTCAGGGTCAGCCGCTCTATGCGTGACACTGCTTACCACGCAATTCAGGCAAAGGATAAGCTGGTGAACGAGCTTGGCAGAGAACCTACCATAAACGAGATCGCCGATGAAATGGGGCTGAAAAAAGAAGAGGTTGTAATTGCACTTGAAGCTATTGTTGACCCCGTATCTCTTTACGAGCCGGTTTATAACGACGGTGGCGATACGATATATGTTATGGACCAGATAGGTGACGGCGGCAACGATGAGGGGTGGATTGACGAAATACTGATGAGGCAGTCAATAGAAGATTTATCTGCACGTGAAAAAAGAATTTTGGGTCTGCGTTTTATGAAGGGACTTACGCAGATTGAGGTTGCAAACGAAATAGGTATATCTCAGGCTCAGGTGTCAAGACTTGAGAAAGGGGCATTGTTGAAAATCCGAAACCACGAATAAAAACAGTTGCTTTAATAAGCCGAAAAAGCGGATTGCAGAAGGCTTTTACTCTGCAACCCGCTTTTGGTTTAATTATATGGGCTTTATTGTGTCGATTTCTCGGCTTTTTTTGCACGCCGTTCTTCTTTTTCGAGGAAGTTGAATACGTTGTTGAGAAAGTCTCTGGTTTCTTTTTTGCTACCGAAAAGACCAATAGGCATACCGTGGTCGGCAAAGGTCAGCGGCATAATATTCCACATTCCCTTTTGCAGACCCTTTTCGGGGTTGTATCTCGTAAAAGGCTCGTCATCGGGATGCTCTGCTGATTCGATTTCAAGCAGACCGTCGTGTATTTTGTCGGTACCTCTGCCTGAAATATGACCGTCAAAAAAAATCAGTGAAGTTATTGCATACAGTAAGGGAAAGTATGTATCGAAAGTAATGAGTTTCGAGTTCTTCTTTTGTTTAACAAAATTGAAAGGGTAAGATATAAAAGGTGTGTTGGGGCTTATGTCTATAATGTCGTTCAGCCTTTGAAGGCCTTCCGGTGAAAGGTTTTTGTAAACAGCATCAATATCCTTTTTTTCAATCTCAAAAACTTTCCTGAGCGGATATCTGTCCTTTTTTCCGGGAGTGTTGTTCATACCTATACGTTCAAAACGTACGTCAACTATCTTTCCGTCAAGCGGAGTTCGGCTCAGAATTGCGGCACCGTACATCAAAGTGTTTTTTATAAGTGAAAGCAACTTGTATTTTTGGGCTACTCCGAAGGTTTTGGTGGGATTGAGTGAGCCGCAAATTGACGTAACGCTTGCAAGCAAATTCTCGTGACCACCGAGAAAAAACGGTGAAACATTTTCTTTTCCCGAGCAGGAAACCTCCTCCGGGGCTCCGTGAGTGAGTATATGTGCAAACATTCTTACTGTTGCGGCACCGAAGCTGTGACCGATGATATGTATTTTTTTGTTTTCGCTCCAGTCTTCGAAAACCGGCTTTTCGTAAGTTCTGCCGAAACGACGTTGGCCGCAGAGTGAAGAGTGATACTCACCGTAGTCTACAGTTGTGCCCGTCAGCTGAGCATAAAGCTCACAAGCTGTGTACCATACACCGGAGAGCGGAGCAACGCTTGCAGAATACACCTCGTGTCCTTGCTGTCGCAGATATTTCAGTGAGTCTCCTGTAGTAGTGCCCCAGTAAGGGAAAAATTTATTTGCACCCTCTGATTCGCCCCAACCGAATATGCCGTGTACCAAAATAAACGGGCTGTTACTCATACATCTTCACCTCCGGAATATAAAATTCGGATAATAGTATAAGTTTATCGCACTTGTCGATTTTTGTCAATAAAAGAGAGTGAATGTAAAGTGTAAAAAAGTCAGCAAATATCTGTGCCACAGATATTTGCTGACTTTTGAGTTTTATTCTTTGCCGAAGAGCGGTAATACGGCGGCTATAGCAATCCACAGAAGCTGTGATATGCATACAGGCAGAGCTGTAAGACTCAGCGGACCGCTGAAAATCATTATCAGTACGGTGAGCAGGAGACCTGCACCCATACAGAAGGTCTGCAGAGTGGTTATTTTGCCTGCGGTTTCACATAATTTGCCTGCTGAGCTTACCGCGTGGAGAAATGCCGCTGCGGTACCGTTGTGTATGAGCTTTGCGTCTTCACGGTTAACCGTATGCTCGGCATAATTTTTGAGCACTTCACCTGCGGTATTACTGACAACCTTGACAGAATTGAGCGGCAGGTCAAAGCATTTTGCTATGAATTTTTCGTTGATATTTGAGTCTGTTGTGCGTACGAGAATATTGATGCCGTTGTTTTCGATACGTCTGAGGTATTCGGCGATCTTCTTGTTCCTTCCGTAGCTTACTACGAAAAATGCGGCAATCTTTCCTGCGTCGGCGAGGTAGATTATCTGTCTGTCGCCGCTGACGTATTTTGACTCGTCAATACTCATCGGGATTTCAATGTTGTGGTTTTCGAGGAGCTTGCGGTTGCCGACGAAGACTCTGCGGTTTCTTATCCAGCCTGTGAGGCCGAGTCTTTCTTCATACTTGAGGTCTTCGACCTTGAGCAGAAGCTCGTTATGTTCCATAATAACGTTTTCAAAGAGGCTGCTTATAGGGCCGCCTGCGGCGATAAGCATGGATGCGGCTGTGAGTACGGCATCGTCAACACGAACTCCGTTGAAGGTTTTCATACCGTGTATATTGCAGTTTTCTCCGGGAAAAAGCTCGGAGGCGTCAATTGCAACGGCGTTAGTTGATTCATACTCAAATGCAGCGGCATATCCGGTTATCATTGCGCCTTCTTTGCGAAGTCTTTTATTCTCGATCAAAAGAGGCAGGTTGGCGGCAATAAGCGCACAGGCAGGTGTGCCCATACAGAGCGTACCGCTGAAAACTGTCAGTGCGCCGATAAAACTGCCGGTAACGAAGCCGCCGATTACGCCGATAACGGCACTTATGATTGCAACTATCGGCACAAGCTTTGCGCAAAGGTCATCGGCAGAATCGCTTGAAAGAGAATAAGCCATAAAGCGATCGGCAAATTTCAGCTTGCCGGAGTAGCGTATATCGGCCTCGCCCATTACCACATTCTGGCTGACTCTGTTTGCGTCGATAGCATTATCTATTGAGCGTACGCTGTACAGCCCTTCGCGTCCCTGCTTGTAGAGAAATGCGAAGTTTGACATTGTGCGTGAGTAGACGAGCATATTGCCCAGTGAACAGCAACAAAGAAGGAAGGTGGCTGCAAGAGAGAACAACGGTACATCTTCGCCGTCATAGCTGCTCAGAGCGACGATATTCTGAATCAGTGCCGCCGCTGCCGCAATAATTACAGGGGTCTGTGAATTGGGTCTGCCTGTGCCGTTGAAGAAGCAGGTGATACCTGAAATACAGCCGGGCAGTGCACAGCCGATTGCAACAAGCAGGAAAATAAGTGAAAGCAGATATGTCACGGGTGCACCGTTAACGTCAGCACCTGCATTTATTCTTTCTGCAACTGCAGGAATTGCCGTAGTTATCAGAAGAATGAGCGAACACACACCTGAGACTGCTGCACCGATTATTGCCATAAGCTTTTTGCGTGCAATGAAGGTATGTACGGCTTTACCGTTTGAAGGTCTGGTGAATTCTACGTGCTGCTTGGTAAGGCGGTGACGGGTTTTGGTGAGTGAGAAACGACGCTTTTTGGTTCCGCTGTTACCCTGCGTAAGCTCCTGAGATACTTCGTCGTCCATAACAGGCTCGTCAATATCGGTGCCTTCAAGGCGGAAACTGTCAACCTTACGGCTTCTTGTACGCTTAAGCTCCTCTTCGACTACGTCCTCGTCTACGCGGACTATTTCTTCTTTGTCGAAGAAGCCCGGCAGCATCATCTGCTCATCTTCCTCGTGCCTTACAACCGGGTTTTTGGGAGCTGTAACGACTTTGGGAATTTCACCTGTACGGACAAATTTCTTGCCTTCGCCATCGATGAATTCATCTGCAGGCAGAATGTGCGGCAATGCGTTGAGGTCAGAGGTTTTGTCATAAGCACCCTTTGTCGTAACGATACCCGGACGCTCGAAAACAGTTCCGAAATCGACGGCTCTTGTTTTGCCGTCTTCGACTGCCGGTACAGCTTTTGTCTTTTCATCCGTGACGTCAGGTACGACTGCGGTTTTATCGTAAGATGGCTCGTGGTGAACGGTGGGTTCAGTGATTGCGATGGGATCTATTACCCGTGTTTTTGTGTTATCGGTGACGGTAACCGTTTTTTCGTCAGAAGCTTCTTCGTCGGATATATCGGGGAAGAGTGAAGCTACGTCAGCCGTGATATCAAAACCGCCGAAATCGATCGGATCAGGCTTTGGCGGTGTATAAATTTTTATCGGTTCTTCGTCTTCTGTTTCGTCCGGGAATAGCAGTTCAATCGGTTCGGGGGGCAATGGCGGAGTGTATACATTGCTGTCGTCTTCATACGTTTCGTCAGCCTCCGGTGTCTGAGAACTGTATTCATCATTTCCGCTTTCAACGTCTGATTCGGGAGTGATTGGTTTGTATACCTCGGCAGTAAAATCGGGAGCCTGCCATAAAGGTAATTCATCTTCAGGCTGTTCCGTCTCAAAGAGGCTGAGCGGAACTGCGGGCGGAGTGAAGATCTGTACAGTATCTTTTTCGCAGACTTCAGCTGCAGTTTTTCCGGCAGCTTCTTCGTGTAAAAGGGCAACGGATTCGGCTGAAGGCTCTTCGGTAAAATCAGAGGTTACATAAACTTCTTCAACGGTATCGGCAGCTTCTTCTGCTTCACGGTTTTTCTCTGTGTATTCGGGTTCGAACATTATCGGCTTCGAGGACATTTCCGCCGACTCTTCGGCAATCGCAGGGGATTGCGTAACTGTTTCTTCGGGAGCGTTTGCTTTTTTAGCTTGAGCACTCTGATAGCCACTGTCGCTTCTGATTGCATCAAGCAGTTCATCGAATGTTAATTTGCTCAGATCCATGCCTGGTTTCAATCCTTCCGGTGGTTATCTTTGTCTTGATACTTCAAACATCAGTATGCCTGCCGCAACGGAGGCGTTGAGTGAGTTTACCTTGCCTTTCATAGGCAGGGAAACAATAAAGTCGCATTTTTCTTTTACAAGTCTGCCGAGGCCTCTGCCTTCGGAGCCTATAACGAGTGCAACACCGCCTGTAAAGTCGGTTTCACACCAGCTCTGACCGTCCATATCCGCACCATAGACCCATACGCCCCGCTCTTTGAGCTCATCAAGCGTAGAGGGCAGATTTGACACACGGGCAACGGGTACGTGCTCAACAGCGCCTGCAGAAGTCTTACCCACAACGTAGCTGAGGGTTGCGTTGCGGCGCTTGGGTATTATTACACCGTGTGCACCTGCGGCATCGGCTGTACGGATTATTGCACCGAGGTTGTGCGGGTCTTCAACCTCATCGCAGACGATTATAAAAGGTGCTTCGCATTTTGCTTCTGCGGCGGCAAAAATATCGTCAACATCGGCGTATTCGTGAGCGGCTGCGTATGCGGCAACACCCTGGTGACTGCCTCCTCCGCACATAAAGTCGAGCTTTTTGCGGTCAACTTCTTTTACAACTATGCCTCTTTCGCGGCATTCGCCTATGATTTTGCCTATGCTTCCGCCTCTGTCGCCCTTGGCGATAAGCAGTGTATCGATTGCACGGCTACTTTTAAGTGCTTCCGAAACGGCGTTTCTGCCGATTATAAGGTCATTGTTCTTTTCTTCCATAATTCCCATTCTTCCTTACGCAACATATATAGATGTATTATACCATATATATAGTAAAAAACCAACAGTTTTTCAAAAAAAGACACAAAATAGCGACATTTTTTTCTTTGCATAAAAAGGTATACTTTTCTATGTGGATTAATGTACAAAAGTAACAGCGAGGAAGTATAAATGAAGAAAAAAACGTCGAAATTCGGAAAGATACGTGAACTTATACCGCCTTCGGAGAGCGGCTTTTACGGACAGGCTCTTACCTTTGCGGCAGCATTTGTGCTTGCAAACGCAAGGCTTGTCTGGAATATGTCTCCCTTTGTTGCGGCTTTTGCCGCGAGTGTGCCGGGTAAGAGAAGTATAGCGGCAACGCTTGGGGGCTGCTGTGGCTGTCTGCTCAATATTGACGGTGCGTATACGGCAAGGCTTATTGCAGTAACGGTTTGTACGGGGCTTATCAATTTCTGTCTTTACCGTTCGGGCTTTGTCAGAAATAATCTCATGGCGGCACCGGTAAGCAGTGCACTTTGCAGTCTTCTTACGGGAATAACAGTAATGGTGGCACAAGGCTTCAGCCCGGACGGAATTATTACATATCTGAGTGAGAGTATTATCGGTACGGGTTGTGCTTGCTTTTTGAGCAGACTCAGCTTTACGAGAGGATTTTTCAAGGGTATGAATCCGCTTGATACGCGTCAGCTGTCGGGAGTGCTTGTATTTATGGGTATGCTTGTCACCTCTGCTCAAACGCTGAATCTTGAAGGCATCAGGCTTTCGGATATTGCGGCGGCGGTAATTATATTGATATCCGCACGTCTTGCCGGAATTTCGGGCGGCTGTGCGGCAGGTGGTGTAATGGGCTTTGCCGTAAGCATTTCGTCAACAAATTTACTGCTCGGCGGTCTTTATACCTTCGGCGGACTTGCGGCGGGCTTGCTTTCTCGCTTTGGCAGAGCGGTGCAGTGTATTGGGTTCGCGGGTGTTGCCGCTGTTATGGTAATGGCAAACGTCGGCAGATACAACGTTGTTTCAATTATATATGAAATAATAATTTCACTGTTGATTTTTACATTGATA
The DNA here is from genome assembly GCA_017399065.1 of Clostridia bacterium. Classification (GTDB taxonomy): domain Bacteria; phylum Bacillota; class Clostridia; order Oscillospirales; family Acutalibacteraceae; genus UBA8612. The sequence continues at coordinate 28,360 of JAFQEL010000025.1, read as the reverse complement.
CCGAAAAAGTTTTTTGAGGCAAATTCAAGATTTTTTGTTTCCGATGACACTGTACCTGAATTTGAAGCAATGAAAAAAGCTCTCCTGCTTGAGCTTGAAAGCGTCAGCGGAGGGCTTGATGAGGTATCTCAGGCTGTTGAGCGGATTGCGGATGAAATGGTTAAGCTTGAAAACAGTGAGGATGACAGAAACGTATCGGTGCAGACAAGACGTTTAGTGCGTGACCAGTTTGCAACGCTGTCAACGGCTGTTAAAGAAATATCGCAGAGCTTCTGCGGTGAGACGAAATTTGATACGCAGGCGAGTGCGAGAGTTTCTGCGGTGCTTGCAGGTTACGGAATAAATCCGAAAGAGGTCGTTTGCTCAACTACGGGAACGCGTTCGAAAATCGATATTAAAGCCGATAAAATAAACAGTAAAATCAGCCGCACGGCACTTACGGGCGATATGGAAGCGGTGTGCGGATATAAGCTCGGCATACCGTCTGTTATACATACTGATGATACAACCCTTATAAGCTTTGAGAAGCGTCCTAAATATAACCTGCGTACGGGACAGGCTCAGCATACGGCAGAAGGCAGGCTGTGCGGCGATACTGTTGACAGCTTCACTGACAGAGAGGGTAACAGAGTTATAGTTATAAGTGACGGAATGGGTACGGGACCGAAGGCGGCGGTTGACGGTACGGTTGCCGCGTGGCTGTTTTCCAAGCTGATTGCGGCAGGTCTCGGATTTGACAGCTCACTCAGGCTTGCTAACTCTGCGCTGATTGTAAAATCGACCGAGGAGTCGCTTGCGACGATAGACTCCGTTAAAATAAATCTGCATACCGGCAAAGCGGAATTTTACAAGGCGGGTGCAGGGATAAGTTTAATCTGTAAGGGTAGGAAACTTTACAGAGCTGGAGGATCGTCTATGCCTATCGGAATTCTTCGTGAGATTGAGTTTGATAAGTCGGAGATTAAGTTAAGACGCGGTGACCGTTTGCTTATGATGTCGGATGGAGTTCCGCAGTCCGCCTACAAGGAAATTGCAGGAATTCTTAGCAATTTCAACAAAAACGACCCCTCCGAGCTTGCAGAAAGGGTCGTTGAAGTTGCTCTTAAATATTCGGATTCACGCCGTCCGGATGATATAACGGCGGTGGTGATCATTGTCGGGTAACGTTATAGATTTCGTTCGCAAGAGTGGCTAATTCATTGAGAGTAAAGCTTTCTGCCCTTACGTTTTCGTTGTATCCTGCGGCTTCTATTGCTTTGTATACGGTTTCTTTGGACAGTGACATTCCTGAGCTTATTGAGTTTGCGGCAGTCTTTCTTCGCTGGGCAAAAACAGCCTTTACCATACGGAAAAACAGCTTCTCATCGTTGAGCTCGATGGGTGGCTGTTTTCTTACGTTCAGCCTGATTACGCTGCTGTCAACCTTGGGCGCAGGCATAAACGAGCCTGCAGAAACATCAAATATTTTTTCGGCATCCGCATAGTAATCTACCGCAACGGTGACTGCGCCTGCATCTCTGCTCCCGACAGGTGCACACAGCCTCTGTGCGGCTTCCTTCTGTACCATTACAGTTATGTTTTCCACGGGCAGCTTGCTCTCGAGCAGGTGCATTATTACGGGCGAAGTGATGTAGTAGGGGAGGTTTGCGCAGACTGCAACCTTCATACCGCCGAATTTTTCTTCTATCAGCTTATGCAGGTCAACCTTGAGTACGTCGGAGTTTATTACCTCTACGTTGTCAAATTCTGCAAGCGTTTCGTCGAGCACGGGCAGAAGCCTTTCGTCAAGCTCAACAGATACAACCTTTTTCGCTTTTTTTGCAAGCTCAGCCGTAAGCACACCGAAGCCGGGACCTACCTCGATTACACCCGTATTTTCGTCTGCACCGCAGGCATCTGCCATCCTCGGGCATACGGTCGGGTTGATGAGAAAGTTCTGTCCGAGTGCTTTTGAAAACTTAAATCCGTGGCGGTTAAGCAAATCCTTTACAACTGAAATATCCGATAAATTCTGCATTGTGTCTGCTCCTGAAAAATTTTTATTTTTGCTTTACTTATCGACGGAATCGTTATATAATATTATTTCAGAAAATGAGTAAAGCGAGGTAATTGATATGTCAATTCTTGCAACCGGCGGTGCGGGCTATATCGGCTCACACACCTGTATCGAGCTTATCAAAAGCGGATACGATGTTATTATACTCGATAATTTCTATAACAGCAAGCCCGAAGCGCTCAACAGGATCAAAAAAATTTCCGAGGGCGATTTCAAGTTTTACGAATGCGACATCCGTGACAAGGCAGGTCTTGACAAAGTCTTTGCTGAAAACGATATCGAGGCTGTAATTCATTTTGCAGGTCTCAAGGCTGTCGGCGAGAGCTGCCGCAAGCCCCTCGAATATTACGAAAACAATATCGGCGGTACGGTCACACTGTGCGAAGCTATGCGTGACGCAGGCTGTAAGAAGATTGTTTTCAGCTCATCTGCTACAGTTTACGGCAGCAACAATCCTTCTCCCCTGCGCGAGGATATGCCTGCAGGCGGCACAACAAACCCCTACGGCACAACAAAGCTCTATATCGAAACAATTCTTTCCGACCTTTATGCATCCGACAATGAGTGGAGTGTGGTAATCCTCCGTTACTTCAATCCCATCGGTGCTCATAAGAGCGGACTTATAGGCGAAGACCCCAACGGTATTCCCAACAATCTTATGCCCTACATTACTCAGGTTGCTATCGGCAAGCTCGACCATCTGAGCGTTTTCGGCGACGATTATCCGACGCACGACGGTACGGGTGTGCGTGACTATATCCACGTTGTTGACCTTGCTATGGGTCATCTTTGCGCTGTTAATAAGGCTTGTGCAGGCAACGGTCTCAACATATACAATCTCGGTACAGGCAAGGGCTACAGTGTTCTTGATGTTGTCAAGGCGTTTGAGAAAGCAAGCGGTCAGACCGTTAAGTATGAAATCGGTCCCAGACGTGACGGTGATATTGCAACCTGCTATTCAGACCCCTCAAAGGCAAAGGCAGAGCTCGGCTGGGAAGCAAAATTCGGCATCGACGAAATGTGTGCCGACAGCTGGAATTGGCAGAAAAATAATCCGCAGGGACTTTGATAACTGAATAAAACGATTGCAAAGAGATGTGCGTTATAAAAGCACATCTCTTTTTTATATTTATTTTATTGCAATTTATATATTTAAATGTTATAGTATAATTTGGATTAATATTTAATCTTTAAAGAGGAGGATAAAACTATGGATCTCGGCGATCTTGCAACCAAATTACTTAAAAAAGTTGCTGCCGGCAAAGGCAAAAAATTTGCAAAGAAGGGTAATGCGCCTGTAATTGAAAAGGCTCAGCCTATCAGAATGAAGAACAAAACCGATAATTTCTACAACGCAGGCTTTGCCTGTGCAGAGATTATGCCTGCAGACGTAACCGCAAAGAAATATTACATAGCAGGCTACAAGATGGATCATCCCGTTACAGGTGTACACGATCCGCTTACAGTTCGCGCAATGTGGCTCGACTGTAAAGACGGTGGCGGTATCGTATTGGTAAGTGCAGATATCATCGGTCTTACCGGTTACGATGTTAAGGTAGTACGTGATTCGCTCAGCGATTTCACAAAGAAAACCGACTGTAAGCTCATCAATATCAGCTGCTCGCACTCCCACGCAAGTATCGACACCGTCGGCTATTGGGGCAGACTTATGCCTCCGCAGAGCGGTATGGATAAGGAATATATGCAGCTTGTTTTCGATAAAATCAAGCAGGTTTGTATTGAAGCTTACGAAAACCGTAAGGAAGGTAAGCTTTATATCGGCTCCGTTCGTGTGCCCGATGTAATCAGCGAGGGCAGAGCTGCAAGTGACGACAAGCTTTCCAGATTCCGCTTTGTTCCCAATGACGGCAGTGCGGAAACATGGTTCATCAACTGTGGTGCTCACCCCAACACAATGGGCGGCGATTGCACCGAGGTAAGTGCGGACTATCCCTACTATCTGCGTGAAGCAATCAATAAGGTCAAGCCTGTCAACGTTCTCTTCAGCGTGGGTGCAATTGCATCGGTCAACATTGAGGATGTAGCAGAGGACAGAGCTGAACGCACAAAGCTCGGCGGCGAAATGCTTGCAAAGGCTGCACTCAGCATCGATAATGATGAGGAGCTTGATGCAGAAATTACTCTCGTACACCAGCCTTACTATGCTCCTATCGAAAACTATGTACTTGCATTTATGTTCATTCTCAAGCTCTGCAATTCAAGAGCTTATCACTGTGCAGAGAGCTCACTCGGCCTCGGTCTTCTTACCGAGATGAACTACATCAAGCTCGGCAAGCAGAAGATACTTACCCTCGGCGGTGAGGCATTTGCCGAGAGTATTTACGGCGGCTATTTCGATGCTGAAAATTCAGGTACAGGCATCGGCCCCGAAGTCAATGCAACACCTCTTGCAGAGATTGTAAACGACCCCGATCTTATCGTTTTCGGTGTTACAAACGATATGACAGGATATATGGTTCCCTCTAATAACGCAGTGCTTCATCCGACTCAGGCTTATCTCTCAAGCTACAGAGATAATCTTGACCGCAACCATTACCACGAAACAAACGGTCTGAGTGTCAATATAACTCACGTTATCGCAAGAGAGTTCAAAGACATTATTGACCGTACAGAAAAGTAAGAGGGGGAACATAGTGATTATGAAAAAGAGGATACTTAAAATTATTTCCGCAGTGCTTGCGGTTGCGCTGCTTATATGTGCAGTGCCCACAAGCGTATTTGCACAGAATTCGGATTTCGGCGAAATTCAGATCGGCGTTATGACCGATCTTCACTATTATGCTCAGGAGAATATTGACGATAAGGACAAGGCAACAGAGGTCTGCGAAAAGACAATCTGCACTTCTCACCTTTCCGATGCAATTCTTATGACTGCACTTGATTTCTATAAGGTGCAGGCTGAGCAGGGTAAGCTTGATTACCTGCTTCTTCCCGGTGACCTTACAAAGGACGGCGACTATGTAAGCCATACAACGCTTGCAGGTATACTTGAAAAATGGGAAGAGGAAACAGGCGTCCCCGTACTTGTTACCAACGGTAACCACGATATCAACAACCACAACGCACAGACCTTTGAAAACGGCAAGTTTGTCAAGGGTGCACGCTATACAACTCCCGAAGAATTCCGTGAGATTTACGCAGACCTCGGTTATGACCTTGCCGTTGAGGAATTTACTCCTCCTTCAGGCGAAAAAGCAGGCAGCCTCTCTTACGTTGCAGAGCTTGAAAACGGTTACCGCCTTGTTGTAATTGACGGCGGTGTTTACTCTGCTGATATTACAGAGAGCGGTCTTGATGAAAAGGAAACACGCGGTAAATATTCCGATGCTGTTTTTGAGTGGGCACTCAGTCAGATTGAGGAAAACGCAGACAAGGGCTATAGTGTTATCGGTATGACACACTGGAATCTTGTTCCCCACTACCACGAGAAAGAGCTTGTAACATTTACAGACTTCCTTATCGAAGACTGTGAGTATGTCAGTGAATGCCTTGCAGATGCAGGTATGCAGTATGTTTTCACCGGTCATCTTCATATTCACGATATCGCTCAGCACGTTTCCGATAACGGCAACATTCTTTATGACGTTGCAACAGCTTCTGTTATAAATTATCCCAACCTTATCAGAACAGTAACATTTGATAATACTCAGAGCGACGTTCTTACCGCAGACATTGAAAGCCACGATTTCGATGAGCTCAAGCCCCTTGAGTACAACGGCAAGACATACGAGCAGCCTTTCAGAAATTACTGCTTCGGCATCAATTTCGTAGGTGACTCCGCAAAGGGTATGCTTATGGATCTTGCAGGCTATTATGTTGAGGTTTACGGCGAAGAAATCAAGGCTGCAGGCGGTCTCTACAATTTCCTTTGTGAAATGCTCGACCTTGAGACTCTTTTTGATGATCTCCTCGGCGGCGGTATCGGATTTGCAGGTATAACACTCATCGGCTCAAATAACATTATGGGTCTTATCAAGGATCTTTGTGACCAGCTTGACAAAGCATATCTCGAGGATACAGACGTGCTTATGGAGCTTGTCAGCGACCTGCTTGATAACCTTCTCAACATTCAGTTCTCCGAAGTTCCCTGTACTAAGTTTATCGATAAGTACGGCTTCGGTGATGCAACCAAGGGCGGCACCTTCGGCGACTTTGTTTCAAGTGTGCTTGCTTATATGTACGGCAACCAGGGCACATTTGAAGACGATCCGTTTATGACCGATATGATGGCTCAGCTCGAAACAGGTGAGGTTTCAGGCAAGCTGCTCGACGGTATTATTGAGTATGTTCTCAACGACTTCCTTCTCGGCGAGCTTCTTTCAACTCTTGAGCTTAATATTACGTCTGCTTTTCCCTTTGGCTCATTTGGCTTCGGCATCGCAAGATTCCTTGACGTTGTTCTCCGTCTCGTACTCCTTAACGATATGTCATTTACAAACGTAATTGATACCGTTTTTGCAATTCTCGGTACTTTCGGTGTTCTTGAGCAGTCTACTCTCAACGGTCTGCTTGAGCATCTTATGGAGGAATACATCACAACCAGCCAGATGGAAACTATCGACTGGGAGATAGCTTCCTTTGTTGAGGGCTTCTGCTTCGATGAGGAGCCCGGTGACTATAATCTCACACTTACCGCAAATACCAATGGAGGTTACGAGGTTGAGGCAACTGCTGACAATCTCCGCCTTCCCTCAACCGTAGCTGTTACCTTCGGCGAAGATGCTTCAACCTCAAGAAACATCAGCTGGTACACGAAGAAAAGTGTTGAAGGTACTGATATTGAGATTTCGCTTGACGAAAATAACCTTGCCGCAACACCCGACGGCGTTGAAATAACAACAAAGACAGAGCTTGTAAGACGTGAGATGCCGGGTATAGATATAGGCATTGCGGGCATTCTCACCTATGAGTTTGACGTAAACAGACACTATGTTACAATCGAAGGTCTTCAGCCCGGTACAACCTACTACTACCGCATAGGCGATGCTGAAAAGGGATACTGGAGCGACGTTGCAACAATTAAAACAGCAGACAATTCCGACTCTTTCACATTCTTCCACGTAAGTGACAGCCAGGGCGGTGCAGAGAGACATTATGATAAGTGGTCAAACCTTGTTGATAAGGCATTCACAATGTATCCCGATGCATCATTCCTTATGCACACAGGCGACCACGTTGACAGCGGCGACAACTTCAAGCAGTGGAAATGGCTGTTTAATTCAGCTTCCGACCGCCTTATGAGCAGCGTGCTTATGCCTACAGCCGGTAACCACGAGGAGTTCGGCGAGTACGCATTGGATGATAACTTCATCCTCTCTAATGTACCCGAGCAGGATACAACTACAGGTGTCTACTATTCATTCGATTACAACAACGCACACTTTATCGTACTCAACACAAATGATGTTCCCGATGATAAGCTTTCCGACGAGCAGATTGAGTGGATGAAGGCTGATGCACAGGCAAGCGATGCTGAGTGGAAGTTCGTTATGCTCCATAAGGCTCCTTACTCAAACGGTTCACATTATGACGATGATGACGTAATCGGTATCCGTGAGCAGCTTGCAACACTTATGCCTGAGCTTGATATTGATATCGTGCTTCAGGGTCACGACCACGTATACCTCAGAACAGATGCTATGAATAATAACGAGGTTGTTGAGGTTTACGAGATGGGCGTTGACAACAATGGCAAGAGCTATACAGCAAAGGTCAACCCCGACGGTACAATCTATGCAATCAACGGTTGTTCAGGTGTCAAGTACTACCAGACAAAGGATGCTGCCGACACTGATGAGCTCTTCCCGAGAGCAGAGGCTATTGTCGATGCAACATATCCCGTCTTTGCAGCAATCCGTATTGAGGGCAACTCACTCTACTTTGATTCCTACGGTATAATTGAAGGCGAGGCAGAGTGTATCGATTCGTTTGCAATCGTCAAAGATGCTTCAATCGATACACCCAAATACGAATCAGGTTGTTCATTCGGCAACTGGTTTGACCGATTCGCAGCATAAAATAATTCAGAGGCTTGTAGTTAACTACAGGCCTCTCTGTTTTTCAGATGAAAATAAAAAAGCCGCCCGACGGCGACATCGTAAAAATTTATTCGTAAAATCGAAATGACCCTTGACTGATGTTTCTTTACACATTCAGTCAAGGGTCATTTCTGTGAATTCTTAGTATCTAACATCTTTTGTTTACCTCTCTTTCTTAGTATCGTCCAACCTTCATTTTTTTACACTCAGCCCTTATATACCTTTTACACACTTTTTTTCTTTTCATCTTGTAAGCAAGATTTACTGATGTTTACGGTGGACTTTAATTCGTATTTTATTATGAAGGCTGTGTCTGTGGCTCATAAAACTTAAAGCTTTATTTATATTTTATTTTTGGATTTAAAGCTTTTTGCTTTTTGTGAGCCGGGGGATTTGTCAGTACATCGGTACCACCTCAGGTAAGATTTTGTGGGGTTGGTTTTACTTGTACATCGGAACCACCTCGTTGAGATTTAAGATTTGGTGTTTTACTTGTTCTTTGGTATCACCTCTTCTTGTCTATACTATAACACGCAAATTGCAGTTTTGCAAGATGTAATTTTGTACAAAGTTAACTAAAACTATTTATGCAAACCGCAGAAATACAGCACTATCACGAAAATAGTGTTGACATGTACATTTACTTTGTGTTATGATGTATTTGTTGGGGTGTCAAAAGCACCCCATATTTTTATTATAATATATAATTATTAAGCTCTCACCTTGACTGTTACGGTGAGAGCTTGTTCGTTTTATGCGGTTTTCCTTTTACTAAGCTTTCGCCTGATTATTTTGTCTGCCTTGCGATATAAAAGAGCAAAGAACAGACTAAGCACGGTAATGGTAATGAAAGGAACGATACATTCGGTAAGGCTTTCGGAGTTATATGCAGGTATGCCGAGAATGACATATACCTTCGATATTACCATGCGGAGCAGATAATGTATGCCCATTATGTAAAATGAGGTTTGGCCCATAAACTGAAAGATACGTGCTTTCTCAAGCAATATGCTCAGTGAAAGTATAGCTGTCGTGCCTGCAATTCCCGTCAGATACAGCAAGAACCCGTTGTTAAGATCCTTGGAGCCGATGCTGATTTTTCCGTTGAGCAGTGCAAGCGGAATAAGAACAGCCGTACTGCACAAGAAAATCAAAATACAGATAATTGCTTTGTATTTGCTTTGACTGATTTTTGTTATAGTTGATTTTACTGACTGTGCAAAGATATTGCCGAGAGCATAAAAACCCATTGAGAACAGTGCTGAGTCAAGGCTCCAGGGAAGAATATTACTGTCGAAAGGTATTATGTCGGATTCAAGCAGCCAACCTGCGGCAGCAGCGGCGGCGCATATCACAGCGACAGCAATCTTATTGAGTGAGCTGATTAAGTAGTATATGATCTCAACGGCAAAAAGGCAAAGCACAAACCACATCGGCCGGTTGAACATATTTGCCGAGCCTTGTGAAATAAACACCTGAGTGATATAGGTTATACCTTGGTCTGCAATCTCAGGCGAAAAACCCGAAAATACAATTTCGCTGAGAAAGAAAAAGGCAAGAGATATAAACTGAAAAATGAGATAGGGGACTATCAGCGAAAAGAATCTGCGCTTGATAAATTGACTGAATCCGCTGTATCTGCTGCGGTCAAACATCATACCCGAGAGAATAAAATACAGCGGCATATGAAACGAGTAGATTACGGTAAGAGGTGCTTTTGTGTAGTTTATGTGTGCAAATATGACAAAAAGCATACCGATGCCTTTTGCTACGTCAATTGCTTCTATACGGTTGTTATGTTCAGCAGGCATATTGATCTCCTTAATAATGATATATTGATATCAGTAATTTTGATAAAATCAATAAAACTGAGTGTATAAATTCTGTAGATATACTCTCTGTTTTTTGCAAAAAAATTTCAATAAAATCAGGTTTTATGGGAGCATAGTTTGCTTTGTGTATGTTTTTACCGACATAGGTGGTAAGCACTCTGATTGAATTATAACATAATCAATACTAAAGTTAAAGTGAAATATCCTTCGGATGTGAAATATTGCTCCTTCATCGCAATGTGAAATGAAATAAATCCGCCCACGCCCGCAGGTATTTCACATTGCGAAGCAATATTTCACGCACGAAGTGCATTTCACAAATCCCGCAAGGGATTTATTTCATTGAAAAGAACCCACACTTGTCGTAGACAAATGTGGGTTCTTTTCTGGTGCCGGTGGCGGGGGTCGAACCCGCACGGTATCGCTACCAACGGATTTTGAGTCCGCCTCGTCTGCCAATTCCAACACACCGGCCAATCGCAACATTAAAAATTATATAACAAAAAAGCAAAAAAATCAATAGCTCTGTAAAAAATATGGTAAAATGTTCTCATACGTGATAAATTAAAGGCAATAAAATTTGGCGGTGAAATATGGATAGAAAAGAATTTATAGAATATATATTCGAGACTTATGGTGTACAGGATGAATATCCATGGGAAAGTGCGCCGAGCTATGCTGTGTTCAGGCACAAGGATAATAGAAAATGGTTTGCGGTAATAATGAATATTTCAAAGGACAAACTCGGATTGCCTGACAGAGAGTCTGCGGATGTTGTAAATCTCAAGTGCGACCCGATACTTATTGGTTCATTACGCAATGAAAAAGGCATCTTTCCTGCCTATCATATGAGTAAAACAAAATGGATATCCGTTTTAATTGACGGCAGTGTTGATGATGATAAGCTCAAATGGCTTGTGGATATCAGCTTTGATTTAACGGCTCAAAAACAAAAAAAGAAGAATGCTATGAATAAATAAATCGCTGCAGGCTCAAAATAAGCACCAAAAGGGTGTGATATTTTTGCCTGAAAAAATCGGAAGACAGACGGTGAAGCTGACCTCTTTACCGTGTATTATTTCAGCGGCAGGTGTTGTCGGCAAAAAAGAGGGCGACGGTCCCCTCGGTAATGAATTTGACCGCGTTTTTGAAGACGGAAGAATGAATGAGGACTCTTGGGAAAAGGCAGAGAGTGCCCTGCAGAAAAGTGCCGTTGAAACTGCACTCGGTAAGGCAGGTAAAACCGCAGAGGAGATTGATATTATCCTTGCAGGTGACCTGCTCGGTCAGAGCATGGGTACAACCTTCGGTATAAGGGGCTTAAGTATACCTTTTTTGGGGCTTTACGGTGCGTGCTCAACTATGGCACTGTCGCTTGCAACAGCTTCGCTTCTTGTTGACAGCTCAGCGGTGAATTTCGCCATTGCGGCAACCTCATCGCATTTCTGCTCTGCAGAGAAGCAGTTCCGCCTTCCTCTTGAATATGGCGGTCAGCGGCCTCCTCAGGCTCAGTGGACTGCAACAGCGGCAGGTGCGGCAGTAATTGGCAGAGATGGTGGCAAGGTAAAGGCAGAGTGTGTAACCTACGGCAAAATGTGTGACCTCGGCATAACTGACGCAAACAATATGGGGGCGGCAATGGCACCTGTAGATGTTAAAATAGAACCATAAATTAAGCGAAAAGCAACACATAATCTTACACAAATTTCGACATGAAAGGTGGTGAAAAACCTCTATTTTACTGGGGTTACGGGCATTTTTAACTCGCAGATTTAAGAGTTACGGAACTGCTCCAAAATGCTCATTTACAATTATTTTTAAAAGCGAAAAAAGCGTTATTATGTTGAACAAGAAAAAGAAAGGATGTATCTAATGGAAATTACATATCGTGAGGTAAATAGCTATCTTATTCCAAACATCAAATTGCAGTCTGAGGAGACAAACATTACTTTGGGTAAGTGGGGTATGATGTACAAGACCTATCTTGAAAAGCACAAGAAGGTGTTTTTTAGTTTGCTGATTAGTCAAGGTAAACTTTATCAGCATTGTGCCGAAGTAGAAAATCAGGCAAGGGATATGTTTGATACTATCGTTGAACAGATGAAAGAAAACGAAGGTATAACTGAACAACTAAAAAAAGAAAATCAGATGGAGTGGGTATGCCGTATGCAGAGTATTGAGACAATGGCAAGAGAACTTATATGTTATGAGTTGATATTTAACTAAAAATATAACATCCTTGTGTTTGGAACAAATTCCAATTACAAGGATGTTTTTATTGTGTTTTTTATGATATGAATTTTTATATTCCCACTTAAAACATCAAACCTATATATTTTCTCTGGGGAAATCAGCCGTTATAATGTAACTGGATGAAATCTAGATTTTAACTTTGATATATTGTTCTTCTTATTTTTTGTAGAATTTCATATATCCCTCAAATTCTTTTTTTCGTTGTTCAGGTGATATATATAAAGGGCTTATATAGTGATTATCTTTTAGCCATTCGGTGTAATCCGATATTGTATTATCAATTATATTGATAACATATTCGATACCATACATAATAATTATAAAATATGCCTTTCCTTGAGAAGTAAATAGAAAATCAAATTCATAATTGATGTGAGTTGTTATATCGCCGTGATACGCTTCGTTGCGTGCATAAATTCTCCGAGCATTGTACTCCCAAATATAATTTCCGCCGTAACGAACATATTCCCGAATCTTTTTAAATGCCTCATCTTCAATAATGTAATCAATTACAGCCATATCATCAAGACATTTATATACAAAAGCCTCCACTGCCATTTTGGCTAAAAGTCGGGATAAATTGTAATCGGTTTTTATGAGCAATTTATCTGTTCTTTTGAGGTATTTTTGATATTTAAATACAGCTTGCTCTACTTCTTCCTCGGTTTTGTCTTCGTGCGACATAACAAGATGCAAATCCTGAGAAATTTGCATTATGTTTTCGGTTGGCAAGTCAGCAAATCTGTTTACCACTTTCCCATCTCTATTATGTATCTCGAGTTCTTGTCTTAGTTGAAGAACAGCTTCAGAATTAAGAAAAGGAGATTCAATTTTACGCGCAAAATAATTATTACATTTGTCGCATACAATACCTTTGGGTAAAACTGAAATAGAATTGCCGAACGACGCCGGAACAATATGTTCTACACTTCTTGATGTCGAGGAGTAGTTTCCACAGAAAATACATCTCATAATTAAACATATACAAAGGATTGCGGAGCTGCTTTGATGCCGTAATCCATTAATGTTTTTGGCGTATCATATACTTTGATTTCGCCTAATTTATATGCAAATGCTACCGATCTATTGTTAAAATATCTGTCAAAGAATGCCTTGCTAATGCCGGATTCATTTTTTGTCTGTTCCCAAAGTTCCTCGGGGGGAAGTTCTAATACATCAACGATTTCAGCTTCTGCTACAATTCGTTTTATGGGAGTTGTTTCATAAATTATTATAGACGAGATATCTTGTTTAGCAGCGATTTTGCGATACTCGTATTTCTTTATCCCTGCAATAATATTTTGAACATGCTCGGGATTTATGGATATAAGTATTTTTCTTTTCATTACACTCATACCTCCATTCCTAATCTGTATATAATTTCGAACTGTTCTTTGGATATTTGATTAAAGGGACGTGGACCGGCATTTTTTGCCACAATTCCGTTTTCTCGTAATTGATCCAAAGTTACTTTTGTAGTAAAAGGCATATAATCGAGTAGTTTAATAACGATCGGTCGAGTCTTATGCATTTCCCTAATCTCTTCTTCGGTGAATACAGAGCGGTTTTTACATATAGCTACACATTCATCGGCCGTTTTTGTTTTTGTTATACTTTCGATGATAGCAATTCCGGTTATAACTGAAGTATACTTTTTTGGCTCTCTTTCTGCTATTCGATATATGACAAACAGATCTCCCGGATTAGCAGACGCGTCATAAGAACCAGAAAGATAGATTTTCTCCAAAGCATATCGATGAGCCTTTTTATCTTCATACAGATGCATATCCTCATTTTTCAATATCATATCGGGAAAGAGATCTGTATGATACTGGGCATATATAGGCAGAAAATAACAATCAGGTGCAAATTTTAGAAGTGGATAGTTGAATTTGGGACTTTCGTTAGAATCGTATGCTTCCATCGTTTTTACAAGAACAAGTTCACCATTCGGCTTATAGCCGTGTTTGCGAAATCCCCATTCTTCCATTAACAACTTTAATTGTTTGACCCCATCACGCTTATTTTCAAACAGGGTAACATAAATCTCATCGACTTTACGGCTTCTTGCATTGTCGAAAATGATTTTTAAGAAGCGTTCACCAAGACGGAAACCAGTTGGCTCAATTTTAAATGTTCCTATCTTCATCCTACGTTTGGGAGCAAGTGGTGGTGTTACTTTCAGATAGTCAGGCTCATTCTCGTACTCATCTTTGAGGTATAAAAAGCCTTGTAATTGCCCGGATTCGTTTTTGAATATATATGCTTTTTCTTTATTACGAGCTTTTTTCTTGAACCAATTATCAAAAACAATCCCTTCGTAATCCTCTCTCAAGGTATCAAAAAATGAAGAGTTTAAATCTATATCGCCAAACTCACTTAATGTAACTGCCAACATCTTATATTCAATGTTTTTAGGGTCACAGGTTTCAAACCATGACAGAAGTTCAGCCGATGTAAGAACTCTATCCCGAATGTATAACTCCTGTGCCTTCCTCAAAATAAGATTATCATCCGTTAGAAGTATGCCAACATTACCGTCATACACTTCACGCAATAAAGCATTGTCAATAATTCCGTTTTGATCTTTTGCATACTGAGAAATAACCGTTTCGAAATAATTGTCTGGTTGATGTATGAATGCAGGTAAAGTGTTATATGATTTCAGCTTTGTAAGCATATTGTTTTTTATCGCTTCATCACGATGAGTAGAGAGTTCCTCTTTGGACCGCTCATGAATAAATATCGCAGATCCTTTTTTATAAAACCAATTAAACAAACTGGCAATTTCGAAGGTTACATTATTACTGCTTTCTCTCTTGATTATGATATTAGTATCAATAAGGATGCTGGATTGCAAGATGTCCGTTTTAAGCGGTTCAATTTCATAAACAATAATACCATAGGTATCGACTTCGTCTTTGGGATAAAACTTATAACATTCTCGCAAGGCTTCGTCAATCGTGGAATATAAGTTTTGAAAATCTTGTTGCCAATTATCTTCCAAAGCTTCTCTCCAACCGGGGAAAATTTTTATACCCTTTACGGTAGTTTTTACGAAGACGGATTTGTTTTGGTTAGAAATCAAAACAAGGGTATCGCCAACTTTTACCTGCGTTCTTTCTGGGGATGCTAATCTGTATTCGTGTTTTTTGTTTCCGGCATTGATTTCGCCAATGAATTTATCTCTAATTTTTAAGTAATATGTTTTCATATTATCTCCCTCTTATTATAATGATGCAAACAATTTGTTGATTTGTATAAGCATATCGTTAGAAATATGCTTGTTTCCAAGCAAACGCAGTGAATTATTGAGTCCGCTGTTAGCGACAAGTATTTCGCACACATCAGGTGGCGGAAGATCTCTAATACAGCTATATAAAGCATCCATTTCTTGACGTTTTTTATCCGAGGGTGATAACTCTATAATGATTCTTTCGTACACTTCAGGGCTAGGAGCGTTGATGCCCTTTTCAATATAACTAAGATTAGAAGCAGGAATCTCAATTGCTCGGGCAATTTCGCGTAAACTTCTTTTGCCTCGGCAAAGAGTCAACATCTCGCCTAATTGTTGTTTTTGCTCCTTTTTGCTATCAAAGTTCTTTTTTGACACTGCGCTGCCTCCTTTTTCTATGTTATATTACATAGAACATTATAACACGAATTAAGTATTATGTCAACATTGTTCAATTTGGGGAATCAGCACTGTGCAGAAGTTGAAAAGCAGGCTGTAGAAATGTTTGATACGCTTGTAGAACAGATGAAAGAGGCGGAGGGGATAACAGAGGAATTGAAAGAACAAGACCAAATGAAATGGGTTACACTGATGAACAACATTGAAGCAAGGGTAAGAGAAGTTGTTTATGATGAATTGATTAATTGTTAAGGTAGTGAGATATCCTTGGTGTTATATTTATGTTTTGAAAGGATTGGTTATTATGGGGGTAATATATAAAATTGAAGTAGATAATGATACCTCTGCGGATGTTTGGAAAACAATAACAGATTGAAGCAACTTTATTATTGAGTTTTAAAGATAAAAAACGTTATTTGCAGTTTTGCTTTTATCGATAACAGAGAACCACCCGACCTGAGTTTTTGCTCAAGCTGGGTGGTTGTGGTGTTAGGATTTATTTGATTTGAATGCCGAACAATGCTTGCAGCCAAGTGACAATTGTTGTGAAAAAGGTGGATATTGCACTCAGCAATCTTTCAAAGAAAGACTGTTCGAGGATGGTGAAGGTTACGCTTGCTGTGCCGGAGTAGTTGCCGATACCTTGAATAGTTGCGGTAGCTGTGCCGGTATTGACATTGTTCTTATAGGTAACGGTGTAGTCCGTGCCTTCTCTGAGAATGTTGCTGCCGTCTGTTACTGTAAGCGACGGAGTAACAGCTTCGCCGGTATAATTCTGGTCTGCAACGGGGGCGATAGTTACAGGAGCAATGTTCTTTGTGATAATGGTGAAGTTTGCAATGCTTGTGAATATTGAATAATCTCCAAGACCTGTTACTTTAACCTTTGCTTCGCCGACATTAATGTTGTTGCTGTAGCTTACGATAAAATCTCTGTTTTCAGTAAGCGGATTGCCTGAAACAGAAACGCTGATGACAGGCTTAATCTGAGAGCCGGTATAGGTCTGATTGGGGATTTTTTCAATTATGAATGTACTTACGGCAATTCCCTTTTCCGTTGCATAAGAGTGCGCATAAGAGGAATCAAGGCAATAAATGGTAAGGTTATCACAGCCGTCAAAGGCATCGTCTGCAATTTCAGTTACACTGTTGGGGATAATTGCTGTTTCAAGGTTTGTGCAATTTTTGAATGCCGCAGTACCGATTTCATTAACCGTATCGGGAATTGTTATTGATTGAAGAGTGTAGCAATTTTCAAACGTACCACAGATTTCAGATTTGCCGCTGATAGCAGTAATGTTTTCGCCAAAATAAATGTTTGTAATTTTTGTTTCATAGAACGGTGATGCAGTAGACCAATCATCGGGAACATAGGCTTCATCGCCGTTTAGATTACTGACCCTGCAGTTGATTGCGTTGAAATAAACAGTAGTAAGTTCCTCACAACGTGCAAATGCATAATATCCCAAAATTTTCAGATTAACGGGAATGTTGATCTCCTTAATATCGCACTCAAAAAATGCGCTATGCCAAATGTACTCAAGGCTGTCAGGTAAAACAACATTCGTAAGATCGAAACAACCATCAAAAGCACATTTTCCAATGGTTTGAAGTCCGTTATTAAAAGCTACACTCTTTAATCCGGAAAGGCGGAAACAGCAAGAGCCTATTGAAACAAGCTTTTTGGGAAGTTTAATGCTTTCAAGAGCAGTACATGATTGAAAAACTCCGGATTCAAGATGTTCAAGATTATCATTGAGAATAACCTCTTTTAAACCCTTGCAATACTCCATTGCATATGCACCGATTTTTGTTACTTTAGATAAATCAAGGCGTTCAATGGATTCGCAGCAGTAGAAAGCGCCCTCACCAAGCTCGGTAAGAGTTTCAGGCAATTCGTTAATTACAAGTTTTTCACAGTAACGAAACGCTTCTTTGCCAATCTTTTTTACGCCGTTCATATCAATTGACTCAAGTGTTTTGCAACCGCTGAATGTATTCTCGCAGATTTCATCAATGCTTTCCGGCAGAGAAATACTCTCAAGATTTTTACAACAATAAAAAGCTCGTGCCTCAATTTTGTTAACGGATTCAGGGAGCTCAACATATTCCAAAGATTCGCAACTGTTAAAACATTCGTAAGGAATGGTTGTTACCTTTGAGGGTATGTTGATTTCCACAAGTTTAAGGTTACCTGCAAAGGCATAATCACCGATAACCTTAATGGTTTCGGGCAGCGTTATTGATGTAATAAGATCATTTGAAATGAGATCATCAGAACCATATTTATAAAAATAATCGCTGCTGAAAAAACTGGAAAATGCAAATTCTCCGATTTCTGTTACAGGATATCCGTCAAGCGTTTCGGGAACAACAACAATACTTTCATTTCCAACGTAATAGGAGATTGTTGCTTCAGACTCCTCATTGAGAAAATATCTGAACCCATTGCTTTCATAGGTATTGGGTCTGGAAAGCTCTTCACAAGAAAAAACAATGCTGTCATCCGAATTATCGAAATAATAACCCATATTATTATTCAACAGCTGTAACACAGCATCATAAATAACACCGCCTTTACATACGATTCTGTCTACAGAACCTTGGTGCTGAATTCCGAATGAAGATCCGAGCTTAAGCATTCCGTTAGAAACAATTTCAATCGGCATACTTGTGGTCGGGGCAAGAGAGATATTTTCGATAGATATATAATCCGAATTGAAAACAATCTTCCTTACGTAAGAATATTCTGAATTTGCATAAGACTTTGTGGAAGTTTTAATATCTATGGATGTAACATTTGATCCGAAAACAAGTTCTGTAACAGGCGTACCTGCTACAGCGGTGAATTCAAATGTAACAAGGCTGTCGGGTAATTTAAGTTCGGTAAGTAACGGACAATCTGCAAAAGCAAATTCATTTATAACTTCAAGCCCTTCGCTTAAAACAACATCTGTAAGGGAGTCCATAAAAGCGAATGCCTTTGCACATATTGTTTTAACACTTGAAGGTATAACCACTTGCTGAATTTTTTTATTGCTCGAAGCGTTAGGGTGAATAACAGGTTTTGGATTGCGCGTTTCTTTGCCGTTAAAACTGAATTGTCCGATTGATGTAACGGGCATACCGGAAATTTCAGAGGGAATAGTAACTTTTGAATCTGAACCGTTATAGCTTACTATTTCAATCTCATTGATATTTATAACCCTGTATTCATAATCATCCCAAGTGTAAATACCCGTATTCTCTGCAGCATTTGCCTTGAAAGATATAGTCATCGGCATTGCTGATACAATTAAAGTTAATATAAGCAAAACAGATAAAATTTTTCGTTTCATAAATACACCTCAGTTCCTAAAAAATCATTATATAACCATACTCAACCCTATTGTTAGTTGTTAATTAACGGTAGGGTTGATCTTTACTTTATCTTACCTAATACAAGTGAATACGGCTCAGGCTTGCCTATCTCTTCTGCACTCATTTTATCGAGTGCAAGTGTCATTTTAAGGAATGTTTCAATCTGCTCACACATAAGGTCAAGGTTAAATTTTTCCATCTGATGAGTTTCGTTTATTGCAGTCAGGTAATCCGGAGCAGTTACAAGTGAAATATCGGAAATACCCACATTTCTCGGCGGCTGACCTTCTCCAAAATGAAGGAAATTATGCCCTTTTACTGTTACGGTTCTGACCATTGTTCTGTCCTTAAGTGCGTCATAATAAACCTTGTCCATCGCTCTGTTTGCAGTATAGACAAGCTCAACATCAATGGGGTTTGTACATTGATATTTGCTGTCGTTGTCTTTCCATTCTGTACAGCCCAAATGCTCAACACCAAGGCTTGCAACAGCCTTGATATGTCCCTTTTTGCCGTCCCACATATCACGGTGATTTTTAAGCCACTTTGAAGTTGCCTGAATATCGTGCTCCTTGAAATCAGGTAACCTGAAATGACCTGTAGCAAAAACGAAAATCAGAGTTCTGTCAAGCTTAGCTTCCTTTAAGTGCCGCATCATTTCAAGCATAGCAATAGGGCCGTTTTCCTCAACGCAGTTTATACCGTCGGTATGGGTGTTGATGATGATGGCTTCCTTTTTGTTTTTGCCTTCAATAACGGCATAAAATGATTCTGTCTTTGCGTTTTTCTCTTTTTCGGCTGCGAGAACAAGATTAACCTTCTTCTTTTCCTTTGCAGCCTTTTTGAGCTTTTCGCCCGATTCTTCACCGACCCACAGGGCAGGAATACCTTGATAATCCATAATAAAAGGAAGATATTGTCCCTTTACCATTTCATCACTCATACCTTCCCATATGCATATAACAGCCTTAACGCCCATTGCTTTTGCAACTGAGATAAGAGGTATTTTAACAAAAGAATCTGCAACGGGACCTTTATAGTTTTTCGGAAGCGACAAGCCGTTCGGGTATGAATTACGCTGATTAAAAGCAAAGCCTGTCGGTACTTTTTCAAGGTCTTTAACTTTTACAAGGGCAATCTTGCCTCTTGCTGGAAGATAGTTGATATGCTTACCGAAAATCTCTACTATTTCCTCTGTGATGCCGTTTTCATCGGTTTCACCTGAATATGGCCACGCAGAGGTAACTTCAATTTCTTCATCACCGTCATTATTTTTAATTTTAATCGAAGAATGCTTTTCCTCCCAACGGTCAAAAGAATAAAGGTCGCTGTACGTCTTAAAACCCATTTTGTGAATTTCGTCTTTCAGATAATCCACAAATTTCTGCTGACCCTCCGAACCGGTAAGACGAAGTCCGAAGCCGTTCATTGTTTCCATTCCATTTAAAATGGTTTCTTTTGATATACTAAAATTCATTTTCCCTTCCTCTTTGTTAATTGGTCAAAAGCTTACTTCTTGAATATCATAAATGAGCAAGAACAATTTTTATAAACAATTGTTATCGTTACTTTTTCTTCAAAGAAAGATTTTTCATAGTCCTTTTCAATGGTATATTCATCTGCAGCGAGTTCAGTTTTATCTCCGTCGCTGTAAACGGCATAGACCTGCATAAAGCTCAAATCGATATTGTTCAAGTCATCTGCGGTGAAATCGTAGCCTTCAGGGAATGTTGCGTAGATTGAAGTGAGCAAGGGTGTGCTTTCTGTATTGAGAATTCGCACCTTGAAGCTCTGCTCAAATTCGCCGTAGCTTACCGTTACGGTTTCATAGCCTGCCGCTTTGCCAAAAGACGGTGAAGCGGCTATTTTACAGCTTTGTACCTCAAGCTCCTTTTTACTGCCGTCGTCATAAAGTAAATATACTTTTAATCCGTTTGTATTCAGCTGCTCACCGACATTGTATTCTGTTTTAAAGCCTTCTTCAAACTCAATGGTTATATCTTCTTCCTTTTGGTGTAAAACCGTTGTTTGTACCGGTTTTGTTGTTGGCTCAGTCTGAGGCGGAAGTGTTGTTTCTTCCTCGCTGTTTGAAATAAAATCAGCAATTTTCTGTGCAACTTCTTCGATAATATTGTAGTCCGTTGCGCCAGCAATTGCCGAATTGCCTGCAACAAGCATAATCGCCGCAGCGACAACCGCTGCAAAAGACTTGGAAACTCTGTTTGTTTTTATGCCAAGCCTTGCCATAAATTCTTTGCGTGAAATCACCGGGAGAACGGCATCAACAAAGCCTTCACGGATTGCGTTAATGGCACAAGCACATTCGTCTATGAAATCAAAATCCGCATCTTCCTTTTCAAGCTCCGCATCAATAAGGGCGTTGAGGTAATCGCAGAGTTTCTGTGATAAATCCTGCATAAAATCAGGGTGAAGAAAAACTTCTCTGTTAACTGTTACGGTCATATATTTCGGTCTCCTTTCTCGAAATTTATTGTCCCTACCATATCGGTTATTTTTGTTTTCAGCCTTACCAGCCTCATTGAAGCCGCAGGCCGTGAAATATTTAAAGCCAAAGCAATTTCATCAACACGGGTGTTCTGTATGTACCGCAGGTGATACAGCGTTTTTTCGTCCTCGCTCAGTTCGTCAATCAGACGTTTTGCAAGAGAATTAAAATCAATACTGTCGAGTGTTTCAGTATAAATCTCGTCACTTATCGCCGTATCCTCTGCAGCTTCAAGCGGCACATTGCGTTTGGTTTCTTTGGTAATTTGCTCCTGCCTGCGCTTGACAAAGTTTTCCGCTGTGCGATAAAGAAAAGCCCGTGGGTTTTCAAATTCCTCACCGTCAAGCAGCCGTTTATTAAACACCAGAAACGCTTCCTGAACACAGTCATCAG
Organism: Clostridia bacterium; assembly: GCA_017399065.1. GTDB lineage: Bacteria > Bacillota > Clostridia > Oscillospirales > Acutalibacteraceae > UBA8612. The sequence continues at coordinate 6,268 of JAFQEL010000025.1, read as the reverse complement.
CCGCTTCACGCTCACCCGAAAGACGGGCAAGACAGTAATTAAACAGCTTCAGCCGATAATCATCATAACACTGCTGCAGCAAGACTGAAGCCTGTTTTTTTACCGACATTGCACCGCCTCCTTTCATGCGATAAAATCTGCTTTCATTATGTAGTCAGCCGAAACTGAAAATGTAACAGAAAAATTTGTAAAAAATTTTATTTTCATTATATCATACCGCAACCGGAAAATCATTGATGTAAATTTACCAATAATAGGTAGAAGTTTTTGGATGTAAAAACAACGAACCTCTTTTCAGAGATCTGTTGAAAAACGTTGCTTTTATATTTAAAGAGTTGATTAAGCAACATAGCCAACATCTTAACTAAGAGTATTCATTTCCCGTTGTAACAGCGCACTTGACTCAAGGTGATTTTTGTCATAGTGCATAATTCATGGATGTGTTGATTGTGCAATCCGACAAAGTTCGAGTTTTTTAGCAAAAAATGTGTTACTTTTTTCCTCTTACCGACATTTTATATGTAAGGTAATTTTTTATAAGAGGAAAAATAATTATGGAGTTAAAAGAAATCGGACAAACAGAAGAGAAAATAACGGAAATTATGAACAGCAACGGCTTAACACATTTCCATATAACATACCACGGTTGCAAGGGCATTTTTATTCCAACGTGTGATAGCACCTGTCCGGGTATAGCTGTAACCAAGTGCAATAAAGACATTTGCAGAGTGTACCCACACGAAATTATATACATTGCCATTGAAGATAGAAAATCCGTGCTGTATCTGACGAAAGGCAAAATCGAAACCCACTACCCGATGGAGCACTGGAAAGAGGTCCTCGACGAAAAATCCTTTGCCCAACCTCACTACAGCTACATAGCAAACCTACACTATGTTGAAGAGGTTACTAAGGATTTCGTAATACTCAGATGCGACGATGATGAGTATAAGGTTTATACTTCAATGCGGAAGGTAGGTACGTTTAAAAAGGCTGTTGTGGAGTTTGGTTACGGTGTGCAACAAGGCAAAAAGTAAGCGTTTTTGTCAAAAAATGGAGCGTTTTTGCAAGAAAGGTTGAAAAAGTATAAACCAAGCAATAGTATATACAAGTAGTTATAGTTTTGCCGAGACAGCGTTCTGAATAGCAATTTACGTTATTTTTACGAACAAGAAATATGCACCTTGACAAATAGATAAATTGTAATAATACTTAATGACTAGCACATTTTAATTTTTTTTGAAGCACATTTTAATTTTTTTGAAAAAGTATTGTTTTTTTTAAAATATAGTGTATAATATATTAGATTTGAGTTTCATTTTATATTGTTGCTTAGCATCACAATATTGCATATACTATAAAATGAATTAATAAAATTTTTGATATAAGGAGTGGAATTGTGGATTTTTCTTTGAATATAGAAATCGCAAAACACAATCTACAAACTGTAGAATTAAACAGACAAATTAGACTGCCTATTTTAAACGAAAATAGCAGTTCTTATTCTTTTTTTTCAGATAACGATCAATTAAACAACTGTGTTAAAAACTTTAATACAGCAAATATAAGTTCTGAATCTGAAATGTTCATATATCATATTGTATGATAAAAGGAGTCTACAATTATGAGAAATAATAACCCGCCTTGGCTAGTCGCTTTTATAGCGTCTAGCTATTCTTTTTTTTCTGTAATCTTTTCAATTTTATTTTCTGATTTGATCCAAAAATTAATAGACGTTAATAAACATTTCCTTTTTATTTTAGATGTGGGAATAATTAATTTTATATATACAGGTGTTGAATGTTTTATAGAAGGATATAGCTTTTCATCTTTTTGTATAACAATAGGACTTTTGTCTTGTCTCTTTTTGTGGGAGGTAGGATTTGTACAATTTGCAATAAACAAATTTGTTAAAGTGGATATTAATCATAATATACATAAATTATTTAATCCATTAAATGAATTCCCTCACCATAGAATAAATTTGGTAATATTTTTTAAAACTATAAAAAGATGCAATTACACTAATCTTATGATAATTACATTTTCGTTCATCTTTTCTGATACACCGTCTTTTCTTATCAGTGCATTAGGGATAATAGGTTTATTTTTTTGGGGCGTGATATATCAAATTCGCTTTAGAAAATGGGAAAACACATGTTTTAGGTTGTAAGCATAAACAAGAATGGGATGTTTGTTATGAATAATAATTTCTTAGATAGTTTAAATAATATTACGAAAATCAAAAAAAACAAGATAACGGTACATGGATATTGTTATTTGTTTACTTTAATAGATGCTTATGAAAAAAAAGTTGGTATGCTTAATGAACAGCAATATCTGTTGCTATCTTCTTTTAAAGAATCTATCGCTGATGAAATAAAAATAGCTTTATGCGAAAACGAAGTAGAGCAAGCATACAATCTTACTTGGATGATTCTTTCTCCTGAAAATCAAAAGAAAATTTTTGATTTTAATAATTATGGTAGGTATTTAAGTATAACGGCTAAGTATTTTTTTAATGATATATTTTGGCAAAAAATTTTAAAAGAAGAGCACTTTGCAAATCAAGAATTTTTAGATTCTTTTTTTCCATGGTTTGAAAAATCATGGGGAGCAAGTATGCCAACATGTATTGCAAAAAAGAGAAAAGGAAATATTGAAAAAGTATTTTGTCCATATTACATAACAGTATTTGTATTATATTTATGTTTATTTGATGGTAATTGTGATTTTGATATTATTAATAGTTTGTTCACTCATATTCCTTCCGTAAAATTCATTATATGTTACATTGGATTTACACTACTTAATAAGAATCCGAAAAAAATTAAATATGGAAAAGCAGAAATAAAACCCTATGGAAATAAAAAGTTTTTACATTTCGCGAATATGATTGATAATGTAGACTGGAATAACAGCGATCTATGCAATAAAAGTTATACTTATAAAAAAGAGCTAAAAGAGGATATTGATAAAATAATAGACAGCTACATCATTGATGATAAAAAGAAAAATTTTATTGAACTATCTGACGTTTTTCTAACTGGAGTTAAAATTAAAAACATTCTAACCCCAAGAGAAACCAATAAAAGCCAATTAGTTGCAAAATTAAGCGAGGAGGTTTTTTCGTTATGAATCAAAATAACCCTTCTGATATCAGGTGTGTGTTGCTTTGTAAATCATTTCAATCTAAAGACAGCTTTTTTGATGAAGTATGCACCACTCTAAATAAAACAATAAAAGGAAATGTTACACACTATATTACTCTTGGTGAATTTGATAGTATATTTACCTTTAAGTTAGATAACATGCATAATGTTTTCCATGAGATAACAAAATGTAATGAAACTTTATCAAAGAGTATGATTGAATCATTCTATAAACCATTATATTTGGTATTTCCTAAAAACAGCGAAAAGCCAAATAGAATAATCGAAGATTTTTGGCAGAGTAATTGCGCTTTCTTCTTTGCTTCTACTATTCATACAAACAATTGTTGCATAGATTTCAATTATAAAGAAAAAGAAAGAAAAAATCTTAATAAAATAATATTAGATAAAATAAATAATAAAAAATATTCATTAAAATACTTAATATACCATTCTTTAGATTTAAGCGAGTATGTAATTTTATGGAAAACAAATGACCCGGCAAGCGTATTGTCAGTAATGGAGTATTTATATGAATCAAATTGTGTAGTAGGATATACAAATACAATTTGTGCAATACCAAGAGATATTGATAATACTGAGGCAATTGAAAATATTAATTTTGAGGAAGAACGATTTGATGTTACAATACAGGCGGTAGCAAATTCATATCAAGAAGCTTTAGCGGTACATAATAGAGTGTTATCAAAAATGGAAAAGACATATAATGTCGATTCATATCCACATTTTTGTTTTGGTAACTATGATTATTTGTGCACTTTTGATAAAGTAACCCCACAAGCTTTTTTTGATCTGCATAATGCAATTTATAAGGACTTAGAATTTAAAAGAGCCATTTTATCTATGAATGCTGTTTTGTCAAAAGAATCATATAAAAGCAGACATCAAAGTGTAAAAAAAGAGAATAATTTTATCATATCATTATCTCCAGAGGAATCAAGAATTAAAACTGATTTGACTGAAACATGCAAAAAAATAAAAAAAGAGTTCTTTAATTTTTTTGTTGAAAATGAAGAAATTTTAGATGGTTTTCATTGGAGGAAACCTCTTTCTGATTTGTTAATTTTATTGGAGACTATGAGTAAAAGCACCGTTTTTGATGCTGTATGTTTTTTGTTTTTAGATAATGCCCACTTTTTTCTGTATTATTTAAAGCATTTGAAAAACAACTGCTTATTCGGTGGAAATTTTAAAGCCGAAATAGTTAGTAATGGAATTCAAATAGATAAGTTTATCCGTGAATGGGAACAATTAGCTGAATATGTTGTTAGAATAGATGGAACATTTCAGCGTACTCCAGGTTATGAATCTCTTAACCATAATGTTTCTTCTTGCATTGTGGAATACCATAATGCATATACACAGTGTTTGATAGATTATTTTTCCTCTTTTGATGCAATATATAATAACAATAAAATGAAACTCGCTAGTTTCGTTGTTCCAAAAATGTGCAGACACTTTAAAACATCTCAGTGGTTTTGTGCAAATGGAAAAAAAGATAGTATGTTATATATCACTATTCCAATGCACGAACTATACAGCCCTTTCATCACCATGACGTCTTTGACACATGAAATTTCACATTATTGTCCCAATTCATTGCGTTTGAGAGAAGAACGAATCAATAGTTTAATTTATTGTACATCAATCCTAATTTGTGATCAATTGGGTATAGGTTGTTTAGAGGTTAAAAAGGAATGCTTTAATATATTATTAGAGTTGTTAAGTTGCGTTGAGTGTAGCAACATAGATATGTTCTTTTTAGAAAACTTAAGTTCTCAATTGAAAAATTCAATATTCTGTATGATAGATAACACTGAAACGTTTCAGAGATTACACGATGCTTATTGTTCAAAAACGGAACTTGACGATATAGAATCAATAAAATTAGGTATAAAAATGCGTAGGTTATCTTCCAAATTGCTATACAATAATAATCTAAAACCAAATAGTATTGCAAATATTAACACTCAAGTAGACGACATTGTGCACTTCTTTAAAGAGGGATACGCTGATATTATGATGATATACCTTTTATCACTTACACCTAATGAATATTTTAGAGCGGTATTTGCAGATTTAAGTTTATTAGATTTCCCAAAAGATGATGGAAAGCTAAGAATGAAATTTCAACGTGCAATTATTGTTTGTGAGGCGATAGTATCGATTGGAATTTGGAATCGAGCAGACTGTAACGCTTTTGAGCTCAGTGGTGAAGAGAAAAACAATGAATTGCTTTGTTTATTTAAAAAAGAATATACAGAATGGTTGACTAAAAATGTGAATGAAAAATATTTTGCATTTTACTATTCAAAAGAGATTTTATTAAATATTATTGAATACCTTACAGCTTGTTTGAATAAAATTAAAAATTTAGAATGTAAGTATGCTTTAAGTGAAAAAAGAAACATTATAAAAAACTATTTTAATGATATGGTTAGCAATAGTGGCGATGGTTTATTCTCAGAAAGTTTTCACTCTTTGTTGAAAGAAAACAGAGAAAACATTCTTAATCGTTGGCATAATCGAGATGTAAATCCTTTCGTTTTCGAATAATTCATATCGCAACTGTTTGATAATATGATTTGCATTTAAAAACTTAATTTGCTAAACATAAAATTAAATAAGAATACGATAATATTTTTATCCCCGTTGTGCAGTCCACCTGCCTCAACGGGGCTTTTTTCTTTTTATTCCCCTTTAAAATACTCCGTACCCTTCAGCCACTCCCGCATTTTTGCATAGGCTCGGTTAACGGTCTGAAATGCGGTATCGGGTGAGGATTTTCCAAAGGTATTTGCAAGGTCGAGGTAAGTCATTTTCTTAAATTTCACCTTTTTAGGATTTCTGTCTTTGTCGGTGACAGACTTATCCATATAGTAATCCGAAAAGCAGTCCATACAAAAGCCTAACCTATTCGCAACCATATACTGCTCGTCATAATACAGCTTATCGAAAACCTCGTGTACTGCTTCTTTACGCATAGCAGTAAGTAACATAGTCAAGGGCTCGGATGATGAATCTGCAATATATTCTTCCTCTTTTTCTTCGCTTTCGTCATCGGCAAGGTTTTTGTAAAACTCTGTATAGTTCAT